>JBFXFK010000016.1:8385-47391 GCA_050179135.1 Desulfatirhabdiaceae bacterium | reverse complement strand
CTTGCAGACAAACCAAAATCCGTCGCAATCCAGTGGATTTATTTATTTCCGACAGCCTTAAAAAGGAGTTAGAAAATGAATGACTACCGATCCAAAAGCTGGTGGCTGGAATCCTTGCCCCACGCCATAACGCCCAATCCCGGTCTCGAAGGCGCCCAGAAAGCAGATGTCACGGTTATCGGCGGCGGATACACGGGCCTGTCTGTGGGCTATCATCTGAAACAAATCAATCCAAACATTGATGTCCGCATTCTTGAATCCGATGTCTGCGGCTATGGTGCGTCCGGCCGCAACGGCGGTTTTTCCATGACCCTTTTCGGCCTGACCAAAGGGATCACCAAGTTCCGGTTCAACGATGAAAAAGCAAAATCCGCCCATCAGTATATGGAGGAAGCCGTGGATTACCTCCATGACATTATCACGCAAAACAACATTGATTGCGATTATGAGCGCAGCGGCTACCTCCTGGTGGGCACCAGTCCTGCCCAGATGAAACGCATCGCGCATGATTTTAAAATAATGGAGAAATGGGGGCTTGGCGGAGTGGAACGATGGGGCAGGGACCGGCTGTCTGCCGAATTTGAAACGGATTTTTACAAAGAGGGATGGTTTGAGCCCCGCTGCGGCATCGTAAATCCGGCCAAGCTGGCGCGAGGGATGAAAGACTTGGCTGAAAAAAGCGGTGCTGTCATATACGAACAATCACCGGTCAAAAAATTCGGGAAGAAAGCAACATCCGGATTTATCGTCCACACGGAAACAGGTGAAATTGAATCCGAATACCTTGTATTTGCCACCAACGCCTATTCCATTCTTTTCCCGGAGCTGAAAAACCTTCAAATCCCCGCATTCACTCACATCGTGATTTCAGAACCCTTGACCCAAAAGCAATACGATTCGATCGGGTGGAAGTGCCGGGCCGGTGTCGAGGATGCACGGGACCTGATCCACTATTATCGGCTGACAAAAGACAACCGCATCGTGATGGGCGGCGGTGATGTCAGTTTGGGGTATGGGGGAGACTTGAACAGGGATTTGAATGACAGGATATTCGGACTTCTGGAAACACATGTACGCGAGATTTTCCCCCAATTGAAGGGGATTCAGTTTACCCATCGCTGGGGCGGACCGGTTTCCATTACGCTGGATATGGCGCCGGTCATCGGATACCTCGGCGGAGACAGGAAGGCCATTTTCTCGTTAGGCTGCATGGGTCACGGCGTTTCACTGACCACGTTAAACGGCAAAACCATTGCCGAACTCATCACCGGTCGACAAACGCATCGAACGGGCATGTTTTTTGTGGGCAGAAAAATGTTCCCCTGGCCATCAGATCCGATTCCCTATGGCCTCGGGCATGCGATCCGTGGTTTTATGATACTTGAAGACAAGCTGTATTATAAATAAAAAGCGTTTGTAAATGTCACTCATCATCTTCAACAAACTGGATTCGGTCATTCGCGGCAAAACCGTGCTCACGGATATTTCCTGGGAGATAAAACCCGGTCAGAACTGGGTCATTGTCGGTCCCAACGGGGCCGGCAAGACATCGCTTCTGAAAATCATTCTGGGAAAACTGTATTACCGGGGTGATTTTTCCATTGCAGAAGGATTGCGTGAACGCACGCGTTATGTCTCCTTTGAGCGGCATTCGGCCCTGATCCGCCGGGAAGCGGACAAAGATCATTCCAGATATTTCAGCGGCCGCCTCGATGACGGCCTTGTTACGCCGGCAAGCCTCCTGAAGGCTTCGGCCGAAGCCATCGGCAATCCGGACAGGGTTCGGGAACTCATCGCACTTCTCGACATCGGCCGCATTTTTAACCGGGAAATCAGGCAGCTTTCCACCGGCGAAATGCGGAAACTGTTGATCGCCGATGCCTTGATGGCACAGCCCCAACTGCTCATCCTGGACGAGCCCTATGATGGATTGGACGCACAATCGGCCCGATCACTGATTCAATTAACCGATCATGTGATGGCTTCCGGCATCCAGGTACTCCTGGTGACACACCGGTTTGAAGAAATCCCGGCCCGTATCACCCATGCCCTGTGCCTGAAAGACGGCAGAATTTTCCGGAAAGGTCCGGCCGGAATGCTTCATGAAAAACAGCTCACATCGGACCTCTATCCCGTCAAGAATCTCACTGCCCAGTTTCCGGAAGCGATCAAAGCCCCTGCCGGCACGGTTTTTGACGATGCGTCCCCCACCCTGATCCGGATGACGGATGTAAGCGTTATTTATGGGAAGACCCCTGTCCTGGATCACATCGACTGGCAGGTCAAAAAGGGGGAAAACTGGGTTATCGCAGGACCCAACGGCGCCGGAAAATCCACATTGATCCGCCTGATCACTGCGGATGAGCCGCAGGCCTATGCCAATGAAATCCATCTTTTCGGCAGAAGGCGGGGAACCGGGGAAAGCATCTGGGATATCAAGCAGAAAATCGGTCTGATTTCATCGGAATTTCAGATCCGGTACCAGGGAACAGGGGCGCCGATAACCGCATTTCAGGTGGTTCTGTCCGGCTTTTTCGATTCGGTCGGTCTTTTCCGAAATGCCACGGACGTGCAGCGGCGGATCGCCGGTCTGTGGTTACGGCGGGTCGGCATGGAAGAATATGGAGAACGCGCCTTTGCCCGCCTGTCCTATGGAGAACAGCGCATGGTCCTCATCGTTCGGGCCATGATCAAATCTCCGGCCATGCTGATTCTGGATGAGCCATTTGAAGGGCTTGACTATGCCAACCGCCAAATGCTTCTGGATCTGATTGACGACATCGGGAAAAACACGGAAACCAGCATTATCTATGTCACACACCAAAGGGACCGGCTTGATTGCATCACCCACAAACTTGAATTCGTCCCCCGGGCAACCGGCGGGTACCGGCTCGTCCGGCAGAAGATGGGCTGTCTGGAGGAATCAATATGAAAATAAGGCCATTTCAATTGTCGGATCAAAACAGTGTTGTGGAACTCTGGATCAAATGCGGTCTTGTCGTATCACACAACAATCCCGTCAAGGATATTGAACGCAAGTTAACGGTTCATCCCGAATGGTTTTTGGTTGGTGAAATTGACGGCGAGATCATGGCCACATGCATGGCCGGGTTTGAAGGCCATCGGGGCTGGATCAACTATTTGGCTGTCAGGCCGGATTTGCAGGAACATGGATTTGGCAAAATGATCATGGACCATGCAGAGGCCATGCTCAAGGCTGCCGGATGCCCCAAGATCAATTTGCAGATTCGCGCCACCAATCAGAAGGTTATCGGTTTCTACGAAAGTTTGGGGTACCGGCATGATCCTGTGGTGAGTTTGGGCAAGCGGCTGATACCGGATACTGACACATGAAAGGGGATGCATGAGAGTATTATTCTGGTTTTGTGACAAATTTGCATGGACTCCAACCATAAAGACACTGGATGATGTCCCGGATTCCGGTCCGGAACAATTTGAAAATGTCGTGGTCGCATTTGTGCATGTCGAACCCAGGGACATTCAGGAAGCCAGTTCAGCGGAAACAAAACTTGTCAAAAACGCCAAATGGCTTGCCCGCAAATGGGACGTCAAAAAAATACTGTTGCATTCATTTACCCATCTGGCTGAAGAAAAGGCCGAACCCGGCCAGGCAAAATTGCTTTTGGATCGGGTCCAGGAACGGCTGCATAATGCGGAATACGATGTGTCTCAAACCGCTTATGGGTATTTTAATGATCTGGTCATAGAAGCCAAAGGCCATCCGCTTGCAAGAATTTTCAAGGAGTTTTGATGAAGGACAGACCATTGATCGGCGTTGCGGTTATTGTCATAAAAAATGGAACCGTATTGTTGGGAAAACGAAAAGGCTCGCATGGATCAGGAGCCTGGGCGTTTCCCGGTGGTCATCTGGAGATGAATGAATCGATAGAAAGCTGTGCCAGGCGTGAAGTATTTGAGGAAACCGGTATTTCAATCAATCATATCCGGTATGCGACCTTCACCAACGACATATTTGAAGAAGAGAAGAAACACTATGTTACCCTGTTTGTCGTTGCCGACTATCATGACGGCGAACTCCAGGTTAAGGAACCGGATAAATGTGAAACATGGGATTGGTTTGTCTGGGGCCAGTTTCCGGAAAATCTGTTTTTGTCCTTGAAAAATTTGTTGGCTCAAGGATTTCACATTCTGAACGATCAATAATTCAAATCAAAGGTCAGATATACATCACTCGCAGCGGGTTCCATGAAAACAGTGTCTTCGGACAACCCATATGCCGTTGACCTGACATCGTGTTTGCCCATGATGGAGAATTGCAGGTTATCCGTGAGGTTTATTCCCAGTTTGATGGCCATATCCAGAGAACTGAGCATATCATCGGCAGTGGTCAAACTGACCAGATCTTCCTGATCCGAATACTGCACAGACATGGACAGAGACCAGTTCTGGTTTATGGAAGACAGGCGGGTATTCACCCCCAGGGTTCGTTTGGGAACATCCATGAGATCCCGATTTTCCGGGGAATAATCAAAATAGGTGATGGAAGGGGTGATACTGAGCCAGTTGCTGGGCCGAATGTCGCTTGCCAGCTTCAGACCCTGACGCACTGCCGTGTCAGAAGAAAAACTGTTGAATCGAAAACTGATATGATCGGAATAGGTATCAAATCCGTTCCAGGCGGTTGACGCATCAAATTTTTCGTGGATGGCGCTGAAATTCAGACTGAGGCTGTTGAACAGGGAACGACTGTACGCCATTTCATACTGATGGAGGTGGGTGCTTTCCTGTTCGCGGACATCACACGTATTAAAATCAAATGCCGCCATCTGATTGCTGGAATATGCGGGCGCATATGACCTGAATTCATCCCGTGCATAACCTTTGATAACACCGTTTTGATGAATCGGCATTTCCAGGGTTCCCTCAAACCGGACTTCTTCGGCATCCGAATACGAATTCAACGCCAAATGGCGTTTTGAGCTGACAAACCGGGTTTTCCAATAGCTGTCATCCAGATTGGAAACCATAATTCCCTTGCTGGTGCTGGCATGAATGAATTGTCCATCTGACAGGTAAACCCCGACATGATTGATGCGCTTTTTCTTTTTGTTGGCAAAAAAAATCAGATCACCGGGCTGAAGTTCTTCGTCATCGATCTTTTGCAGGGATGAAAACTTGTATTGCTGAATGGAGTTGTGGGGCAGCTCAATTCCAAAAAGGCGGGCGTACAGTTTTCGGGCAAAGCCGGAGCAATCCATTCCTTTTGGTGATGTTCCGCCTTTTCGGTAGGGAATACCAAGATATTCCTTGGCCTGGCTTTCAAACTCTTCTTCCGTGAGGCCAAAAGAAGACAGCGGAGAGTCCATCAGGCTTTCCATGCCGGATGCGCGGGGCGTTGATATGGCGATGATAACGCAGCAAACAATCCAAATGATTCTGTTATGACACAAAAAGTTTCGAATTTGTCTTTGCATGGTCCATTCGTCAGTTTCGGTTTGTCCCAATTGCGTCTGGTATTACCGTGAAAATGCAAAAAACGTTTTGGGTTTTGCGTGTTGATTTTTGGGTTGAAAGCGGTAAGTGTCATTTTCATATATGGGAGTGAACCCTCTGAAATGATTTATGAACATTTACCGTGAAAATACTTTTTAACTACGAAAAACACGACCTGTTTGATCAGCCTGAGAACGCAGGCACCAAGGGAATAAACCATTTCAATGCCTGTTGTCAACCCTCAATCCGGATTCTGGCAGCAAAAAAAGGCAAAAAAAATCGCAGGAAAGCCGATCATAAAACCGTCAATCAGACGGGGCCAGAACATGCCTGTCCAGGGTAAAGCAGGTAAATATTCCGGTAAACACACAATCCTCCTCCCGCAATACCCGAACCGTAACCATCCGCTTTTTCCCCTCGGCCGGTTCGACAGATGCTTCTGCAATAATCCCCTCTCCGATTTTGACCGGCTTGAGAAACCGCACCTCAGCAGCGCCCAAAACAACATTGGGATGATTGACAGCGAGCATGGCCGCATAATCTGCCAGCCCGAAAACAAAACCGCCATGAACCAGTCCGGTATCGTCCACAGCCATCTGATCGGTTGCTGTCAACCAGACCCGGCTGAAATTGTTGCCCACTTCAAGCGGGGTTCCGACCAGTGTCGCACATGTTTTGTGGTGGGTTTTAATATTCATGGTCTCCTTTCAGAATCCGCTGAGGTCCCCCTGGCCTTCCCGTATGATTTCAGGAATATCCTGAATCAGGGAAATGACACTGGAGGGCAACCCCGGCACCAGGCCACCATCAATAACCAGATCCAGGCGATTTCCAAAATAGTCATGAAGCAATGATGGATCATGAAAAATCTCGCCGTCCGGTGTTGTGGCGCTGGTGGATATGATGGGATTTCCCAATTGTTTGACCAGTTCGATGCAGATGGGATGATCCGGCACGCGAATGCCCGCTGTTTTTCGACGGGTCAGCATCATTTTGGGCACCAGTTTCGATCCTTCCAGAATGAAGGTGTAGGGTCCTGGCAACAGGCGCCTCATGGTTTTGTATGCATAATTGGAAACTTTGGCATAGTCGCTGATATGTTTGAGATCCGAACAGATAAAACTGAATGGTTTTCCCGAATCCCGCTGTTTTATCTGATATATTTTCTGAATGGCCCGCTTGTTCATGATATCGCATCCGATACCATAAAAGGTATCGGTTGGATACGCGATGACACCGCCTTCCAGAAGAATGGCAACAACCTGATTGATCAGTCGCTGCTGGGGATTTTGGGGATTGATTTCGATCAGCATGGGTCTGTTGGGTGATTTCGAATTTGGAATTTCATATTCATAAAAACTGGCGAATTTTTGTCATAAAAACACTATTTCACTACAAAATACGCGAAAAACGCGAAAAATTGACTTGCCACGTTTTCAACAACAGTGATTACGATACTGGAGTATTTATTATGACAGACGCATATTGTCAAGGTGACAAATCGCCGATTCTGATTTTGCGCGTTTGAAAAAACTGTGTTATGGTAACAGGTCAAAAAAAAGAAATAGAAGGCTGAACCGCTAACCGGCTTAATTGAAAACCCGCTATTACCATTATAAGGATACGATGAACATGACACCAGAAACCATTCAGGAAGCCTTTTCATTTGACGATCTCCTGCTGCTGCCGGGCTATTCCGATGTGCTGCCAAAAGATGTGACGGTCAGCACCAACCTGACACGCAACCTGAAACTGAATGTGCCGATTGTGAGCGCGGCCATGGATACTGTAACCGAATCCCGCACCGCAATCAGTATGGCCAGAGAAGGCGGTTTGGGTTTTGTTCACCGCAACATGAGCATCGAAAATCAGGTCATTGAAGTCGGAAAAGTCAAAAAGTCGGAAAGCGGCATGATTATCGATCCGGTCACCATTCGACCGGATCAGACGGTAAAAGATGTTCTGCAACTCATGGAGGCCTATCATATTTCCGGTGTTCCTGTCACGGACGGGGATCGACTGGTCGGTATCGTCACCAACCGGGACCTGCGATTTGAAACAGACACCACCCGTCGCGTATCGGATGTCATGACCCGGGAAAACCTGATTACAGCCCATGAGGGCATCACCCTGGAAGAATCCAAAAAGCTGCTGCATCAACACCGCATCGAAAAGCTTCTGGTCGTTGACAAAACCGGCAAACTGACCGGCATGATCACCATCAAGGATCTGGAAAAAATCAGAAAATATCCCAATGCCTGCAAGGATGTCATGGGCAGACTTCGGGTGGGGGCCGCCGTCGGTGTGGGTCCGGACATGGAAGAACGGGCGGAAAAACTTCTGAAAGCCGGCGCGGACATCCTCCTGATCGATACCTCGCACGGGCACTCCAAAAACGTGATCGATGCAGTCAAGACCCTGAAACACAACCATCCCGGAATGGAACTGATCGCCGGCAATGTGGCCACGGCAAAAGGCGCCCACGATCTGATTCTGGCCGGTGTCGATGCCGTCAAGATTGGAATCGGTCCGGGTTCCATCTGCACCACCCGTATTGTGGCCGGCGTGGGGGTTCCCCAGGTCACCGCCATCATGAACTGCAAGGATATTTCCGATCAAACCGGTGTTCCTCTCATTGCAGACGGCGGCATCAAGTTTTCCGGTGACATCACCAAGGCGATTGGCGCCGGCGCCCATGTGGTCATGATCGGCGGACTTTTTGCCGGAACCGAGGAAAGCCCCGGCGAATCCATTTTTTTTCAGGGCCGCAGCTACAAGGTCTATCGGGGAATGGGATCACTGGAGGCCATGCAGAAAGGCAGCAAGGACCGTTATTATCAGACCGAACAGGCCGAGGACGACAAACTGGTTCCGGAAGGCATTGTGGGACGGGTACCCTATCGGGGTACGATTTCATCCAATGTGTTTCAACTGATCGGGGGCCTGAAAGCCGGCATGGGCTATGTGGGCTGCCAGTCCATCGAAGAGCTTCGAAACCGGGCCCGATTCATCCGCATCAGCGCCGCCGGTCTTCGGGAAAGTCATGTTCATGATGTCATCATCACCAAAGAAGCGCCCAATTACCGGCTGGATTGATCTGAGCTCATGTCCGAATTCATCCATCTTCATGTTCACACCCAGTACAGCCTGCTGGATGGGGCCATCCGCATCGATTCCCTCCTGAAGCGGGTCGCCCGGTTCGGCATGAACAGCGTGGCCATAACCGATCATGGCACCATGTTCGGCGCGGTTGATTTTTATGAACAATGCCACAAGGCAGGTGTCAAACCCATTATTGGATGTGAATGTTACATTGCCCCCAGAACCATCTCCGATCGAACCGCCCAGGACAACAAGGAACTGCGCCATCTCATTCTTCTGGCGGAAAACAACGAGGGATACCGGAATCTCTGCAAGCTGGCCTCAATTGCACAACTGGAAGGCTTTTACTACAAACCCCGGATTGACCGCTCCATTCTTGAAGCCCATTCAAAAGGGCTGATTGCCCTGTCCGCCTGTCTTCATGGCGAAATCCCCCGGCTGATTCTTCAACATCAGTCAGAAGCGGCGGAAACCGCCATCCGGTGCTATCAGCAGCTTTTTGGAGAGGATCGTTTTTTTCTGGAGGTTCAGAACAATGGCATCGACGATCAGGAAACCGTCAATCAGGCGCTTCTGGAACTGAGCCATAAGCTGTCGGTTCCGATGGTGGCCACCAATGACTGTCATTATCTGGACAAGGAAGATGTCCGGGCTCACGATGTCCTGCTCTGTATTCAGACCGGAAAAACCATTCAGGATACTGAACGCCTGAAATTCAGAACCGATCAGCTCTATTTCAAATCACCCGAAGAAATGGAGACCTATTTTCAGGACTATCCCCTTGCCGTTGCCCACACGGCGCAAATCGCGGCCCGCTGTCAGATCGAATTCGATTTCAAGACCTATCATTTCCCCCGGTACACCCGTTCGGATGACAACCGCTCCGCAGACGACCTGTTTGAAGAGCGCGTCAGAGCCGGGTTTGCGGAAAAATGGCGCCTGATTCAGATGCGCCGCCCGGATATCGATATAAAGGAATATCAAAGCCGGCTGGACTATGAAATCCGGGTGATCCGGGAAATGGGGTTTCCCGGGTATTTTCTGATCGTATCCGATTTCATCCACTATGCCAAAAACCATCAGATTCCGGTCGGACCCGGAAGGGGCTCTGCTGCCGGCAGCCTCGTCGCCTATTCCCTCAGCATCACGGATCTCGATCCCCTGGAGCATGGCCTGATTTTTGAACGGTTCTTGAATCCGGCCAGAAAAAGCATGCCGGATATCGATGTCGATTTCTGCATCAATGGCCGGGAAGATGTCTATAAATATGTGGTGGACCGGTATGGCGGTGGCGAATTTGTCAGCCAGATCATCACCTTTGGAAAACTGAAAACCCGCGCCGTCATCCGCGATGTGGGCCGGGCCATGAACATTCCCCTGCGGGAAGTGGATGCCATTGCCAAGATGGTTCCGGATGTTCTGAACATCAGCCTGGACAGCGCGCTGAAACAGGAACCCCGCCTGACAGAACTGATGGAAAGCCGGCCGGACGTGGCGGATCTCATCCATATCTGCCGGGTTCTGGAAGGTCTGCCGCGCCATGCCTCCACCCATGCCGCGGGTGTTGTCATATCGGACAGACCCCTGGTGGATTATCTGCCCCTGTTTCGTGGGAAAAAGGGCGAGGTGATCACCCAGTTCGACATGAAATGCGTGGAAAAAATCGGGCTGGTCAAATTCGACTTTCTGGGTCTTCGGAATTTGACGGTCATGGCCCATGCCCTGGCGATTATCGCCGGCCAGGGGAAAACTCCTCCCGACCTGTCCAATCTGGACCTGACCGATTCAAAAACCTACAAACTGCTGGCATCCGGTGACACAACCGGGGTTTTCCAACTGGAAAGCTCGGGCATGAAAGACCTGATGGTTCGCCTGAAACCCGAGTGTTTTGCCGATATTGTGGCGCTGGTGGCGCTCTACCGCCCGGGGCCCCTGGACAGCGGCATGGTCGATGACTTTGTGGATCGCAAGCATGGCCGAAAAACCGTGGAATATCTCCTTCCCGAGCTGGCGTCGGTGTTGCAGGAAACGTATGGCGTCATCGTGTATCAGGAACAGGTCATGAAAATCGCGGTGGAACTGGCATCCTATACCATGTCCGAAGCCGATGACCTGCGCAAGGCCATGGGCAAAAAAATCCCGGAAATTCTGGCCAAGCACCGGGACCGGTTTGTAACCGGAGCGGTAAGCAAAAACATTTCAGGAGACCGGGCCGGGCAGTTGTTCGATCTGATTGAAAAATTCGGCGGGTATGGCTTCAACAAATCCCACAGTGCCGCCTATGCCCTGATCGCGTTTCAGACCGCCTATCTCAAGACCCATTTTCCCGTCGAATTCCTGGCCGCGCTTCTGACCAGTGAAACCAACTCGTCCGATGGCGTGGTCAAGTATATTTCAGAATGCCGCACGCATCATATCGATATATTGGCCCCGGACGTCAACGAAAGCGAAAAAGGATTCACGGTTGATGAGAATAAAATCCGGTTTGGTCTGGTTGCTGTCAAAAACGTGGGGGAAGGCGCGATCGATGCCGTCATCGAAGCCCGTAAAACCGGTAAATTTCTATCCATATTTGATTTCTGCGCCCGGGTGGAGCTGAAAAAAGTCAACAAACGGGTCATGGAAAGCCTGATCAAATGCGGGGCCTTTGACTGGACCGGCGCATTTCGATCCCAGTTGATGGGCATTCTGGATGATGCCATGAGCAGCGGGCAAAGCGCCCAACGAAAAAAATCCGACCCCCAGATGGGCCTGTTTGGAATGACCGATAGCAAATCCGCACCCGTTGATATCCTGCCGTTGCCTGCCATTGCCGAATGGGATGAAAAAACCCGGCTGGACCATGAAAAGGACTGTCTGGGGTTTTATCTGACCGGTCATCCCCTGAAAGATGTGGCGTCTGTTCTGGAAAAATTCACCAATGCCGACAGCCTGATCATACTGGAAAAATCCGATGGCGATATCGTGCGCATCGGTGGCATCATTCGAACCCTCAAGGTGATCCGGACCAAGCGGGATGACCTCATGGCGTTTGTGACACTGGAGGATATGCACGGCAGTCTGGAGCTGACCGTATTTTCCAGCCTGTATGCCACGGTGGCCGAAATCATGGCCGAGGATCGGGCCGTTCTGGTTCAGGGAAAGGTCGAAAAAGACGAAAACTCGGTCAAACTGATTGCCGAAGCCATCATCCCGGTGGAAAAGGCGGAAGAAACCTGGATTGCAACGCTTCATATTTCCATCGATGGCAACCGGACCGACCGGGATATCCTGACGAAATTGAAGTCCCTGCTGCAACAGTATCCGGGTTCCTGCAAAACCTTTATCAACCTTCAGGGAGCTGATGGCGCCCTGACCGTCATTGAACTTCCGGAATCATTCCGGCTTCGGGCAGGCCCTGAGCTGGAGCGGGAAGTCAATTTTCTTCTGGGATATGCCGCCGTCAAATCGGTTTGCAGCCCCATTGTTTCCAACGGCCACTCAGATGCCCGTCCCAACGGCAAAAAATGGGAGAAAAGGAATCACTCCAAATGACAGCGTCCGATTTGCCGACCTGTCCGGTCATTCTGGCCGGCGGGTCCGGAACCCGGCTGTGGCCGGTCTCCAGAGAGTTGTACCCCAAGCAGTTGGTCAAATTCATCGGCGAAGATTCCCTGATTCAAAGCACCATCAAACGTCTGGTTCCGGTCATGGATATCCAGAATGTCCGGGTCGTCTGCGGCAAAGAGCATGAACACGATATCAGACGCCATCTGGCGCAGATCGGCATTCATTCCCCGGATCATATCATTGCCGAACCTTGTGGCAGAAACACGGCGCCGGCGGTTCTGCTGGCCATTTTCAGCATTCTTCAGGATGTTTCCGATGCGGTGTTGTGCATTTTTCCCGCAGATCATGTCATTCGCGATCAAAAGGCCTTTCACGACCGGCTTCGGGCCGCAATTCGGCTGGCCCGGGCAGGCCATATCGTGACGTTTGGCATTCGTCCCGGTTATCCCGAAACCGGTTATGGCTATATCGAAGGGGCAGCCCCCCTGCCGGATGGCGCCATGGAGATCCGGCGGTTTGTGGAAAAACCGGATATCGAGACGGCCACGCAATATGTGTCCGCAGGCAATTTTTTCTGGAACAGCGGCATGTTCGCCTTTCGGGCATCGGTCATGCTGCAGGAATTTGAAACATTTGCGCCGGATATGGTCCGGCAGGTCCGCACCATGCTGGCACAATCCGCCGTGCTGAACCGGAATGACTACGGCGCACTTCCCAATCTGGCCATCGATGTTGCCGTAATGGAAAAAACCGCAAAAGGTGCGGTGCTGCCATCCGAATTCGGCTGGAGCGACATCGGGTCCTGGAAATCCCTGTATGATTTTTTGCCCAAGGATTCAAACAGCAATGTCTTTCACGGGGATGTTATCGCCCAGCATGCCGGCAACTGTTTTGTCATGGGGCATGACCGGCTGATTGCCGTCAATGGCATCCGGGACATGGTGATTGTGGAGACTCCGGATTCCATATTTGTCTCGGACATGGAAACCAGCCGGGATGTGAAGGGAATTGTATCGACCCTGAAGGCCGGAAACCGGTGGGAGTATCAGCAGCACACCACCGCATCCCGGCCCTGGGGCAGTTTTACGGTTCTGGAAACCCGAAACCGGTACCGGGTCGGCAGGATGATGATCTATCCCGGATCTGCCACGCGAATCGAAACCGGACCGGACGACATCAAAATTTTGAGTGTTGTGGATGGTCAGGCAGTCATCCGGCTGGATGCGTCGGAGCGCGTACTGAAATCCGGTGAATCCTTTCGGATGCCTGAAAATTCTCATCTCGAGCTGATGAATTCGACTGACGACATGCTCACCCTGATTCAGGTCAGAACCACGGGTATAGTGGTGAGTAGTGAGTAATGAGAGGCCGTCTGACTGCCCTTCGGCTGATCCGCCCTGAATGCGGGTTGCTGTACCTTCAGCCTTCAGTCTTCAGCCTTTAAAACAACCCCGTGCTGTAAAGGAATTTTTGTGAAAGTCCCCCTACTTGATTTGACGACCCAGTATCAACAGATCAAACCGGATGTATTGCCGGTAATCCATTCCCTGTTTGAAAGTCAGCAGTTCATTCTGGGTTCCCATGTTGAAGCCCTGGAATCAAAACTGGCCGATTACTGCCAATGCCCCCATGCGATCGGTGTTTCATCCGGAACCGATGCCCTGATCATTGCCATGATGGCTGCCGGAATTGATCAGGGCGACAAGGTCATCACGTCTCCCTATACCTTTTTTGCCAGCGCCGGTTCGATTGCCAGACTGGGGGCGACACCGGTTTTTGCGGATATCGACCCCGCAACATTCAATCTGTCACCCCATTGCGTTCAGGATGTGCTGGAGAAAATGAATCCGGGAGAGCGGTTCCGTGTCAAGGCCATCATGCCGGTTCATCTGTATGGACAGTGCGCGGACATGTCTGCCATAACCGGCATTGCCGCATCTTACGGCCTGACCGTAATCGAGGATGCCGCCCAGGCAATCGGGGCCGAATATGGGGGCAAACGGGCCGGATCCCTGGGAGACTATGGATGTTTCTCTTTTTTCCCCTCCAAAAATCTGGGCGCTTTTGGCGATGGCGGACTCGTAACCGTACGGGATAAAAACAACCTCGATACGCTGCTCAAACTGCGCGTGCACGGGTCATCCCCCAAATATTATCACAGTATGATTGGTGGAAACTTTCGCCTGGATGCGCTCCAGGCCGCGATTGTGACCATCAAGCTGAAGTATCTGGATCACTGGACACACCGACGTCAGCAAAACGCCAAATTGTACCGAAATCTGTTTGAACAGGCAAACCTGACCCCGCATGTCGTTCTTCCGGTTGAAAAGCCGGGAAGACATGTTTATAATCAGTTTATAGTCCGGATTCCCGATTACCGCGACGCGCTTTTGGCATTTTTGAAAGAGAAAGATGTCGGGTCTGAAATTTATTATCCGGTTCCGCTTCATCTGCAGGAATGCTTCAAATACCTGGGATATGAGCCCGGTGATTTTCCGGAATCGGAAAAAGCAGCCAGTGAAACCCTGGCATTACCGGTTTACCCCGAGCTTGCGACAGAGCAAATCACCTATGTGGTAGAGATGGTCGATCAGTTTTTCCATCAAAATGCGCCTTAAACGGTCATGTATCGTACCGGATGATTCCATCGTTCCATTCGCTTATTAACCTCTTGAAAAAGGATATCAATATGGCACCATCTGTAAAAATCTTCTCACTCAGTACATGCAGCCACTGCAAATCCACCAAAAAACTTCTGGCAGACTGTACGGTTCAATATGATTTTATCGATGTGGATACGTTGCAGGGTGAAGAGCGCTCGGCAATTCTGGAAGATGTCAAGAAATTCAATCCCAAATGCTCGTTTCCCACCATTATTATCGGCGACAGGGTCATTGTGGGATACAAGGAAACCGAAATCAGGGAGGCGCTGGGACTATGATGGACGTTCAGACTCTTTATGACATGTTGAAAAAGGTTCAGGAGCCAAAAGGATATTTTTTTTCCACCGACAGAGAATGGGTGGATGGGCTCCTGAGCGCACTTCTGGTCAACAAGGAGCGGTACGGGTATATGGTATGCCCGTGCAGACTGGCAAGCGGTGACAAGGAAAAAGACCGGGACATCATCTGCCCCTGTGTATATCGGACCGAGGACGTGGCCGAATATGGCAGTTGCTACTGCAATCTCTATGTGTCATCGGACTGGAATGAGGGAAAAATTCCGCATGAGTATGTCCCGGAAAGACGGCCGCTGGAAAAAATGGCATTCTGAACCCGTTTACACGGCAAATTCATCGATGCATTTCTGAATGGCCGCCGCCTGATCCGCCGGAACCGGCAGCGGCTGATGATTTTCCAGAATCTCCGCCAGTTTTTCCCGGGCTCTGACCAGAAGACTTTTTGACCCGGCTGCCACCCAGTTTTCATAGCCATCCCGATGAATCAGGGATGGCCGCCACTGGGTTGCGCGCAGATGTTTGCAGGTATGGTCGTGTGTCAAAAATTCTCCACCCACCCCAACCTGCCGGATCACATCGACCGCCAGTGTATCCGCATCGATCGGCACCCCTTTTTTGATCCGCCGGACCTGATCGATCACCTCGTTCATGATGACAATCATTTCCAGACTTCCGGTCCGTCCAAAATCCAGATATCCCACATCATGATTCAGATTGGCGCCGCTCATGGCCGATATGAAGGTCAACATCCCCGCTTCCAGACAGGCCTGTTCATCCGGAATCTGGGAGTCGCTGGTTCCAGCATATCCCCAGGACGGCAGGTCGAGATGATGGCTCATTTCAATCATGCTCATGTATGCCATATAATATTCCGGGGCATTGTAGGAACATTGACCGGTTGCCATGTCCAGGACGGCCGGCCCCATGCCCATGACAAACGGCGCCCCCGGCGACTTGAGCTGATGAATGACCAGACCGCACAGACATTCGGCCAGTCCCTGAACCACATGCCCGGCAATGGTCATGGGAGCGGTCGATCCGGCAATGGGTGCGGGTGAATAAATTACCGGAATCCGTTTTTCCGCGCAGAACAGCAGCTTGTCAATGCTGGTATGGGGATGCTTGAGGGGGCTGATGGGCTCGGCGTACTGAATCATATAGGGCTTCTTCGCCAGTTGGTCGGGGCCGCCCCGAATGATGCAGGCGATATCCCAGATGGCTGCCATGTCGTTCCGGCATTCCGATGTAAACACGACCGGCTTGACGGAATTCTGAAGCATGGCCCAGAATTCCGTCAGATAGGCAGCCTTGGGTGAAATATCATTCGGATGGGCGAATGACATGATGAAATCGATGTTGGGCAGGCTTTCGCAGACCCGTGCAGCCCGCTTGACATCCTCCAGAACGCACTGATGCCGGGACATGGTCGCCGAATCCAGCGAATAAATCAAATCCGACCCGGTTCCAAAATGGGACCGGCGTCCGCCCAGATCCATAGCCAATTTTCCGGTTCGATCATACACCGGAATGCTGGACGGCGCCAGACCAATCGCGTTTTTCACCAATGCCGCAGGCAGGGTAACCATCTGATTTTCCAGAATTCCGCACCCGGCAGACTGTAACAGATCAAGGGCTTCGTCATGCTGAACCTGCATGCCGATATCGGCCAAAACCGTCAATGCCGCCTGAAACAGGTCTTCCTTATTCGATTCGGACAACCACGAAAGTTGGGGTTGAAATAATTCTTCCAGTGACACGACTAACCATCCTCCAAGTAAGTGTTGATAATTGCGCAACAAACGAGTTGTATTTCAGCCAAAACAGCCTGGCCGCCTGACATTCAAACGGCTGCTCTGCCTGAATGCTGTTTGCTGGCACCTTCAGTCTTCAGTCTTCAGCCTTCAGTCTTCCGACTTTTACCGACCATCATGTCCACCCGATGGCCACGACATTAACCGTGATTTTATCGATGATGTTTTCAACGGACAATTTTTCCAGAACAGCCTCATCATCGGTCGGCACCAACAGGGCCAGTGTCACCGCATCGAGTCCCAGTTTTTTGGCATAGGCAGCCGCCTGAATCCGGGCATTTCGGGTCTCGGCCATATCGATAAAGCTTTTGACCTCGATAATCCCTGGTTTGCCGTGGCAGTTGATATGGACATCCACCTTGCCGTTGCCGGTTGGAAATTCCGGACTGACAATACACCGTCTGCCGATTGCAGACTGCAGCCAGGCATACAGATGAAAATGCCCCACCGCCTCGGTGTAGTGCAGGTCTGTTCGCCGGGGCTGATCTTTGAAGGGATTCAGACCCCTGGCTTTCATCCGGATCAGGTAGGCCTTGTAGCGGGACAACAGAGCCGGAAGATCGAGGCCGGCTTCAAACACATCTGCCAGATCATCCAGAATTTCCAGTGCCAGTATGGGCAGACGGTCTCCGATCAAATCATGAGTCAGTGCGTTGTACAGCCGTTTCTGAATGAACGGGCAGGAAAACCGGCAGATGGTTTGCGGTTGCCCCTCGGAATCCGTTTGGACTTGAAATGTGATCACACCATTCATATACAGATAGGCACACCATTCCGCATCCAGCGAAAATATAACATCCGAACGGGAAAACAGCTCCAAAACATAATTTACATAGCCGCTTCTTACCTTCTTGACCAGGTTCAGAATGGTATTGTTCCACTCCACGCTTAAAGCGGCTTGATATACATATTTCCAGGTATCCATGCCGATTGGCTTGCCGATGCCGGGATTGTATTTTTCGGTCAACAGCTCCCCAAACCAGCCAACAAGCCCGGGCTGGCCATTGGTCGCCTGATATAGCGCATCCAGTACGGCCGAATCAACTGTTTGTCCGGATTCGGTCTGATACTGATCAAACATGGATATCACCTCATCCCGTGTCAGATTGGCCACATGCAGGCTTCTCTGGATATTGAAAGGTGATCCCCTCAGACTGTCCACCCCCAGCACGGCTTTGACGCCGATCAGGGCCAGACCGTGTAACTGGTAGAGTTCCCGGTTTAAGTGGATATCCCGAAACATGGTCACCAGTCTGTCAATAACCGCTGATGGCAGACTGTCAAATTCATCGATAAACAATATGACCGGTCTGACAAAATTTCCTGAACTTTTCGAAAATTGCCATTTTAAAGACTCCCACGAATCCACGGGATCGACTGCGACCTTCAAAAAATCCTGTATCAACCGCGGCACGCGCTGTAAAAACCGGTCAACCGGTTCTTCCACATCCATGATCACGCCCTGAACAGACATGGTTCCGACAATGAACGTATCCGGATAATCCCTTTCAATCCGCGCCCTGACCTGGCGCATCAGCCAAGTCTTGCCGGTTTGACGAGGCGCCCAGATGGTAAAATAATGACCGCCTTTGCCGGGTTCTCCCAGAATGTGCTGCAGGCAGTTTTCCACCAGTTCTGTGCGGGGTACTGCAAAATGAATATCCTGATCAACCGGTCCGTAAGAATGAAAGCGTCTCATCTGTGTTTCTCCCTATTGATCGATGTCCACCCAATTGCCAAAGCAGTCACCATTACCAGCCGGCTGCCATCACATCCAGAACCACTCCACGATGGCATCACCTGCAAATACGGCAAAAATATATCCGTCTGAACATATCTGTTGGACGACACAATTCTGTTCCCGGTAATGGACACCGATACGGGTATCATCCATAATGGCGGATATGTGACAACGGGACAATTCTTTCAGGCCGATTCCAAAGGCTTTCAATACCGCTTCCTTGGCGGTCCAGTATCGAAAAAACAGGGTCTGCCTGTCACAATCCGCGCCCATGTCCCATTCTCCGGGCAAGGCAATCATGCGGTACATGCCGTCTGAAACCGGCCTGATTTTTTCCAGATCAATCCCGATTGGATGGTGATCGACCACGCCTGCCACATAATCCGGTTTGTGGGACAACGACCAGAACAGCCCGTTATCCGGCAGAGGGCGCCCGCTGTCCGCCTTTTCCAGTATCTGGATAGCAGCCCCGGCTTTTTGCGCCGAGGCATGAACCGCCTGTCTGGCCAGTCTGCTGAGCAGCGTGTTTCGCTCCCGGCCCCTGGCCGGTTTATCCGCATCTGGAACCGGCAAGATTACCGGATAAACCCGTCTCATGGGCGCCATTCCGTGTTGAGATTTGAGTCGTGCGCGTGGAGAACCTGCCTGGCTGAAAATATCTTTTCAATGTGGATTCGATCCGGTTTTCAGAATGATCCGGCAGTCGGCAACGGTAATGCCCTGGCCTTCGGGATGAACCAGGATGGGATTGATATCCACTTCCTGAATTTCCGGGTGATTGGCAACAAAATCGGAAAAACTGACCACCTGTTTTTCCAGTTCCGTAACATCGGCTTTCGGTCTTCCCCGAATGCCTTCCAGCAGCCGATATCCTTTGATGCTTCGAATCATGCGTCTGGCTTCGTTACGCTGAATCGGCGCCAGCCGGAAGACCACATCCTGAAACACCTCGACAAAAATGCCGCCAATCCCGACCATGATCAGGGGGCCAAAAACCGGATACCGGTTCATGCCCAAAATCAGTTCTTCGCCGTGGGTGGCCATCTGCTGAACCAGAACCCCGGTTATTTCTGCATCCGCCGAATAGTTTTTTGCATTGGACACGATACGGTCATATGCAGCCCGGACATCATCCAAAGTTTCCAAACCAATCATCACGCCCCCGGCATCTGTCTTATGCAGAATCTGGGGGGACACAATTTTCATGACAACCGGCAAGCCGATCTCTGCGGCAATGTCTGCCGCCGCCTCTGAATTTTGGGCCAGCCGGGTTTTCAGGGTTTTAAATCCGTAACATTCCAGAATGGAAAGCCCATCCAGCTCACCCAGAGTGGTTTTTCCGGCATCGATGCAGGCCTGGATGATTTCGGAAGCCCCTTGTTTGTCATATTTGGGTGTAAACTGTGCCAGAAAGTGCCGGTTCAGCCACTTGGAATACCGGTACAGGGCCCCCATGGATTTGGCGGCGTTTTCCGGAAATTTGAATACCGGAATGCCATTTTCCTGGAGATACCGGACTCCTTTGGAGACATCCACGATTCCCATGAAACAGCAGAGAATGGGTTTTTGGGTTTTTCTGGCGATTCGGGCAATGGCCTCTGCGGTGCCCAGTGAATTGGTCATGGACTGGGGTGTCAGAATCACCAGGGCGCCATCCACACCCTCATCCCGTATTACGGCGGACAGGGCGTTTTCGTACCGGTCCTGAGCCGCATCCCCAATTACATCCACGGGATTGTGAATATTGGCGGTCTGCGGCAAATGGCTGGCCAGAACCTCAAGTGTATCCGGTTGAAACCGGGCAAGCTGAAGACCGGACGAAACGGTCATGTCCGTTGCCACAATTCCGGGACCGCCGGCATTGGTGATGATGGCGACCCGGTTTCCGGACGGAATTTTTTTGGTCAGTTTTCCCAGACTGCTGAGATTTTTGTAAGCAAACGCTGTGGCAAAATCAAACAGCTCATCGATGGACTCTACCCGGATCATGCCGGACTGCTTGAAAATGGCGTCATAAACCGCTTCGGAACCGGCCAAGGCGCCGGTATGGGAGGCGGCTGCCAGGGCGCCGGCGCCGGTTCTGCCGCTTTTGATGACGAGAATGGGCGTGGGTCTGTCACCGGATGTGATTTCCTTGACCTCGTCAATGAATTCTCTTCCCCGTCGCAGCTCCTCCAGATAGATCATGATCACTTCGGTGTCTTGGTCCGCATGCAGATACCGGAGCAGATCCAGTTCATCCACATCGGCTTTATTCCCGATCGAGATGAATTTGGAAAATCCGAATTCCCGGTCTGCCGCAAAATCCAGCACCGCCGTACAGAGTGCGCCACTCTGGGAGATGAACGACACATTTCCGGGTTTTGGCATTCTGGCGGAGAAGCTGGCATTCAAACGGACCGAGGCCAGGGGATTGATCACGCCCAGACAGTTGGGTCCAATGACACGGATTCCGGCCTCACGGCATTTTTCAACAATCCGGTTTTCAATTTCCGCCCCTTCCGGTCCAACTTCCCGGAATCCGGCGGATACAATCACCATGCCTTTAACTCCTTTTTCAATCGCCTGATCAACGGCTTGAAGGCAGAGTTTAGGTGGCAGAATGACCATGGCCAGATCGATGGGATCGGGTATATCCAGAATGCCGGGATAGGCCCTGACACTCAGTACGGATCGGGCGGATGGATTGACCGGATAAAGCGTTCCGGTATATCCGCCCTTCAAGATGTTCTCGAATATGTCATGCCCCACCTTGCCGGGCATGGTGGACGCACCAATGACAGCAACCGATCGGGGTGAAAAAATGGCATCCAGTTGATTCATAACGGCTTTTCAGCATCCTTTCTTATCAATAATTTCGGTGTTCCTGGATAATTAGGCTGTCGGAAAAGTAATTTCACTGAATTATTTGGTCCAGGATAATTGATAAATTATAACACCATCCCGGATGATACAAAAGCGAATAACGGTTCATCGATCCAAATCAAACGTCTATCCGGAAAATCACCCAGCGCCATCACAGATCGTATTCATCCTTTCATGTCCGATCAAATGATGGTAATTTGGGAAAAAGAAAGGCTGAAGTCCGAAGGCTGAAGACTGAAGGTGTCGCATACAGCCTTCCGGCAAAGCAGCCATCGGATGGTCAGGCGGCCTCCCCATTCGCTCACCCTTAGGCATGAAAGTGGTATCTTCTGCAAAAACCCCGCAGGGGCGACTTGTTTGTAGAAATCGATGCGTTTATTCCCATCAAGCTCCATCGGAGCGGCCTGTCACCGGAATACACAGGCCGCCCCTACGGGGCTCGATTGATATTTATATCCTTCATTCTATAGCTTTTCAGATAATGATTTTGGGAAGGCAGCAGGGAGGGGATAGGCCTTTTTTCGGCCATCCCCGACCGATACGCACCCAAAATCTTTATCTGGAAAGCTATACAAACAGGACGCTCCTACGGAGTTTGATGGTATATGTTTATTTTTAATTGCATTTTAACAATAAAAACCGGATCATTTCATGAGTTTCGCTGCTATAAGATTCGCTTCATATCAATGATATGGATTCAATAACAATTGGTTATATAATTTTTATCGTCGTTCTGGCATATCTGGCCGGATCGATCCCGTTTGGCCTGATCCTTGCCCGGAGATACGCATCAGTGGATGTTCTGAGATCCGGCAGCGGAAATATCGGTGCAACCAATGTCAGACGGGTGGCAGGTACGGGTCTGGGTATATTGACCCTGTTTCTGGATGGGCTGAAAGGCGCGCTTCCGGTTTATGCCGCAGATATGGCTTCCGCAACGACGGGCTGGAACGATCTGGCTGTGATAGCGGCTGCATTGGCGGCTTTTGGCGGTCATCTCTATCCGGTGTATATGAAATGCAGGAATGGCGGCAAAGGGGTGGCGACGGCTTTTGGATGTCTTCTGGTCATTTCTGCCAAAGCAGCCGGCGCCTGCCTGCTGATCTATCTGGCAGGCATTCTTCTTTTTAAACGATCCTCCGCAGGCTCACTACTGTCCACTGGCTTTCTGCCCGTGATGATCTGGCTTTTCAGGCCATCACCGGTTGTGATACTTGGTGGAATTTTAATTATGGTCATGGTTTTCATCCGTCATCAGGACAACATCCAACGGTTGATCCATGGCACCGAACCGCCGGTTTGGTGACGGAAAGGTTTGTTGAGGTAATGGGACACGATATGGTAGGAGCTGCTGTGAAAAACCTGATTCTGACATTATCCGCGATTATCTGTCTGATCATTTTGACCGTTACGGGCTACGTTGTTCTGGATGTGATTGAATATGGCAAAGAACCCGCTGGAGAGGGAACCCAGCAATCCCTGTTTCAAATCACTCCCGGACACCGGTTTGATCAAATTGCCAACCAACTGAATTCATCCGGAATTATCCACAAACCTGCCTATTTTCGGATGATCGCACGATACAAAAACATGGATAAAAAAATCAGGGCCGGGGAATATCTTCTGTCTCCGGCGATGTCCCCGAACCAGATTCTGGACATCATGGTATCTGGAAAAGTCCATCTGCATAAAGTGACCATCCCCGAAGGATTCAACCTGTATCAGATTGCGGCATTGTTCAGTGATGCCGGACTGGTTTCAGAAACCCGGTTCATACAGAGCGCCAGGAATGCCGATCTGGTTCACCAGAAAGGCATCAATGCCGCCACCTTTGAAGGATATCTGTATCCGGATACGTATTTTTTTCCAAAAGGGATGACAGAAGAAGGAATAATTTCGTCTATGGTTGACCGCTTTAAAAATGCCATGTTGCCGGAATATGAAACCCTTGCCCGAAACAGGGGCTTTACTGTGCATCAAATTGTCACACTGGCATCCATCATCGAGAAAGAAACCGGATCAGATCAGGAACGCCCCCTGATTGCCTCGGTGTTTTATAACCGGATCAAAAAAAACATGCGGCTGGAAAGCGATCCGACCGTGATCTATGGCATTGAAAATTTTGACGGCAATATTACCAGACGACATCTGTCTGAACATACGCCATACAACACCTACCGGATTTCCGGTCTGCCACCCGGCCCTATCGCAAACCCTGGAATTCAATCCATAAAAGCTGCTCTTTATCCGGCCGAAAGCGATTATCTGTTTTTTGTTTCCAGAAATGACCGATCCCACCAGTTTTCCAGAAACAAGGAAGAACATGATCGGGCGGTCAGATTATACCAGATGGGCAAATAATGATGGATTTTTGAGAGCCTGTCATGTCCCGGGATGATGATGAGCATGTTTTTTTTTCAGGTTCTGAAAGTTTTTGATTGCAGCATATGCCAGATAATACCCCCCGATTGCCAGGGGCAGACCCAGAACAATTCCGCCAAGGGTCATGGCCAGAAATATATCCGGGGTCTCACACAGCAGGTCGATCAGAGATTTCACGCTCATATCACCAATCGGCGGGGTGACCACCTGTATGTGAAACAATTTTTTTCCGGTCATGTAATTCATGCCATATACAAACGGTGCGGTTACCGGATTGGTAATCCACACCCCAACAGCAGAAGAAATCTTGTTCAGACCCAAAATAGCGGCAACAAAAACCGCAATTCCCATCTGGAATCCCATTGTTGGTGTCATTCCGATAAACAACCCCATCGCAAAACCCATGGCAATGTTTCGGGGGGTCCCTTCAATCCGGATAAAACGATTATAAGCGGTCCTGAACCAGATGTTCAGCTTTCCTTTATACGTGGTTTCTGTCATTCACAATCCTGAATCTTGATGATCTGAGAAAAAAATAAACGGCAACCGTATCTTTTGCGGGCTGATCAAATTAATATTCATTTGGTTATTTATCAAGAAGATTCATATCAAAAACCAACCGATTAAGGCCAAAACAACGGTGCGCTGGTCCACCGATTTGAAAACAGGCTTTCAGCGATCCTTCAGCGTGGTAATGGTATCTTTCGGTTCAGGACATTTCTGATCCAACGATGCATCGTGTACGATCAGCTTGCCATCGATGATCAACTGCCTGGCAAACCGGATATCCTTTTTCATCCGTTCGGATATCAGTGGCTCATTATGGGAATCGAACGCCAGTCCAACGCCATCTTCCTTCAACCCATACTGAATCACTCCCGACGTACGGGTACTGTTAAAAACAGCCATCAACGCCAGGTACACCGCATTATCAACCCGTTTGACAACCGATGTCAGCACCCGACCCGGATAAAGTGAATTCTGATTGACATCAACCCCGATTGCCAGCTTCTTTTGTAGGGCTGCTTCGCCCAGAACACCTTCCCCGGTTAACCCTGCGGCGCCAAAAATGATATCCACCCCCTGAAAAAACTGTTTTTGGGATAGTGTCCGGCCATGTTCGGGATCGATAAACGTACCCGCAACATCATTGATGATCTGAATATCAGAAGAGATAAATCGAACACCCTGGGAATAACCGCAACGGAATCGCTGAATCGGCGGGATATCGATACCACCGATAAATCCGACCTGTTTGGACTGAGTGGAGAGGCCGGCCAGCATCCCGGCCAGAAAAGCCCCTTCATGTTCCTTGAACATGACAGATTGAACGTTTGGCATATCGACCACGGCATCGATCAGAATAAAACGGGTATGGGGAAATTCAGCCGCTGCATCCCGGATGGCCGAGATGAATGCAAATCCGACCCCGATTATCGGGTTGACGCCTTCTTTTGCCATATTGGAAATGGTCTGGAATCGTCTGCCTGAATCCGACTCGAATACCTCCATAAAATTGGTCCCGGTTTCACGGTGAAAGCGGTTGATGCCCTCCGATGCCATCCGGTTGAAACCGATATCAGTTATCAGGGATTCATCGTAAAGGATACCGGGATGCAACTGCTTTTGATTCTGGGCTGTCAACTCCGCTCCGTCAAACAATACAATAACCCCGACAAGAAATGGCAAACCAATCCAGTATCTGATAATCCGGTTCAACTGATGAAACATGATGATCTCCTGATTGTGTTTCTTGGTTTTAAAATAATCATGGTAATTCCATCTGTCAGATTCCGATTTTTCCCCCACACTGATTGCAGAAAGTTGATCCGCTCAAATTCTCGGCTTTGCATGCGGGACAAATCCGGGGAGCCGGTTTTTCATCCACGGGCTTGCCGCACCGGGAGCAGAATTTATCCTTTGGTGTCAAATTTTTTCCACAATTGGCGCATTGAATCAGAACCAGTTGCTGATGGCCGCAGTACGGACAAAACCGTGCATCTGCTGCAATCGGATTTCGGCATTCCGGGCATAAGGAAGTTGGCCCGTTTTGGGATGGAGCCGAAGCGCCCTGCATGGCGCTCATATAGGGGGCAAACAGGGCCGGCATCATGAAACCCAGTCCGGTCCCCATGGCCTGCCCGGCTGAACCGTCCGAAGATGCGGCCTTTTCAAAAGCCATGGCCGCCTTCATCTGCATCAGTTTGTTCATGTCCCCGATTGCAGCCATTCGGCTGCGGTCATCAATTGCCTGTTGAACTTCGGGCGGCGGGGTGATGGCATTGATGTACAACTGTCTGAGCCCCAGTCCAAAATGGCTGAAGTCTTCCATCAGTTTTTCAATCAGCCTGCCGGACATCTCGTCATAACGGGCCGGAAGATTCAGTATGGTGTCAATGGTTTCACCCATGTAATCATTGAAACGGGAAACAATCACCCGATTCAGATAACCTTCAATCGATTCTGTTGAAAACATGCCCTGGGTGCCGACCAGGGTGTTGACAAAGAGAACCGGTTGAAGCACCTGAACATTGAACACGCCAAAAGCCCGTAGCCGGATCAGACCCAGCTCGGAATCCCGGAACGCCACCGGATCGCGGGTTCCCCATTTCAGATCGGTGAAGGTTTTCAGGTTGACCAGATACACTTCGGCCCGAAGCGGGCTGGTCATGCCCCAGGGTGTACTGAGAATTTTGGTCAAAATGGGAATATTGGCGGTTTTCAGGGTATGCCTTCCCGGACCGAAAGCGGCGACAGCCTTGCCATTGTAAAAAAAGACAGCCGCCTGACTTTCCCGTACCGTCAGTTGCGCCCCCCATTTGATTTCTCCGGAACCGGATTCGGGTATCCGGTGCACGAGCTCTTTTCCGGATTCATCAAACCATTCGATGACTTCAAGAAAAACAACATTGTTGGTACCCATAAACGTCTCCTGTACAGGGATTTCAGGTTTGAAAAGTGTCAACACGGTAAACGATCATGACCGGTCTGATCACCCCCATGAATGGAAACAAACAGCGAACAGCAGAATATCGAACAAGGAACCGCAGAAGGATGAATCCGGCATCCAGCGGTCCGGCCAATCAGTCAGGTAGGCCAAACTACCGGCCAACCTGACCTACCGGCTACCAGCAATTTCAGCCGGACGCGGGTAGGTCAAGGTGCCGCGGCTTTTTGCGGCTCCCTGACACCACGCTATTTTCACGGTAAACGCTCATGAATCATTCCGGGAGCTTCACCCCCATATATTAAAATGATATGTACATTTTTATTCTGAATTCCGACTTCTGTCTTCTGAATTCTGTTTTTCTATTTTCACGGTAACCGTTCAGAATTGCAGTGAATGGGATCACTCAATAACCGATGACAACGGCCGCAATGATGGTCGGCCGACAAGTTCTTTCAGCAGAATCCGGGACATCCGGTTCCAAAAATCCGGAGGCAACTGGGCCTTGACCAATGGATTCCGATCATTGGGGTCTGTAAACAAAAAAAGCAGTTCTGTCAGTCCGGAATTGGGATAACAGGGGCCAGGTATCCAACCGTCACCATCCCGGTCAACATAGGGATCATCTGCCATAACGGCTTCCAGGTCATAAAGCTGCGCCTGGATTTCAAACAGATTGTTGAGGTTTTCCAGAACATAGTTGCTGATCAGACACTGGCCGGTGTATGCCGGGTGGACGCCATCCAGACTGAAGGCGCTGCCCCGGGACCATTTCCGGCTGATTGAGCGGCCGGAAATCTCGACCGGAACCTCACCACTCAGTGCCGAATTGAGAAAGGCGCCAATATCCAGCAACATGACCGTGTCATATTGAGCCGCAGCAATTCGAATGGCCTGATTGTAGCTGTCGATACGGGACATGATGGTTTCCTGTTCAGCCTCGGACATAACCAGACCATCCTGCTGCATGCCGTCTTTTTCCAGTATGGCATTGACCTGGTCGATGGAATAGCCGCTGGTCATCAGGGCGTACATGCTGGCAAAGGTAAACAGGGATATCCGGTCGCCTTTCAACGGGTCAGTGATGGGCTGACCGGGCTCGGTCACCCGTTTGAAGGTTGCAGGAACCCGGTATTCCGGGTTGATCTGCCGAAGATAAAATTCGATATCATCGGAATCAAACAGATAGCCGACCGCACTATAATAAGGCAATGTCATCGCCAAAATGGCAGTCCGGGTTTTCGGCATGGGGTTTTCGCTGTAAAGACGATCAAGAACATGGCTGAACTGGCCGGCAAAATCATTCACATCCGTCAGATTCCGCCCAATTGCTTCAGGGGTGTAGGGTTCAAAGCTGATCAATCCCTGATTCCGGCCGGCTTCCAGAAATGTTCTGAGTGCAGGCGTAATTTCGGCGGATATGGCATCCAGCGGAAGGGGGATGTAGGATGGATTGGCGCCACCCGTGCCCAGTGCCGCCAGACTGGAGTCATTATTGCCGATCCAGACAAAAACCAGTGCGTAACCATCACTGTTTTGTATCGTCTGAGATTCCAGCAGGGTCAAACCCGCATCAAGCTGGGAAACGGATTTTCCGGCCAGACGGTTAATCGGATACATCACCTTGTCGTAATCATCCTGAAATTCCCGGGGATTCTGACTGCTGCACAGATAGGCATCGGTGATATAGGATTCTTCCGACCCCACACGCTTGAAATATTCGATTCCTTCCAGTGAAAACACGTCAGATCCGTCAATTCCCAGATTGGTGGGAATAATGAACGGTCTCAACCGTTGTTCCTTGAAACCATAAAACGGTTGAGTGAATTGAAGGGGAAGACTGGAAGAAAGCGCGTCTGCGGTTTTTTGAAGCCAGGCATTTTTTGTGTTCAGAATATTGTTTGTGCCATCCATGGTGCCGTGAGTCAGGCTGTCACCCAGCCCGATGAACCAGACACCGGCGGCATTTTCCGTCAAACCGGCGCTGGCCGAAGAACCAAACGGTACAGCCATGAGAATGGCTGCCATGAGCCCGATCATGATGTATCGTAATGCATGGTTTGTTTTCACGGTTTTCTCCCTTTTCAAGCGTACCCGTGCAAGGTGGTTCGAGTGTTGGGTAATCGCGGATTAACGCGAAAATTTCAGTCCTGGGATAACAGGGGCGCAAAGTTTTCCAAATCTGCCTGGATACCTGTTCCGCAAAGGCATCAATGCTGTCCAGCAGCGACCGTACACCGGTTTTGGCATTCAGCTTTCGTGATTTGCAGTTCCCGGAAGGCAAGATTTGTGCCTATGCCCCTTTTCAGGTTTACAAACAGCATTGGAAATGGTGCTACTGTTTTTTTCCACACAATCACAATATGTTACTTTTTATGTCCGGCAATCACACCCGAATCATTGGGCGTATTGACCGGTATGCGATGAATATTGATAAATCCGGCATCGGCCAGCATATTCCTGAGCTGTTGTTCGGAATAGGCCTGTCCGGATTCCGTGCCCAGGAGCATATTCAGGGAAAACAGCGCCGGAAACAGCGGGCTGTCCATGGTATCATTCAAAATGAACTCGTGAATCAGGATCATGCCGCCGGGTGCAAGGACATTGGCGGCATTATCGATAATGGATTTGCAGCCGTCAGGTCCTTCCCCATGAAAAATGTGACTGAGCCAGGCCACATCAAACGTTCCTTCAACCTGATCCTCCAGGTAGCTGCCGGCCTGAAATTGAATCCGCCCGGACAGACCAAACCGGGCAATGGTCTGCTCCGCAAAATGCCGGGTTGTGGGCAGATCAAAAACCGTGGCCACCATTTCCGGATACTGCCTGCAAAAATGAATGGCCCAAGTTCCCGGACCGCCTCCCATATCCAGCAGGCGGTTCCGATTGCCCAGATCAATTTGGGGTATGACTTTGGGAGCCGTGTTCATGGCCATGTTGAACATTCCCATCAAAAAGGCTTCACGCACATCCGGATCGCTGAAACTGACGCGGGTTCGAACCGGTTTTCCGGTTTTGACCGCAACATCCAGTTGGCTCCAGGATGCCATCAGATGCTGATGGTGTCGAATGATGTATCCAACATATTGTGGCGCCTCTTTTGTTAAAAAATTCTTTGCGGCTTGGGTATTTTGATAGCCGTTATCCGATTTGATCAGCAGATCCATTGCGCACAGGGCATTCAACAGCATGGCGGTGGCACGCGCATCTGCCTGGATATGTCCGGCAATCACATCGGCGGTCAAGACCTGATCGCCAATAACGGTAAACACATCCAGCTTGACGCCGGCATGCAGGGCACAGGTCTTCCAGTACGATCCACTGGTTTCCAACAGTTTTCCGGGATTCCATTCAGACGGGTTCATTTTTTAGATCCTCCTGAAATACGAATTGGTCATGATCAAAAAAGCGATGTTACATGAGGGTGAATCGCCATTCGTTTTAGATATGTGTGGTACGGGTTTGAACAGGACTTGTCTGAACCGTTTGACCATCTTCCTGAAAGTCTTTCGGTTGTCTGAATTTTGATTTACAATATTTGCATCTGAAAAGCCATTTTTTTCTATCCCGATATTCGACACACGTTCATAATGGACTTTGCCCCAACTTCGCCCAATAATAATCATCGTGGTTCAGAGGGAATTGATGGGAAGGAAATTTTTACCCTAAAATTATCGGAGATAAACGGAACATGAATGTTTATAAAACGCCAATACCGGTCCGGTTTCGTGACCTGGACGCCATGGGTCATGTGAATAATGCGGTTTATTTCACATATTTCGAAGAGGGAAGAAAAAATTTCTTCTTTGATTGCAACACGGATAAAAATCAGAGTTTCAATTTCATTCTGGCTCGTATCACGTGCGACTACCTGAGGCCGGTCAGCATGACAAGCAATCTCATTCTTCAAATTCGGGTAACCGAAATCGGAAGAAAGAGTTTTCATCTGGGCTACCGGTTACTGGATGCAAAGGATGAATCCGTTGTGTATGCGGAAGGAGGATCCATTCAGGTCTGTTATGACTATGCCAGAAAAAAATCCATCGAAGTCCCGGAAGACATGCGGGAAAAATTGGCCGGATACGTTTCCTGTCCATCTTCCTGAGCAGGAACCCCGGATTTAATGGATAGGGGGAAATGGGATTTCACATGTCTGGGGTATCAAAATGATACCTTTGCGCAATTGGTTTCCTGAATCGGACGGACGGTTTTTGAATACATTTCATTCACGTATTCACGCCCGTTTTTTTATTGACAATTCACAAAATAGCTGTAATGTAGCCAAATAAAGATGTCGATTCATGGTCGCTTTTCAATATTTTCATGTTCCGGAAACCCTGTCGCGCTGAGACAGAAGCATAGGGGCACAAAACAGGTGATACATACAGGAGTAATCCGGACCTGCAGGTTTACCCGATACATCCGCTTGAAACAAGGAGGAACAGAATGGCAAATGTACCAGACAAGATATTGACCTGGCAGATGGTTCAGCCGACTTCACGTAACAAGGAAACGGGTGAAGTCACACCCGGCAAAATGGAAAAAACGGCAATCCCGGTACCGCCATTGCAGGAAGGCGATGTGCTGGTGGAGGTCGCGGGGTGCGGGGTGTGTCATACGGATTTGGGGTATTTTTATGACGGCGTTCCCACGGTTTGCAAACCGCCTCTTACCTTGGGTCATGAAATTTCCGGAACCGTGGTGGCGGGTGATGCCGCCTGGATCGGAAAAGAAGTCATCGTTCCTGCTGTCATGCCATGCAGAAAATGTTTTCTGTGCAAGACCGGCCGGGGAAACCGGTGCCTGGATCAGAAAATGCCGGGAAACAGCATCGGCGTTTACGGCGGGTTTTCCAGCCATATTCCGGTGCCAAGTATCGATCTGTGCGAGGTGAAAAACCGGGGAAATCTGCCCCTGTCCAATCTGGCAGTTGTGGCGGATGCGGCCACAACCCCGTATCAGGCGGCCATGCGGGCCAACCTGAGACCGGGGGATAATGTGGTGGTCATCGGCATCGGTGGCGGAGTCGGCCAGTATATGGGTCAGGTAGCCAAGGCCCTGTGTGCCGGAACCGTTGTCGGAATCGATATCGACCAGGACAAACTCGACCGGGCTCTCCAGTTCGGCGCAGATTTCGTCATCAATTCCAAAGGGAAAGACCCGAGGGATGTGGCCAAGGAATATAAAAGCTTCTGTAAAAACAACGGGCTGCCTGGATACGGATGGAAAATATTTGAAGTGACCGGGGTCAAGCCCGGACAGCAGATCGCCCTGGAATTGCTCAGTTTTATCGGAAAGCTGATTGTGGTCGGCTTCGGCATGGCCAAAGTCGAGTATTCCATCAGCCGGCTGATGGCATTCGATGCCGAAATGATCGGAACCTGGGGCTGTCTGCCGGAACATTATCCGGCTGTTCTGGATATGGTTGTCAAAGGCAAGATCAATGTTGAATCCTTTGTGGAAACCCGGCCGATGAGCACCATCGCGGAATCGTTCGAGGAAGCGCATCATCATCCGCCCAAGAGACGGATTGTTCTGACACCGGATTTTTAAACGATACCTATGTAAGGAGAAATGAAAATGGCTTTGGAATGGATGCCGAGAGAAGACGGGAAAAAGGATCATCTGCTGCACACGGATGTCCATTGGGGGACCGAACCCCCCTGTGTGGTGTATGAAAAAAAGCCGCTGACCGATCCGTCGGGCAAGGTGGTGGAAGGACTTTTTGTGGTGTGGATTCGCCTGAACAATCCCAAACAGTACAATTCCTATACCACCGAGATGGTGAAAGGCGTCATCGCCGGATTCCAGAATGCATCGCTGGACCGCAGCGTGGTGGCGGTCGTGTTTACCGGTACCGGGCCCTATGCCTTCTGCACCGGTGGAAACACCAAGGAATACAGCGAATACTACAGCAGACGGTCGGATGAATACGGCCAGTACATGGAGCTCTTCAACGGAATGGTGGATGCCATTCTCATGTGCAAAAAACCGACCATCTGCCGGGTGAACGGCATGCGCGTGGCCGGTGGCCAGGAAATTGGGCTGGCCTGTGATCTGGCGATTGCATCGGATCTGGCCATATTCGGTCAGGCCGGTCCCAAGCATGGTTCGGCGCCGGTCGGTGGGGCATCGGATTTTCTGCCGTGGTATCTGACCATGGAAGATGCCATGTGGAACTGCGTGTCCTGCGAAATGTGGTCGGCCTACAAGATGAAGGCCAAGGGCATGATCAGCAAGGTGGTGCCGGTTCTGAAAGTGGACGGCAAATGGGTGCGCAATCCCCAGGTGTATACCGACACCTACGTCCGGGACGGCGAGATCGTGTACGGTGAATACAAGACCGGAGACGAGGCCAAAGCGGCGCGGGACTTTGTCAAGACGCATCAGCCCAATGCGGATTTCGAGCTGTTGGACCGGGAAGTGGACAAGGTGGTCTGGACCTTTTCCAATCTGTTTCCGGGATGTCTCATCGAATCCATCGACAGTGTCCGCCAGAAGAAAAAATTCTTCTGGGACACCATGAAAAACTCCCATCGCCACTGGCTGGCAGCCAACATGGGCGGGGAGGCGTTTTTGGGTTTTGGCGCCTTCAACACCAAAAAAATCACGGGAAAGGATACCATCGATTTTCTGAAGTTCCGTCAGAACATCGCGGAATGTCGATCATGGGATATGGACATGTTTGCCGAGGTTTTTGGCAAACCGCAAAAATAGGTCCTGTTATACATCAGTTCAATGGAATATGGCAGGCAGGGTCGAAAGGCCCTGCCTTTATTTTGAATCATCGCGGATTTCAGAAACCGGAAATCAGCACATGTCCGATGATGTCAACTGCCGGACCATAAACCGGGCATGTCGTTTGGCAGCTCCCCGGTTGGACTCGACGGCGATTCTGGCCCGACTACCCATGGCGGCTGCCTGATCCGGATGGGTCAGGAGAAGCCGCACGTTTTCAAAAAGCGCCCGGGTGTCTGCAACTGTCCGTCCGCCACCGGTTGCCTCCAGCATGTCCCTGGCATCCAGGAAATCATCCATATGCGGGCCAAAAAGAACCGGCTTTCCCCATGCCGCAGGCTCCATGACATTCTGCCCCCCTTTGGGCGCCAGACTGCCGCCGCAGAATACCACATCAGCCACCCTGTAAAGGTCTTTCAGTTCCCCCATGGTATCCAGCACCAGAACCGGTGTGGTAATGGCGCCAGAACCAATATCGGTTCGCTTTTGAAATCCGATGCCTCTTGCAGACAACTCCCGGCAAATATCGGGTAACCGCCCCAGATGGCGGGGCGCCAAAATCAGTAGCAGATCCGGAAAAAAACCTTGGAGGTCTTCAAAAACCGATATCAGCATCCGGTACTCTTCCTGGCGGATGCTTCCACCCAGAAACACCGGCCGGCCGGTTAACCTGTCCAAAAACCATTGAACCGGTTGTCGATCCATTTCATTGGTCTGATTCAGCAGCCGATCATATTTGGCATTTCCATTCACCATCACCCGGGCTGCAGGCGCGCCCATCTGACAAATCCGCGCCGCATCTCCGGCCTGAATCATGCTGAACCCGCTCATGTGATTCAACAGCTCTGACATCATGGGCCTGATTTTCAGATACCCGCCAATGGATCTTCTGGAAATCCGACCGTTGATCAGGACTGTTTTTATCCCCATCCCATGGGCTGTCATGATCCAGTTGGGCCAGAGCTCTGTTTCCATGAATGCCAGAATATCCGGTCTGAAAATCCGCATGGTCCGACTGACAGCAGGGATAAAATCAATTGGTGCATACATCGGGTAAACATTGCCCGACATCTGCTTTTCTGCCAGCCGATACCCGTGTTCGGTGACGGTTGACAGAATAATGGCACACCCCGGACACATTAACCGGAGATGATCGATCAGTGCATCCGCCGCCATGACCTCTCCCATGGATGCCGCGTGAATCCAGAACCGTGGGGAACCCTGAATATGCGCGGCATCAACAGGGGAATACCGGCCCAACCGTTGTGACAGGCCGTCACGATGGCGTCCGGTCAGCCTGGAATACAGCCAGAATGGCGGAAATCCGGCAATCACCGCCAGACTGCTGAAAATCTGATAGATGCGATAGGTCGAATGCATGACGCCGATTCCTAATTGATGGCCGTTTCGATAAACTGTCCCTCCCGTATCTGAAGAAGAATCAGGTTTTTCTGGGCATCCCTTTCCGGGTTGAAACGGGTGAATCCGGTCAGACCATCCATACCCGGCATATCCAGCAGGGCATTTCGGATATTGCTGCGATATTTCAGGTTTGGATCGGCGATGACAGAAAACAGCATCATGGCCGAATCATAGGTTATGGCTTCCAGAAACCCCGGGGATTCATCATAAGTATCCCGAAACTGGTTCACAAATGATTGCACCTTGCCACGGCTGCTTTCCGCAAAAAATCCATCGGCAAAAAACAGTCCGTTGGCCAATGACGCGGATGCCTGAAACAGATTTGACGTATGCCACATGTTGGGCCCCAAAATAAATATCCGGTTCAGATCATGGTAGGCAATCTGCGGAATGATCATCGCTGCCTTGACCGGTGAATCCGGGATGAAAAGGGCCTGAATCGTGGCATCCGTGAGCGGCTGTGATGGAATATCGGGATTTGGCGATGTGTAATAGGCGCCGGAAAGTTTTTTTATCGGCTCTTCAAAATCGGTTGCGCCAGGGTCATACCCCTCGGCAGCAACCATTTTTCCGCCATGGGCCAATACCCGGTCCCAAAAAATGTTCATGAAACTGGCGCCATAGTTGTCTTTGGGATACAAAACGCCAAAACGGGTCAGCCCCAATTTTTTGACAGAATAGGTAATCAGTGTTTCGGCCTGCATTTCCGGCGTGATATAATGCCGAAACACATAGTTGCCAATCTGGGATATTTTTTCTTTCTGAGTCAGGGTGATGATGGGGATCTGATTCTCCTGGGCAGCCTGAGCCGCGCTTTCAGCACTGCCAACCGGCCCGATGATGGCGGCAACCTTTTTCTCCCGGGCCAGTTCCATAACCAGCTCGGCGGCTTTTTCCGGGCTTGATGCCGTATCCCGAACCAGAACCGTCACCGGTGGCCCCGCGTTTGACTGACTGAACAAAAACTGTGCCATTTCCAGTCCTCTCAGCGCTTTTTTACCATACGCCTCGTACTGGCCGGTCAGGGGCAAAAGGCAGCCGATCGTTTGACGGGAAAACTGGGACTGCTGCTGAATCCGCTCAGCAATCTGCTGAACATCCGAAAGGCGTGCATGTTGCGGAAACCGATCCATAAATGCATCCAGAATTGCCGCTGCATGGTCATAGTTTTCATGCTCCGCCTTCTGTAACGCAGCCAGATAAACCATCTCTCCCTGAAGCTGATTGTTATGGACCTGATTGGAAAACCCGATGAGTGCATCGGCAGACATTTGTTCTGCTGCTTTTTCCATCTTTTTCAGAATTACATTCCGGCCTTCATCATCCGCCTGATCCATTGCCTGATCCCAAACCTGCATCGCATCCCGGGTCTTGCCGGTTGAAATCAGTGCATCGCCCAGAATTCCCCTGATTTTCAAGGCGGTTTCGGGTTTCAGGGGCCGAGCCAGCAGCTCTTCCGCCCGCTGAATCACGCCGGTAAAATTATTCATTTGAAAGTATATCTGCAGGGCGAGCAGATCGGCATCCGCAGACAGGGAGCTTTTGGGATATTCCAGAGACAGGCGCTGTAATGGCCGAAGGGCCTGGGCCGGTTTTCCCTGCTCCAGAAGGATTTGTCCGGTTCGAAGCAGGGAATCCGGAACCCAGGAACCGGACGGATACCGGTTCAGATACGTCTGATACGCTTCGAGAGCCGCATCAATCTGTTTATTCTGATATAACTGTTCGGCATCCGTAAACAGATCATCACCCAAATCCGGTTTTACCGGTACAGTCGGCCGGACAACCGGCGGTTTTTGAGGTGGTTTTTCTGTCATAATCACTTTTTTTGGTGCGCAGGCGGAAACCAGCAGAGACAGCATCAGAAACAGAATTCCAGCACGAAGTTGTATGGACGACATAAAAATAACATCTCCTGATAAATCCATGGTGATAAGGCAAAACCATCGGTCACGTATTTAATACCCCATTCCCATAGGATGGTCAATGCAGATTGAAATCCGGTTCAACCTTCCGGCCACGGAACGAAACCATCGGTACAATCAGAAATTATTTTTATGACATGATTGCCAACGCGGTTGCATATTGATATTTATATGGCTTTCAGGACAAGGATTTTGGATGTGTATCGGCCGGGGATGACCAAAATGGGGTCTATCCCCTCCCTGATGCCTTGTTGATCAAGGACTGGAACTCATCCGAAAACGAAGTGAATGAACACGTATTTCAACGGTTGAATTTCTTAAAAAATGAATCCCCTCAAAAACAAATCATGGCTTGGCATTCCGCCCTGGATATTTATCGGCGCAGTGCTGGTGCTTTTTCCAATCTTTGCCTTCATGACGGCTGAAAACATACACCGTCAGAAGAAACAGAGCATCAATCTGCTTCAGGAAAAAGGCGCAGCCCTCATTCGCTCATTCGAGGCCGGTACACGAACCGGCATGATGGACAGTTGGAGCGGATTCCAGTTGCAGAAACTTCTGATGGAAACCTCCCAGCAGCCGGATATCGTTCATCTGATTGTAACAGACTTCGAAGGCTGGGTTCTCGCCAGCAGTGATCCGGAGCAGATCGGCAAACAATACGGCACGGACATGAATTTGCAGCAGATTGTGTTGTCCGGAGACATGCAGTGGCGAACCGTGACTGATGCCGGTCGGGGCTCTGCCTTTGAAATTTATAAACGGTTTACACCTGCCAGGAGCGTGCCGCCGGGAATCAAACGGAAACGCATGAAGGACATGCCCCATCTTCCCGTTTTCCCGGGACCGGAAGCAAAGCCAGATCCGCCCAGAATCATTTTTATCGGGCTGGATACCACATCCATCGATCAATCGATCCAGTTGGATATGCGCCATACCGTGATTATGGGAACCATTCTGCTTTTAATCGGATTTGCCGGGGTCATGCTCCTCTTTATGGCCATGAGCTACCGGGCTGCCCGATCATCCCTGTCCCGCATCAAGGCATTCTCGGATACACTGGTAGACAACATGCCCGTAGGACTCACCGCGCTGGACATGGAATTGCGGATTGTCTCCATTAATCCGGTCGCCCTGCAACTGCTGAACATAACCGATACCAATCCGGTTGGCCGATATGCCTCGGATATCATTCCGCAGGAACTACTGAGTCTTGTCACGCATCCGGATATTCATCATGGCCCGGTCATTCAAACCATCGAATGCTGCATTTCCGGCGCCGAGCCGGTTCCATTTGAAATCAATGCAGCCAAACTGACCGATGAGGACCAATCTGCTTTGGGATATGTGATTCTGCTCAAAGACCTTCGGGAAGTCGCCTCCCTCAGAAAAGCCCTGGCCAGAAGCCAGCGTCTGGCATCCCTGGGAAGTCTTTCCGCCGGTATCGCGCATGAAATCCGTAATCCCCTGAGCTCGATCAAGGGGTTTGCCACCTATTTTCAGGAGCGCTATGCCAATGTTCCGGAAGATGCCCGGACCGCCTCGATTCTGATCCAGGAAGTTGACCGTCTCAACCGGGTCGTCTCGCAGTTGCTCGAATTCGCCAAACCTGTTACCCTGTCCATGCAGCCGATCCTGCCTGGATCATTGATTGCCCGGACAATCGCACTTCTGAAACAACAGGCTCTTGAAAAAAACATTGAAATCCGTATTCAGGAGGGTGAAACCGTTCATCCCGTTTCGGTTGATGCGGATCGCATGAATCAGGTACTGCTCAATCTCTTTTTAAACGCGTTTGAAGCCATGCCGGTTGGCGGGAGGCTGGATGTTTCCATTGAACCGGATGCTTCGGGAGAAAATTGTCTCATCCGTATTGCAGACTCCGGGTCCGGCATTCATCCGGCAAACCTGACCCAGATATTCGACCCCTATTTTACGACCAAGTCGTCAGGGACCGGATTGGGCCTTGCGATTGCCCATAACATTATAGAAGCCCATCAGGGCGATATCCATGTGGAAAGTGAACCCGGTCAGGGAACTGTCGTCCTAATCCGGTTGCCGGGAAAAAGGCTGAAGACTGAAGACTGAAG
>JBFXFK010000016.1:0-8285 GCA_050179135.1 Desulfatirhabdiaceae bacterium | reverse complement strand
CTGAAGACTGAAGACTGAAGGCTGAAGGAGCCGCAAACAGCATTTCGGCAGAGCAGCCGTTGTACGGTCCTGCGGCTTCTCAATATACAAATATTCATATCTCAATACTTTTTTCCCGGTAAAGAAAGGGACAAAGTGGCAAGTGCGCAGAGGCACAAAGTTCGATTGGAGTTTCATAAATGAACCAGACAAAACCCGCGATCTTGGTTGTTGATGATGACAGGGCCCACCGGACCATGTTAAAAACCCTGATTTCCAGTTGGGGCTATGACATGTCCGAGGCGGATGATGGATCAGAAGCCATTTCCTGTGTCAGACAGCGGGCCTATGATCTCATTCTGATGGATATCCGCATGGTGAATGTCAGCGGTCTGGAGGCACTGGAACAGATCAAGTCATTCAATCCGGCCATTCCCGTGGTGATCATGACTGCCTATTCATCGGTCGAAACCGCAATCAATGCGCTCAAATCCGGGGCGTATGATTATCTGATCAAGCCGCTGGACTTTACCAAGCTTAAAATTACCATCAACCGGGCCATGGAACATGCGGTTTTAAAAAATGAAAACCTGTCGCTCAGACAAAGCCTGGCCTCCTGTTTTGACCGCCGGAATATTGTGGGGAACAGTCCAGCAATGGAAAAACTCCTGGACACCGTGGCTCAGGTAGCCCCATCAGAGGCCACCATCCTGATCAACGGCGAATCCGGAACCGGAAAGGAACTGATTGCCGGCGCACTGCATTATAACAGCCACCGGAAAAGCGGTCCGTTTATCAAGATCAATTGCGCCGCAATCACCGAAACCCTGCTGGAATCCGAACTGTTTGGCCATGAAAAAGGGGCATTCACCGGTGCGGAACGCCGCAAGGAAGGGCGGTTTGTTCAGGCCGCGGGTGGCAGCCTGTTTCTGGATGAAGTCAGTGAAATGTCATTGATGATGCAGGTCAAACTGCTTCGTGTCCTTCAGGAACGGGAATTGACGCGGGTCGGCGGGGAACAGGTCATTCCGGTCGATGTCCGGGTGGTTGCCGCAGCCAACCGGCTGCTGCCTCCCCTGATTGCACAGGGAAAATTTCGGGAAGATCTGTATTACCGGCTGAATGTGGTCAACCTGACAATTCCCCCGCTTCGGGAACGGCGTGAGGACATTCCCTTGCTGGCACAGCATTTTGTGGAAAAATTTGCCGCGGTCAACCGCAAAACCATCCGGGGATTTACCCCCCGGACTATGGATCACCTGATCCGGTACGATTGGCCCGGGAATGTCCGGGAATTGATGAATACGGTTGAGCGGGCAGTCGTGCTGGCCCGATCCGATTTCCTGGATGACAGCGAACTGCCGATTTTGCCATCCAACCCCGACGAAACCGTTGACAGTTCCGCCAATCATCCCAATTTTGTACCGGACATGCCGTTAGTGGCGGTTGAAAAAGCCGCCATTATCCGAACACTTGAATCCACCGGCGGCAACAAGAGCCAGGCGGCCCGGCTTTTGGGCATCACCCGGAAAACCCTTCACAGCAAATTGAGATCGTTTGGTATCATATCGAAAGGATAGCACTATGGCTTTGGTAAGCCCATTCATGTATCGCTGCCCCTCATGCCGAACCCGCAACCGGATTCCGGCTGATCAGGTGGGAAAAACAGGAAAATGTGGAAAATGCGGCTCCCCGTTGGCAACAGCCGATCTTCGCAACACGCAACCCGTCATGCTGTCGGATCAGAATTTTTCAAATCTGATACTCAACTCGCCACTGCCCGCCATCGTGGACTGCTGGGCGCCCTGGTGCAGTGCCTGCAAAGCACTCACCCCGATCATTCATGATCTGGCCTCGGAATATGCGGGCAGACTGCGGGTCGGCAAGCTGAATGTCGATGCCAATCCGGTCACGGCATCCACATATAACACACTCAGCATTCCCACCCTTTTGATTTTTGATGCCGGATATCTCAGGGACACCCTGATTGGTGCGATGCCAAAACATGAAATCATTTACAAAATTTTGCCTTATATCGGATAGTTGCTGGTGTCGATCAATAGTGGAAAAACAGAATACAGAAGCCAGAATTCAGAATAAATAAGGAAAGTATCATTTTAATAAACAGCAATCATTCCCTGTTTATTCTGGCTTCTGAATTCTGTATTCTGACTTCTGTACATGAGGAAATCATGAATTTCAGAAAAATATTGCCTGCACTCATCATCCTGATCACCCTATCGGCTTCTGTTGCATCTGCCGAACCCGTCAAAATCATGGCCAGCATTTATCCGGTTGCAGATATGGTGCGGCAGGTTGGCGGCGATCGGGTCCATGTGACGGTTGTTGTGCCGCCCGGCGCCAGTCCGCACACATTTGAACTGAAACCGGCCATGGTCCAGGCATTCTCGGCCAGCCGACTCTTTTTCATGGTTGGCGCGGGTCTGGAATTCTGGGCCAATTCCGCTGTAAGATCATCGGGAAAATCCCTTGAAACCGTTGTGCTCTCGGATGATATGCCACTCATCCAGATGGTTGGCCATCACCATGACAAGCATAAACAAAATGCCAATGACCAGAGCCGCCTTGAATCGGCAAACCCGCATGTCTGGCTGGATCCGGTTCTGGCAAAGCAGATGGTGGCCCAAATTGTTCAGGCACTCTCCAGGGCGGATGCAGAACATGCTGCTGAATACAGGCTTCAGGGTGATGCCTATTCAAAAAAACTGGATGACCTGGACAAATCGATTCGGGAAACCGTCGACGCCTTTAAAATCAAAAAATATGTGGCGTTTCATCCGGCCTGGGATTATTTTGCCGGTCGATATGGGCTGGAATGCGTCGGCGTCATCGAGGCATCGCCCGGCCGGAATCCGGGCCCCAAAATGATCGCCGATATGGTGAACCAAATCCGGGAAAGCAACATTCAGGCCGTGTTTGCAGAGCCCCAATTCAATGCCCGGGTTGCGGAAGTCCTTGCCCGGGAAGCAGGGGTCCGGGTGTTGTTTCTGGATCCGATTGGCGGACCGGATGTTCCCGGCGGACAAACCTATCTGGATATGATGAACCACAATATGGATATTCTTCGGGAGGCCATGCAGTGAGCATTTCTGCTGACGCCGAATCCGCCCTGCAAACCGATCCCCTGGTAAGCCTCCAGGACGTATGGGTATCCTATGATGACCGGTGGGTACTCAAGTCGATCTATCTGACCTGCCATGCCGGTGAGATTCTGGGGGTGGTTGGTCCGAATGGCGGCGGTAAATCCACCCTTCTCAAGGTGATTCTGGGTCTTTTGACGCCCGATAAGGGCTCGGTAACCCTTTTTGGCCGAAAACCGGATAAAGTCAGCCGGATGCGGGTGGGGTATTTGCCCCAGATTTCTCTGGCTGACCGATCTTTTCCGGTTCGGGTGAAAGATGTGGTCATGATGGGCCTGTATCATAAAATGGGCCTGTTTACCCGCTTTCGCAGGGCGCATGAAGAAGCGGCTCTGAGCCAACTGGATCGGGTGGGCATGGCCGATCATGCCGAACGCCAGTTTGGCGTACTTTCCGGCGGGCAGCAGCAGCGGGTCAATATTGCCCGCGCCCTGGTGGCCGACCCCCGGTTGTTGATCCTGGATGAACCATCAACCGGTGTGGACAGCGTTGCGCAGGATGAATTCTATGAACTTCTGGCCCGACTTCGGGATGAAAAAGGGCTTTCTGTCATCATGGTCTCCCATGATATTGGTGTCATCACAACCCATGCAGACCAGGTGGCCTGCCTGAACCGCCAGATCCATTATCACGGAGACCCCACCGGCTATCTGCAACCCGAAATCCGGGATCAGTTTCTGGGCAGGGACCTCAAGGTCATGGTGCATGATGCACACTGTATTTCCTGTCGCATGAGGCATTTGGATCATGATTGATATCCTTCAGCACCAATTCATGCAGAATGCGCTGATAGCCGGAATCATGTTGTCCATTGTCCTGGCCGTGGTTTCTTTTTTTGTGGTACTGCGCCGGTATGCGTTCATCGGCGTGGGTATTGCGCATTCGGCGTTCGGCGGCGTTGCCATCGGCAGTCTCTTCGGAATTCCTCCGATTTTAGCGGCCATTGTTTTTGCCGGCATCGTGGCCAATGCCATCAGCTTTGTCAGCAAACAGAAGCGGATCGGGGTGGATACGGCCATCGGCATCTTCTTTTCACTGGCCATGGCCATTGGCGTGATTTGCATTGGACTTTCGGATGTGTATAACACGGATCTGTTTGGATATCTGTTCGGCAATATTCTGGCCATCAGCCGATGGGATCTGGCGATTATCGCGGGTCTGGGCGGCGCCATTCTCCTGTCTGTTTTCCTGTTTTTCAAGGAACTCCTGTTTATCGCCTTTGATCCGGAAGTCGCCCTGGTCAGTGGTATGCCGGTGACATTTCTGGATCATTTCTTTTTGACCATTCTTGCCATTACCATTGTCATCAGCATCAAAATTACCGGAATCATACTGGTCTCCGCACTTCTGGTCATCCCCGGAGCCGCAGCCGCCCAGCTTTTCAATCATTATTCCAGAATTATTGTGGCATCCATCGGCATTGCGCTGTTTTCCACGGTCGGCGGGCTGGTGATATCCTGCTACCTGAACATCGCCTCCGGTGCCACTATTGTTGTACTGGCGTCCATTGTGTTTTTCATTTCATTTGCCATTGGAAAGATCCGGAAACACTGATTTAAGGGAATCCACCATGTCATCCAGTTTTCATCACCCGGAAAATGTTCTGATCACCGGCGGAGGCGGATTTCTGGGCAAGGCCATCGCCCGATTGCTTGTCAGGCGGGGGGATCGGGTACACAGCCTCAGCCGAAACCACTACCCTGCCCTGGATGACCTCGGCATCAATCAGATTCGGGCCGACATATCCGATGCCGAAGCCGTGGCATCCGCCTGCGCCGGAATGGATGTCGTGTATCACACCGCGGCCAAAGCCGGGGTCTGGGGCGATCCGGCATCCTATCATTCCATCAATGTGGAGGGGACCCGGAATGTGATTGCCGCATGCCAGAAACATCAGGTTCCCCGGCTGATCCATACCAGCTCCCCCAGCGTTGTCTTTACCGGCGGAAACATGGCTGGCGTCAATGAATCCGTCCCCTACCCGTTTCATTTTGATGCGGCCTATCCGGCCACCAAGGCCATTGCCGAACAACTGGTGAGACAGGCGGCCCGGGACGGCCTTCCCGCCATCATCCTTCGGCCCCATCTGATCTGGGGTCCGGAAGACAACCACCTGGTTCCCAGAATCATCGCCCGCGCAAAAAGCCTGGTTCAAATCGGAACCGGCGACAACCTGGTGGATGTGGTTTATATCGACAATGCGGCCGAAGCCCATGTGCTGGCGGCGGATTGCCTGAAGGACAACCCGGCGCTCTCCGGCAATATCTATTTTATCAGTCAGGGAAAACCGGTCCGGCTGTGGGAGATGGTGAATGCCATTTTAAAAGCCGCGGACCTGCCTCCGGTCCGCCGGTCCATATCCGCTGCCACGGCCATAAAAATCGGCGCTGCTCTGGAATGGATTTATTCAACGTTCCGTCTTCCGGGTGAGCCCAGACTGACACGATTCACCGCCCGAGAGCTTTCGACATCCCACTGGTTTGATATTCGGGCTGCCATAACAGATTTGGGATACACACCCCAAATTTCCACAGAAGAAGGCCTGGTTCGGCTGGCGCACTGGCTGAGGGAACATCGCTCTCATTGATCCGAAAATTTCATGACATGACTGAAACAGGATGCCCGCAACATATCATTTGCACCAAACCATTCAATACAATACAGGCAAACTGATCATCATTTTCCATCCACAGGCAACTGATCCATTTTAATATGCTGACAACACTCAAACATCTTTGGCCGGCCGTACTCCTGATCCTGATTTCATCGCTCATATTGCTGATTTCGGATTGGGAAAGAAGACAGCCTGCTTTGAACACGTCAACCAATCTGCCCCGAACCGACACCCCGAAGCCCGTCGCCCCGCTGTTGAAGCCTGACCCAAACCGTGTCTATCGCGTGGGGTTGAGCTATTTTGGCGCAGCCCCGATATATGAGTCGGCCATCGCCGGATTCTGTGAAAAAATGACCCAACTGGGTTTCCGGGAGGGCGCCAATTTTGAACTGACCGCCATGCATGCCAACGGAGACATATCCTTTTTGCCGCAGGTGACACGGGTTCTGATGGAAAAAAAACCGGATGTGCTGGTTGTCATGTCAACCCCCGCCCTTGCCAGTGCCATCGCGCTGAAAAAGGACGTGAATATTGTTTTTGGAATCGTTTCCGCCCCCTTCGATGCCGGCGCCGGAACCGGTCCGGATGACCATTTGCCCAATGTAACCGGCGTGCGCTGGCACGCCCCGCTGAAAGAATTTTTCAGTCACACCCGAACACTGTTTCCGCATGCCAGACGAATCGGCACGCTGCACAATCCCTCGGAAGCCAATTCATTTCAGATTGTTGCGGATCTCCGGAACGTGCTCCCGGAACTTGGAATGGAGCTGATAGCGGTATCGACCCACAATGCCGGAGAAATTTCGGAAAACATTCATGCGCTGCTGGGCAAGGATATCGACCTGTTTTACATTATCGGCGACAATACTGTTCTGGGCGGCATGCCGACCATCACCAATGCCTGCATCAAAAACAATATTCCCATGCTTGCGGCAGACCGGTCCAGAATGGGGACCGGTGCGATCATGTCTTTTGGGCCCGGCCCTTACAGTGAAGGCATGAGCACCGCCGAAGTCACGTCCCGGGTTCTTTTGGGTGAAAGCCCCAAAGATATTCCCATTTCAAGCGGAAAAGACATGGAGATGTCCCTTGATTTTCTGGCTGTTGAACGAAACAGCGTTCAACTGTCTCCGGAATTTGTGAAACAGGTCGATATTTTTTATAATCTGAACAAGCTGTACAAAAGACCAGCCAAGATATCCCTCATCAGCCTGGTCAACAATTCGTCTCTGGCCGAAGCGGAACAGGGGATCGAGCTGGGCCTCCAGGAACGCGGGCTGAAACCGGAAATCGATTACGCGATCAAAAAATTCAATGCCCAGGGCGAGATTGGACTGCTTTCCCAAATCATCCAGGCCGCTGTTTCCGAAAAACCGGATATGATTGTCACGGTTACCACACCGGCCCTGATGGCGGTCAGTAAACAGGTCAAATCGATTCCGGTGGTATTTACCGTGGCCAGTGATCCGGCAAAACTGAAACTGTTTTCAAAAGGACCCCCGGCCAATATCTGCGGGGTGTATGATCAGCCACCCATTGATATCCTGCTCGACATGGCCGTCCGCCATAACCCCGGGTTGACATCTGTCGGCATTGTCTATGATGCGGCCCAGGATAATTCCCTGATTTCGGTCGAACATCTTCGAAGTGCCGCAAAAAACCGGAATATGCGTGTGCTGGAAGCAACCGCATCCATGGTTTCCGATCTGCACATGGCCACCGAATCCGTCATCCAGCGTGGGGCCGGAGCCATCATCATTTCTGCGGACAATCTGGCGACAACTGGATTTTCCAGTATTCACAAGGTGGCCGCTGGCGCCAATGTCCCCATCTACGTCACGGATATGGATCTCATGAATGCCGGCGCCACCGGTGGCGCCGGCATCGGCTACCTGGAATGGGGAAAGCAGTCCGGCCGTATGGCCGCAACCGCGCTGGCCGGTGTTTCACCCGGAGAGCTTCCGATTGAACCCTGCAGCAACCGGATCATTGTGGAGCCGGACAGGGGAAAATGAAGGATGAAGGCGGAAGAGGGAAGGATTAAGGACAATACCCGTGAATGAATGTGATTCATTCACGATCAAGGGCTTACTCACCCCCAGGAATGAAAATGATACTTCCCGAAAAAGCCCCGTAGGGGCGACCTGTTTGTAGTAATTGATGCAGTTAATCCCATCAAGCTCCATCGGAGCGGCCTGTCACCGGAATACACAGGTCGCCCCTACGGGGCTTGATGAAAATTTTTATGCGTTATTCTACAAACAGGTCGCTCCTACGGAGCTTGATGGTATTTGTTTATTTATAACTGCATTTTCGCGATAAAAAGAAATCAAATTGCCTATGCAACTGATTCAGGAAAAAAAAGCCGGATATTTGCTCATCCATGTCATGGGTCGTCTGGATGCCACCTGGTATGACTTTTTTCTCGAAACCATCCTGAAATACATCCGGAATGGCGAGCACCATCTGATCATCGATGCATCGGAAATGAGCTATATCAGCTCCATGGGCATTCGCGCCCTGATGATCAT
>JBFXFK010000015.1:0-48773 GCA_050179135.1 Desulfatirhabdiaceae bacterium | reverse complement strand
TCCCCCAATGAATCTGATGGCTGTCCATGATGTTTCTCCCTTGTTTCGATACCATATGGCATGATGTCATTAAAAGTCAAGGTGGAAGGCTAAAGACTGAAGGCTGAAGGTGGAAGGCTGAAGGGACGGCCGGTCTGCCAGAATGGGGGTTGCTCTACCTTCTGCCTTCAGCCTTTTTCAATGCAGTACCTTCAGTCTTCAGCCTTCGGACTTCAGCCTAAATCAGTTGCTGACCCCGGACACAAATGGATGACCAGATCGTATTCCCGGGAATCCAGATTCCGTTTGATCTGGAATCCCAGCTTTCTTCCCATTGCCAGCATTCCTGTGTTTTCTGACAAAACCTGGCCCCGAACAACCTGAAACCCCCGTTTTTGGGCAATGGACAGGCATTTGGCCAGCAGACCGGAGCCAATGCCCCGGCCGTGCCAGGCGTCTCCGACCAGAACCGCAAACTCACCTTCCTTTTTGTCCAGATCACCGATAATCCGGGCCACCCCCAGCATCCGCTCGGTACCGGCCTCTTCATCCAGGGCGATCAGCGCGATTTCCCGATCATAATCGATCTGGGTGAATCGGTCCAGCATCTGGGGGGTAATCGCCTTGAGCGCACCAAAGAACCGGTAATAAATGCTGGTGGGAGAGAGCACCCGGAACAGATCCATGAAAAGCGGTGCATCTTCCGGCTTGATCGGTCGTATGAAAAGCCGGGCGCCATCCTGGGTTGTGACATGGGATTCTTCTGCTTCGGGATACGGGGCAATCACCAGATGCATGGGGGATGGCCTGAATTGGGCGGTTACCCGGATTCGGGCATCCACCGCCATCGGCCTGCCATCTTTTATCAGGATGGGGTTCATGTCCAGTTCGGCGATTTGGGGAAAATCGATCAGTAACTGGGACAGTCGGACAATCAGTTCTTCCAGCAGGGCCATATCTGCCGGAGGGCGATTCCGGTATCCTGTCAGCATGGACCAGATTTTCGCGCCCTGAATCAGCCGTCTGGCCAAAAGCCGGTTCATGGGAGGCAAACCGATGGCCCGGTCCTTGAGAATTTCCGTAAAAATGCCACCGGTTCCAAACAGAATCACCGGGCCGAAATTGGGGTCTTTTTTTGCGCCCAGCAGGATCTCGTAATCCGGGTTTGAAACAAACGGCTGAAGCGTTACCCCGTCGATGCGGGCTTCGGGGTTGTAGCTGCGGGCTGTGGTCATAATCTGTTCAAAGGCAATGCGAACATCCGCTTCGGAAAGCAGTGCAAGCCGAATCCCGTCCGCATCGGTTTTATGCGTGATGTCCGGTGAAAAGAGTTTCATGACCAGCGGATACCCCATGTTTTCCGCCACTCGAACGGCATCATCTGCTGTCATTGCGGTTTCGCTTCGGATGACAGGAAGTCCATATGCCGAAAGAACATTCATGGCATCCGGTTCGGACAGAAATCCGTCCCGGGGGGCTTGTGCAAGCAGCCTTTCGGCTTGTTGAAAATCAGGGGAAAGGTTTTTGTTCAACCGGGGAGGAATCTCCAGAAGTGCTTCCTGGTTGGCCGCATATTCCACCATGAACATGAATGCCCGGATGGCCCGCTCCGGTGTCTCGTATGTGGGAATCCGGTTTTCGTTCAGAATTTCCAGTGCCCGCTCGATCTGTTTGCCGCCCATCCAGCAGGTAAACACGGGATATCGCCGACCCTTCATGGCTGACACCACTTCCCGGGCCACCAGAGCCGGATCATTCAAGGCCTGGGGAATGAAAATGATCAGAATGCCATCCATGCCCGGTGCTGCCAGGCAAACATCCAGTGTTGCCCGAAACCGCTGTGCAGAGGCGTCGCCCAGCATGTCAACGGGATTGCTCCGGCTCCAGAAAGGCGGCAGCAACGCGTCGAGCTTTTGCAGGGTTTGCGAATCCAGCGGGGCCGGTTCCTGACCATACCGGGCCAGGGCATCGGTTGCCATGACACCCGGGCCGCCGCCATTGGTAATGATGGCCAGACGCGGGCCCCGGGGACGCGGCTGCTTGGCCACAAGCTCGGCGCAGTCAAAGAGTTCCTGGATGGTATCCACGCGCACGATTCCGGCCCGCTTGAATGCGGCATCATACACCATGTCCTCACCGGCCATTGCCCCGGTATGGGATGCGGCGGCCCGGGCGCCGGATGGACTTCTGCCGGCTTTTAAAACAATGATAGGCTTGATTCGGGACACGGCCCGGGCCGCACTCATGAATTTGCGAAAATTGGTCAGGCTTTCGATGTACAGCAGAATGCTCTGGGTGGCGGAATCGTTACCCAGATAATCGATCATGTCGCCAAAATCCACATCCAGCATGGAACCGACACTGACAAAATGACTGAAACCGATGTTCTCCTTGAAAGCCATATCCAGAATTGCGCCGCAGATGGCACCGCTTTGGGACACAAATGCCAGGTTTCCGGTTTCTGTCATGTCAGCGGCAAAGCTGGCATTCAGTTTGACACCGGAGCAGATGATTCCCATACAGTTGGGTCCCACAATGCGAAGCCCGCCCGGATGGGCAATCTGATATATTTTTTCCTCGACGGCCCGGCCCTGTGGGCCAGTTTCCTTTCCACCGGCCGAAATGATGACCGCCCCCCCGACTTTTTTTTCAACACATTCCGCCACAATATCCGGGACCGTGTGAATCGGCGTGGCAATGATCGCCAGATCGATCCCGTCAGCCAGGCTGGAAATCGATTTGCTGGCTGGAAGACCATGCAAGGTCCTGTACTTGGGATTCACCGGAAACACGGTTCCGGAAAACCCAGCTTTTAACAGATTGCACATCAGTGCGCCGCCGATGCTCCCGGCCGTTTCACTGGCGCCCACCACAGCGATCTGACGGGGCCTGAAAATGCGATCGAGATTGTATTGTCCCATGTATCGCGTCCTTTTTAAGTTCTCAATAATTTGGGGTGCTCTCCCGTGAGCGTACCCGTGCCCGAAAATTGATGTGTTTTTGAAAATATCCCCGTTGTTGGCAGGACTGGTTGGAAGTTGCCGTCATTTTGACTATTTTCATAAAAATTCGTTGGGGAAGTCGATCGGCATCATACCCCGACCGGATTCTGACTTCAAGCTGCATCTGGATGATAAAAGGGCCTTCGGATGCCGCGGCAGGCAGTACGGAATGGGGTTTGGAAATCCGGGCAAAGGCAGGAGGGTGTCAGGTGGAAATCAAAAAGGGTTTTATGCCTGGAAACTTACTGATTATAACGGATTTGGGCTTGTATAATTGCAATGCCAAAAATATGGTAAATCTCCTTAGGAGCACATTCTGTTTTTAGTGATGACAACCCCCTATTTCCTTTAGGCCCCATGGGGGCGACCTGTTATCGATCGAAACAGGCCGCCCCTACGGGGCTGATAGATCGAAATTGCGACGGTTAATCATGCAACCCCCAAAATCCCTTATAATCTGGATAAAAAATGGTGGCCGATGAATCAATTGACAGACAGGAATAATTCGAATAAAAATGATGGCCACTCGCAACCGTTGTCATGGTATGCGAGATTTCAAATTCAAGGTTTGAAATCCGGAAAAATATGGATATCCATTCAACATCTTGAAAGCTATATAATCCGATATCATGATGGAAAAGGCGTTTTGAATGCTGCAGGAACTCTCCATCAAAAATTTTGCCATTATCGATGATCTTCATATCGATTTTTCCAAAGGGCTGACGATTCTGACCGGTGAAACCGGCGCCGGAAAATCGATTATCATTCAGGCCGTCAACCTGATTCTGGGCAGTCGTGCAGACTCCGGCATGATTCGAACCGGTGCGGACACCGCGGAGCTGGAAGCTTTTTTTGATATCCGGCCCCAAAGCGCCACATCGACCGTCATGGAGACCTTTGGATTCGACGCCTCAGAAGGGCTGTTGATTCGACGGATACTCTCCACTACGGACCGTCATCGCATTTATATCAACGGCCGGATATCCACCCTTCAGATATTGTCCGCCATCACCGAACATCTGGCCAGCATATCCGGTCAGCACGCCCATCAGCTCCTTCTCCGGGAAGACCGGCATCTGCTGTTTCTGGATGCCTTTGCCGGCCTGACAAACCTCAGAAACCAGGTTCATGAGGCGTATCATCAGTTGATTCCGATCCTGAAACGGAGAAAAGACCTGAAACTCCTTCAGGCCAGCCAGGCCAGCCAGATCGATTTCTTGACCCATCAGCAGAAAGAAATCACCCAGGCCGGCATTCAGCCCGAAGAAGATACCCTGCTGGAACAGGAACGGGTCCGTCTGAAAAACCGGGAAACCATTTTTCAGGCCATCCATCACGGCATCGAGTCACTATACAGCGGGGAAAATGCGGTATTTGACAGACTCTCGTCCCTTGAAAAAACCTTTGATCGCATTCAGGCCCTGGATACAGCCTTCAACCCCATTCATCAGAAGATGTCCGATGCCATTTTTTTGATAGAGGATATTTACGCAGATCTGAGCAAGCGCCTGGGGGACACACCGGCGGATGACAGTCGTCTGGAAGAAGTGGAATCCCGGCTGGACTTGCTCAACCGCCTGAAACGAAAATATGGCGGTTCGATATCGGCTGTTTTCCAGCGCCTTCATGCCATCGGTCAGGATCTGTCCCAAATTGAAAATGTGGATGCCGACATTCTGACGCTCCAGTCAGAGATTGAATCCCTGAGACGTCATCTCATCGATCTGTCAACCCGTCTTTCTGCGGCGCGCGAGGAGGCCGCCCGAGTGCTGGCGGATAAAATTGTACAGGAGCTGTCCGAGCTGAAAATGAACAATTCCCGTTTTCAGATCCTGCTGAAGCCGATTTCGGCGGATGGGGACTGTGATCCGGAACTCCACTGGAAAGACCGGGTGATCCGGGATTCCGGATGGGAAAGAGCCCTGTTCATGATGGCAGCCAATACCGGAGAAAGTCTCAAACCACTGGCCGCCATCGCATCCGGCGGAGAATTGTCCCGGGTTGTTTTGGGACTGAAGGCCATCCTGGCTGAAACCGAATCCGTTGAAACCGTTATTTTTGATGAGGTGGATGCCGGAATCGGCGGTGCTGTGGCCGATGTCGTGGGGAAAAAACTGGTTGAGCTGTCGCGGCAGTATCAGGTGATCTGTATCACCCATCTGCCGCAGATTGCCCGGTTTGGACAGAACCATTTTTCAATCATCAAACAGCAAATCGATGGACGCACCCTCACCACCATTCAGCCATTGACCGAATCCGGCCGTGTCATGGAAATCGCCCGGATGCTGGGGGGGGAAAATCTGACACAAACCACCATTGACCACGCACGGGAAATGCTTCAAAACACGCCATGATCACGCTGTACAGCATCCCGCCCCTCATCACCCTGATCTGTTTTACCAGTCTGTCATTCATTACATGGATCCAACGAAAAAAGCACCGGGCCAACCGGCTTTTTTCCATCATCTGCTTTCTGGGCAGTCTTCTTTACATCGATATCCTGATCATTTTCAATATTCAGTCGGTTGACACAGCCCTGTGGGTCAGTCGAATCGATCATGTCTTCATTATTTATCTGATCCCGCTCTATCTTCATTTTTTTCATGTCTATCTGGATATTTCCGATAATAACCGGGTGATATGGCTGGCCTATTCGGGCGCCTTTCTGCTCATGCTGGCTGCACCGACGCCCTGGCTGATCGAATCCATGTATCGGTATGACTTCGGTTTCTGGGGCAGGGGCGGCATGTTGTATCCATTGGTCGGGCTGGGTTCCGCGGCTGCGGTCTCTTATGTGCTGGCCATACTGTTCCGTGCGATTGCACGGGAAACCCGTTATCTTCAGAAAAACAAACTCAAATATATCACGGTGGGATTTGGAATTCTGGGGCTTTTGATCGGCCTGAACACGTTGCCGCTTCTGGGGTATCCGGTTTATCCGATGGGCAATTTCGGGTTTGTTCCCATGATCATTTTTTATGTGGGGCTTTTCCGGTACAATCTTCTCGATATGGATATCCTGATTCGAAAAAGTCTGGTCTATTCGGTTCTGACCGCCTGTCTGACCATTTTTTATGCTCTGATCATCACGATGCTCAACCGGTTTTTTCAGGGATATGATTTTTCAAATTCCATTCTGTTTCCCATTGTGTTCTTTTTTGGTGTTGCGTTTGTTTTCGGGCCGCTTCAGTCAATGACCCAGTCCGGGATTGACCGTTTTTTTTTCAAAAACCGGTATGATTATCAGAAAACCATCAAAAACATCAGCCAGACCATTGCATCAATTTTAAAAACCGACGAAATTGCCCGGGTCATTGCAGACACCATTGTTCATGCCATGAAGATCCGTCACTGTTCGGTCTATCTGGCGGGGCAGGGCGGATTTGTGATGGCTGCGGTTTGTGGCCGGGACGAAACCGGATTCGAATTCCGACCGATTTCAGGCGATTCCCATATGGTGCAGTGGCTTGCGACACATCGATTGACGCTCAACCGGGAGCGGCTGGTGGCGCCGCAATCCAGTGAGCGGACAGACCGGATTGTAGCGGAATGCGATCAACTCGGGGCCGCCGTTGTGCTGCCCATGATATTCAGAAACAGGCTCAACGGATTTGTGACAATCGGTGAAAAATCTTCTGCCGACCCGTTTTCCTCAGAAGATATCGATCTTCTGGAGACACTGGCCAGTCAAAGTGCACTGGCAATTGAAAATGCCGCTTCCTACAGCCGCATCGATGATCTGAACCGGACCCTGGAACAAAAAGTGAAAGACCGGACCCGGGAGCTTCAGTCAGCCCTTCTGGAAAAACAGAAAACCCAGGAAATGCTGGTCCGTTCAGAAAGCCTGGCGGCGATTGGCATGCTGGTGGCCGGGGCCGCCCACGAATTGAACAACCCGCTGGCCAGTACAGCCAGTCTGATCCAGTCGACTGTAGAAGATCTGTCAGATCCGGACTGGCATGTCACACCACAGAATGGCGTCATCGAAGACCTTGTTGAAGATCTCCGCTTTGCCCTGAAGGAGCTGGGAAAGGCCAAATCCATTGTGGCCAGTCTGCTGGGGCTTTCCCGCCAGACCGAAAGCAATTCGGAATCGGTCGATCTCAACCGGGTCATTCAGGATGCCATCCGGGTCCTGCACAATCAGATAAAGGCAACCCGGATCCGGCTGATCGAAACCTGCGCAGAAAATCTTCCGATCATTCCGGGGAATTTTGCCAGTCTGGGACAGGTTGTTTTGAACATTATTCAGAACGCCATTCAGTCTGTTAACCCAAATTTCGGCATCATCGAGGTGATATCCCGTGTTGACAACAGGGGCAAACAGATTATTTTCGAGTGTGCCGACAATGGGCCCGGGGTGCCGGAAAGTCTCAGACAGGATATTTTCAAGCCCTTTTTTACCACAAAGGACGTCGGAAAAGGCACGGGCCTTGGGCTGTATATCTGCCATGAAATTGTTTCCCGGCATGGCGGTGAACTGCTTCTGGAAAAATCAGATAACAGTGGCGCCAGGTTTATTGTAAGATTGCCCATCGGATGTGAACGGTGATGTGTAATTCAATGTTGCCAATGAGATACCATTTCAGCTATTATTCACGTTTTGACCCCGGGACCAGTGACGCTATCGCTTTTCAGATAACGATTTTGGGAAGGCGGCAGGGAGGCCTGTTTTCGGCCATCTCCGTCCGATAACGCACCCAAAATCCTTATCTGGAAAGCGATAGGGCAGGACGATGAACCAGCCGGTGGTATCGGGTCAACAGTCTCAGTTGTATGCCAGCCGGATTCAATAATGAACGGAGTGAATACGTTATGCCCATCTATGAATTTCAATGTCTGGATTGCCATAAAAATTTTGAGATGCTGCTGCTGAATAAAGATGATGAAATCGAAATGAAATGCAGTCAATGTCATTCATTCAATATTCAACGGGTTGTCAGCCGAACCAATTTTGTCATGACGGGCGGCGGATCCGGTCCACAGGTTGCGACATCCCAAACCCATACGTGTTCAGGCGGATCCTGCACGACCTTTGACATACCCGGGCCACGGTAGATATCGCATGTCACCATACAGAAGAAAGACGTTATCCGTGTCAGGTTCATTTTTATGAAACAGCTTCATTGTCAGGAAAAGGAACAGTTCCAAAAGCTGTTTCGTCAGGAAAACATTGACCGTCTGGAAGACCGGTTTCGGGTGCTGGATGTATTTTTGAACACGGAGCATCATGTGACGGCCAGTGATCTTTTCGAGATTATGGCCAATCAGGGGAGTGATCTGACACTCGATTTTGTGCAGGATACACTCAGGCTCCTGTGTCATTTTGGATTCGCTCAAAAAAACCGGTTTGAAAACGGGCATGTCCGGTATGAACATCGCCATATCGGACATCACCATGATCATCTGATCTGTACAAAATGTCTGTCCATTGTCGAGTTTGAAGATCGGGAATTGGAGAACCGTCAGGTACAGATCGCCTCGGATCATGGATTTCATCTCCTTCAGCATAAAACAGAACTTTACGGCATCTGCGCCAAATGTCAAAAAGACAGGGGTGATCTGACGCCGCTGACCCTGGCAAAGGCCGGTGAACGTCTGGTTATTCAGGAGGTATCCGGGGGTACCGGCGCCAGAATGCGCCTGATGACGATGGGACTTCGAGTGGGTGATATTGTCGAAATCATTACCAATATAAGCAAAGGCCAGATTGCGGTTGCGGTCGATTGCAGGCGGTACGTTATCGGAAGAGGGCTTGCCCAGAAAATTTTTGTATCACCTGCAGAAAAGACAAGTGAACACCATGAATGCAGCGAGTCCTGATCTTCGGTTGAGCCAGTTGCGGGAAGGCCAAACCGCCCGAATCATTCGGGTTGGCGGCAGCAGCGTTCTTCGAAGACGCATTTTTGAAATGGGTATTGTCAAGGGGTCCGAGATTACAGTTGAAAAGTATGCCCCGCTTCGTGATCCGCTTGAAATCGTGGTCAAAGGCTACCACTTATCCTTGCGGGTCGAAGAGGCTGCCCAAATCATGGTTGAACGCGTTTCCCAGGAATAATATCAGGATTCATTCATGCCCCGTAAAACCATCACCATTGCGCTGGCCGGAAATCCAAATTCCGGCAAAACCACCCTGTTCAACAACATCACCGGCGCGCATCAAAAGGTCGGAAACTGGCCAGGCGTTACAGTTGAAAAAAAGGAAGGTCTTGTCACCCGGCATGGCCATGATCTTAAAATCATCGATCTGCCTGGCACTTACAGCCTGACACCATTTTCAATCGAAGAAATAGTTGCCAGAAATTTCATTCTGGAAGACCATCCGGATGTTGTCATCGATATCATCGATGCCTCCAATCTGGAGCGCAGTCTGTATCTGGCCACCCAGTTGCGGGAAATTGACTGCCGGGTCCTGTTTGCCCTGAACATGGCGGACATGGCGCAATCCAGGGGAATTCGAATCGATGCGGAAAAGCTTTCCGAACTTCTGGAGGTTCCGGTGGTGTTCACCATCGGCAACCGGAATGAAGGCGTGGATGATTTGTTGAAAACAGCCATTGATCTGGCTGAAAAAAGCGTCCAGATATCCCAGGGCAGGCAGGTGAAATACAGCCCGGATATCGAAACCGCAATTGTCCGCCTTCAGGACCTTCTGGCCGCGGACTATTCGGCATCCATTCCCTGCAATCCCAGATGGGCCGCCATCAAACTCCTGGAAAATGATCAGATTGTCCGGAATGCCATTGTGTCCGGCACGCCATCCGAAGCGGCTGTCTTGCAGTTGGATCGGGAAATTCAGAAACAGCGGCATTATATTCAGGACCGGTTTGATGATGACCCGGAAATCATCATGACCGATGAACGATATGGATTCATTGCCGGTATTGTCAAAGAAGCGGTCACCACGTCAACCCGGCATCGGGTCGATATATCCCGAAACATCGATCTGGTTCTGACAAACCGGTTTTTGGGTTTTCCAATTTTTATTTTTTTCATCTGGGCCATGTTTCAGCTCACCTTTTCCATTGGCGCGTATCCGATGGAATGGATTGAATCCGGCGTGTCATGGGTTTCCACGGTTCTGGATGGCCGGATGACCGAAAGTCTCATCAAGGATCTGCTGTTGAACGGCATTGTCGCCGGTGTCGGCAGTGTCATTGTGTTTTTGCCCAATATTCTGATTCTGTTTTTCTGTATTTCCCTTTTCGAGGATACGGGCTACATGGCCCGGGCCGCGTTTCTGATGGATAAAATCATGCATTTGATCGGCCTGCACGGCAAATCCTTCATCCCCATGCTGATGGGATTTGGCTGCAATGTGCCTGCCATCATGGCCGCCCGGACCCTGGAAAGCGAAAAGGACCGGATACTGACGATTCTGATTACCCCATTCATGTCCTGTTCCGCCCGACTGCCAATTTATATCGTTCTGGCAGGCGCCTTTTTTGGTGAACGGGCGGGGACTGTCATTTTTGCCATCTACCTGATCGGCATTCTTCTGTCCATCGGAACCGGGCGTGTGCTGCGATCCACCATTCTCAAGGGGCTGGATGCACCGTTTGTCATGGAACTTCCACCATACCGGATTCCCATGATTAAAAGTGTGATGATTCATATGTGGGATCGCAGCCGTCAGTTTTTAAAAAAAATGGGCAATATCATTCTGGTTGGCTCTGTCGTTGTGTGGGCGCTATCGACATTTCCCCGTGATATCCAGTATTCACGGGATTATGATATGGAAATCGCTGGCCTGAATGCCCGTTATGAGGCCATGCAACCGTCTGCAAATCAGGCAATGATCAGGGAGCTTGAATCGAATCGGGATGAAGAGATCGACAGGCTGAAAATGGCGCGACATGCGGAAAGAACTGAAAAATCTTATATGGGCAGACTGGGCAGGCTTGTCGAACCGGTATTTCTGCCCATCGGGATTGACTGGAAAGGCAGTGTCGCATTGATCAGTGGATTTGTCGCAAAAGAAATTGTTGTCAGTACGATGGGAATCCTCTATGTTGTCAAGGGTGATACGGATACTGAGGCGATGTCTGCCGCATTGCGGGATTCTGGTATGACGGCCCTGTCTGCGCTGTCCCTGATGTTTTTTGTTCTGATTTATCTGCCCTGCATGGCCACGGTTGTCGCGATTCGACGTGAGACCGGGTCGATTGGATGGATGATGTTCAGTCTGATATACAGCAGCATCCTGGCATGGGTGATATCCTTTTGTATTTATCAGGGCGGCAGATTCCTGGGATATTAATGAGGTGAACTATTGAAACGATTTTTTTTGATTTCATGCTTTTTGTTGATGTTTGTGACGCCGGCGCTTGCCGAGCGACTGTCGGTTTCCGTAAATGAAGCCAATGTGCGATCCGGTCCGGGATTTGAATATGGCATTATCTGGAAGGCGGATCGGTATTACCCGCTGAATATTATCAAAAAGACCGGTGAATGGTGTCAGTTTCGCGATTTTGAAGGCGATGAGGGCTGGATTCACCGATCCATTATTTCCAACACGGCATCTGTGATCACGGTTCGGGAAAATTGCAATATCCGTTCTGCACCGGCAATGGAAGCAGATATCCTGTTCCGGGTTGAAAGCGGGATTCCGTTCAAAGTGCTGAAGCGGGAAAACAACTGGATTCAGATTGAACATGCCGATGGTGATGGCGGCTGGATTCACGAATCACTGGTCTGGTGACATAACCTGCAGCAAAATCTGAAATCTCAAATCTGAAATCCTTTGGCAAGGATGGTGAACCATGAAAAACTGTGTTGTCGGGTTTGGTTCTGCACTGATGGATATACTGGTTTCCGAAAGCGATGAATTCCTTCACCAGTCCGGGATTCGAAAAGGCGGCATGTCCCTGACAGATGAACCGGAACTGCAACGTGTTCTGGCAAAAACCACCCGCGCACCAATCATTGTTCCAGGCGGATCGGCATGCAACACAACGATTGGTATTGCCAGGCTGGGCGGCAGAGCCCGGTTTGTCGGAAAGCGCGGTAGCGGCGAGATGGGAGACCTTTTTGAAACCGGTTTGATCAGCGATGGGGTGGATCCCCGACTGCGCCGGTCACCGAGCAAAACAGGCCGGGTGGTATCGGTCATTACACCGGATGCCCAGCGGTCGATGCTGACATTTCTGGGAGCTGCCGCGGAAATTGAGCCGGATGAAATCGATGCGGCCTGTTTTCAGGATGCGGCCATCGCCCATATTGAAGGGTATCTCTGCCATCAGCCCGATCTGATCCGACACATCCACCAACTGGCGCTTCAGTCCGGCGCCAGGATTTCACTGGATCTGGCCAGTTATACGGTGATCGAGGCGCATCGACCCCTGATCAATGAACTGCTTGAAAAAGGGGTGGATATTCTGATTGCAAATGAAGACGAGGCAGAATCGTTTACCGGCGCCAAAGATGAAATCGAAGCGGTTCGGATCATGTCCCGGCTGGCGCCGATTGCCGTTTACAAAATGGGAAAAAGGGGCAGCCTGATTGCCAGCGGTAACGATATCGTCAAAATCGACGCCAGGGGAAATGGGGATGCGTTGGACACAACCGGGGCCGGGGACTTGTGGGCGTCCGGATTTCTTTATGGTTTGGCCAACGGGTATTCCGCACAACAGGCCGGAAAACTGGCATCCTGGTGCGGATACGAGGTCTGTCAGGTTGTCGGAGCCAAAATTCCGGAACACGGCTGGGTTCGAATTCGAAAATCAATGAAAGATATTGAATAGGTCGGGGTTGCAATCCCCAAGTTTATTTCTCGTGCAAAGACATGACGTCGCAAAGGAAACATAAAGAACATGAAACAGAAGGCAAGCCGAAAACAGATTCTGAAAGAGCCCGATGAGTTTTTAACTCTTTCCACCCGGATGATCGCGTGGGGCGTTGATCATAAAATGACGATTGTTTATGTCTGTTGTGCGGTTCTGGCTGTCGGACTGATTGGTTCGGGGATTGGATATTATTTCCAGTCATCGGAAAAACGCGCCGCAGCCCGGTTGTATCAAAGTATGGCCAAATATGAAAAACTGGAACAGGGCAGTGACCCGAAGTCGGCTTTTCAACAGGTAAAGAACGATATCCGTGACGTTGTCGATGCGTATTCCGGCCGGGCTGCCGGCAAACAGGCGATGGTGATACTGGGCAACATGAGTTATGATGCAATGGATTATGAAAATGCCATAACGCTTTACATGAAGGCAATTTCACATTTCGAGGATCAGCCATTTTATAAAAGCATCATTGCCTCTGCCCTGGGTCATGCCTGGCTGTCCAGAAATGATCCGGACAAAGCTGTTCCGTTTTTTGAAATGATCCTGGCGACGCCGGATATGCCGGAAACCGACGATGCACTGTTTCAACTGGCACTCATCCATCAGAAAAAAGGAAATACAGAAAAAAGCCGGGAACTGTTTAAACGGCTGAGCACCGAGTTCAAGGATTCTCCTTTTTTTGAGATTGCGTCGCAGCGTGTAACCGGATAGTTTTGCCATGAAAATAAGGGGCAGGGAGCGTGTGCTTTCTGCTTCCCGGCAATTTTGATTCATGGAAATAAAATCGTTGGTCATACGCATTGACCATGCGAAAGCCTTCATTCAGGGTGAAATGCGGATATTCCGGAATGCCGAAATTTCGGCATATCCGCTGTGATCAACCCTGTTTTCGTTTTTGGGGGATGAATTTCCCGGAATCCTGAATTCAGTATCCACTATAGCTTTCCCCGCTCATACCTGTCTGCTTCATGTCAATATCGCGTATGCCGAGTATTGAAGGATATCATTCATGAAAATTGTTTACACCTACTCCCAGCAGTATACATCCAGTGAAGAGGAGGCTGATTTCGATCGGCCTGAAACCATCTCGACCATTTACAATGGACTGATCTCGCTGGGGCATCAGGTGGAACGTCTTGAAGTATCGGGTCCGGCATCCCGGGTGGTGGCCCGACTGGAGGCGATCAGCCCAGACATGATCTTTAATACCGCCCTTGGAAAACGGAATAAAACCAGGGATGCGTTTTACCCCGGACTCTTTCAGCATCTGGGCATACCCTACACGGGATCGGATTCCTATGTCTGCACCGTGACCAGTGATAAACGATTGACCAAAATGCTGGTTGCGTCAAGCGGCATTCCGACCCCCCGATGGGTATTTGTCCACCGCCTTGAACAGGTCGAATCGGTATCATTGACCTATCCCCTGATCATTAAACCCAATTTTGAAGGCAGTTCAAAGGGAATACTGCTGGATTCCGTAATCGAAACACCGGATGAGCTGAAAATCCGTTTGCCGCAGTTGCTGATTCGGTATCCTTCCGGCGTCCTGATTGAGGAATTCATCTCCGGAAAGGATATTATCGTTCCGTTTCTGGAAAAGATATCATACCGGACTGGCGGTATTCTGCCGGCCTGTGAATATGTCTTTGATTCCGATGTCGTTGCGGATCGCAAATATATTTTTTACGACTACTCCCTTCAGCATGATCTTCGGGATGCGGTCTCGGTCAAGGTTCCGGCATCGATTGATCAGAATCATCAATCCCGGTTGATTCAACTGTCCAGGACCGCTTGCAGTGTATTGGATATTCGGGACTTTGCACGGCTGGACTATCGCCTATCAACCGATGATCAGCTTTATTTTATCGAAGCCAATCCCCTTCCCAGCCTTGAACCCGGCGCAGCAATATATGCCGCGGCCATGCTGGCCGGGCTCAAATCAATCGAATCGGTTTTGGATGCCATTATCAGAAGCGCTGCCGAACGGTTTGGTGTTCCGGTTCGAATTCGCGACCGCAGACGGAAACGGGCAATAAAAGTTGGTCTGACATATAATTTGAAACGGTCCGTCGCCAAACATGCGGATGATGATGACAGTGATGCGGAATTCGATTCCCAGACCACGATTGATGCAATTGCCGGGGCGATTGTGTCTCAGGGTCATGAAGTGGTCAAAATAGAGGCCGGACCGGAATTGCCGTCGATCATATCATCCATGCCGCTGGATCTGGTGTTCAATATTGCGGAAGGCATACACGGCAGAGCCCGTGAATCCCAGATACCCTCGATTCTGGAGTTGCTGTCAATACCCTATGTCGGATCAGATCCGGCCACCCTGTCCATCTGTCTGGATAAAGTCCTGGCAAAGAAAATGGTTCGTGAAGTGGGTATCCACACCGCCGGTTTTATGGTCATGCGAACCGGCAACGAACGGATTCCCAAAGATCTGAAATTTCCCGTCATTTTAAAACCGGTTGCAGAAGGCAGTTCGAAAGGTGTCATGGGATTCAGTGTTGTCGAAGATGAAAATCAGCTTCGTCAACTCGCCAAAAACATGATTTCCAAATACCACCAATCTGTTCTGGTCGAAGAATATCTCGATGGGCGGGAATTCACAGTGGGTCTTTTGGGCGAGGTCCGTCCGAGGGTATTGCCACCGATGGAGGTGGTATTCAATAATACAACTGACCGATACCATGTATATTCTTTTGAGCACAAACTGGCTGTTACCAATGCGGTCAGATATGAGGTTCCGGCAAAGGTGGATTACCACCTGATGAAAAGCCTCGAACAGGTTGCCAGAAATGCATTTTATGCTCTGGGATGCCGGGATGTCGCCCGTATTGACCTCCGGATGGATGATAAAAATCATATTCATTTTATTGAATGCAATCCCCTTCCCGGCCTGACACCGGGATGGTCGGATTTGTGCCTCATCAGTGAGGCGGCTGGAATGGATTATTCCACCCTGATCGGTGAAATCATGGCCCCTGCCATCAGGCGGATGCGATCAAAAGACAGACGGATTCGGGTTTCCGGACAGTCCACAGGATGATTTAAAAGCGACACCGTCACGCGGCATTATCCGGAAGCCGGGCGAACAGGTCCAAAAAAAATCAATATCTGAAAAGCTATAAAAAGAGGATTCAGGGTCAGCCATCCGGTTGGTTATACAGATAATGCGAAGGCTGGAAGGAGTTGAAAATGACCAGGAAAAAGGGAAAATCACCCAGCTTTGATGCGATGATCAAATTTTTTATCAAGCGCTATGACATTCCGACCCGAAAAGATTTTGATCAGCTCATGATTCGCATCGATCAGATTGAGAAACTGATCCGGGAAGACGCATTGAGTGGGCGGAAAAACCAGCATGTCACCAATAATGAACCGCAAGAATCAAAAGTCAATATACCTGCTGCGTTTCAGGTTGTTTATGATGCCATAAACCAGTCTGACAAACCGGTAACGGTGAACGAAATCATGAATCTGACCGGATACGGCGAAAAAAAAATACGCAATGTTCTTTACCGCCTGGGTAAGATGGACAAAATTATCCGGGCGGACCGGGGTCTGTATGCCATCCAGCGCAACACAACAGAATAAATGACAGTTCCGACACCGAAAACAACAAAGCGGTCAGACGGGTTGAGGTTTATCAATACGCACTACTCATATCTCAATAATGATGTGTTTTCACGGTAAACAATATGGATAGCAATATTCTTTTGACAGGAATCGTTATTTTTTTTGCCAGGGTCTGTGATGTCTCCATTGGCACAGTCAGAACCATCGCTACCGTTCAGGGAAGAACAATTCTGGCATTTTTTCTGGGACTGATCGAGGTGATCATATGGATATCCATAGTCAGTACGGTGGTGTTGCGTATCAAGGAATCTCCGATCCTGGTTCTGTTTTATGCGTTTGGTTTTGCCACCGGAAATGTGGTTGGCATTCTGGTTGAAAAAAAACTGGCATTTGGAATGATGGTTTTACGGATTATATCCGCCAACTGTGGTATTCAAATTGCGGATCGGCTTCGACAGGTTGGGCAGCCGGTGACCATATTCCGCGGAGAAGGCATGAAAAGCGCCATTGTCGAATTGTACATTGTCTGCCGAAGGCGCGATCAGAAATGGATTCTGGAAATGGCCCGGGAGGAAGATCCCTGTGCATTTTATACTTCGGAAATCGCCCGTGATGTCAGCAAGGTGATGCTTCCAATAAATAAACAAGCCTGCACATGGCGGGACCGGCTGAAAAAAAAATAGTGCTTTTTTCTTGATAATATTCTTTTTTTCGCTATAGTAATGCTGGTTGTGCTAGGCGGGGAGCCAGCGGTGCCCTGTACCCGAAATCCGCTTATGCGGGGCTGAATTCCCTTCCGAGGAATACTGTCTGAAAACCGCGACTCAGACTGACCGGTCGCCGCGTAACATACACCCATGAACCTCGTCAGGTCCGGAAGGAAGCAGCGATAAGTGGTGGCGTATGTGTCGTGGTCCGATCCCGGCCATCCTCTGATTTGCGGTTGACGGCGCTTTTCGAAGAAGGGTGCACAACCGACTTCCGAGATCCGCTCATACCTCTCCGCTTTTCCGAAATTTGCCATGAGCCAATTGCCCACCCCAATGGATGAAATTATTTTCCTGCGTCTCAAGCTGAAAACATATTCATCTCAAGGCTGCAACGACAGGTATTCAGAAGACAAAGCTATATACAGAGTAGAAATCATCGGGCATGGGCTCGTTCACGGTCCGCCCCCTCCTGTTATTGAGCGGTTACCATTGCCTTTTACAAACCGTTTAATTTGAACGGTATTTTGAAAAAGGTTGACAAAATTCCGTCTTAATGGGTATCTTCCAGACGATTTGTTTTTCCAGGATTCAATATACCCTTAATTCATGTGTTACAGATTCGCCAACACCATTGATTGGTCATTGAACAATCCTTTAATAGAGGAGATTATTGGGCAAAGCCCTTTTGTCTGAAAGGTTCGGAGGTTTTCTTTCTGTCGTATTCAACCTGCTTTCGATGTTGAGAACAATCACATGATTTATGGCGACAAAATTGTAGACAATTCCGTTTCTGATTCATTGGACGGGCTCAAAAAAAATGGGACCCTCCTTCGAATGAAGCTGATGGGAAGGGATTATGAGCAGTTGACCGTAATTCATGCCATCCGATCCAGAAATGGCGTCAAATATTTTCTCATTGAAAACCCGGCGGAGTTTCAGGATATCCTGCTGGAATACAAAGAACTTCCATTCCAGTTTGAATTCAACGGTCCGGATGGTCTGCCTTACAGTTTCCAGACGCTGGGAGACTGGGTTGAAGATGCAGAAATCTGGCTCAGATTCCCTGCGTTTATAGAACGACGACAACAGCGTCGAAATTTTCGAATCAAAGCGCCTGAAGATACCAAAATTTATTTTACCGGAGATGGTAAACCACAACGGATCGATGTCATCAATTTGAGTCAGGCCGGCACACTGGGCGCCTTGGCCACCAAACATAAGAATAACGACGCTGATCCTGTTTTGAATTCCGGGGATATCATCAACAATGCCAGACTGGTTTTCAAAACGAATTCGATAATCGGGCAGATAGAAATAAAAAAAGCGCTGATTGTTCGAACGGAAACTGATTCACTGACGGGAAATCTGTGCTTTGGAATACAATTCAGCGAGATGGCCAGAGAAGATGAAAAAAAACTGACGGAAATTATCTTTGAACTTCAGAGACAATTTCTTCGTAAGCGGCTTCCAGACATATGAGCCTGCAACATGGCCGTAATGAGGAACAGGTCAGCAGGATCGGATATAAACCCAATTACAACATACAGGAGGCAAACGAATAGAACCCATCATGAGCTGTAAAATACTCATTAACGCCAGCGATTCCGCGGAATGCCGTATTGCAAAGGTCAAAGACAGCAAACTGGAAGAATTTCATATTGAAGGCGCTTCCCGGGAAATTACCCAGGGAAACATCTACAAAGCGGTTATCACGCGGGTAGAGCCAAGCCTGCAGGCTGTTTTTGTTGATTTCGGCGCCGAACGGCACGGCTTTTTACAAAAAACTGAAATTCACAACGACTACTATCAGGATATCCCATCCGGTGATTTTTCCATCAATCATCTGGTAAAAAAAGGCCAGGAACTTCTTGTTCAGGTGATCAAAGATCCCATTATGAATAAAGGCGCCATGCTGACCACATTCATTTCCCTTCCGGGACGGCATGTGGTACTGATGCCTGGCAGCGAAAACCGTGGCATTTCCCGAAAAATTGAGGATGAAGACGAGCGTAAACGATTGAAGGAAATCATGAGTTCAATCAAGCTTCCCGAAGGGTGCGGCGTGATTGTCAGAACCGCGGGCGCAGAGTGTTCAAAAACTGAAATATCAAAAGATCTCAATTATTTGATGCTGCTCTGGAAAAACATAAAAGCCAATGTGATGAAAGTCCAGACGCCAGCCCTTCTTTACAAGGAAAGAAATCTCGCGCTGCGATCCATAAGAGATTATTTTACGCCGGATATAACCGAAATATTGATTGACGATGTCACCATTCATCGGGAAATTCGGGAATTCATCGATCTGATATCCCCCAAGCACTCCAAAATCGTCAAGCTCTATAAGGGCCCCAAACCCATATTTACCAAATTCGAGCTTGAAAGTCAGATTGCCTCCATTTATGAAAGCCGCGTCGAGTTGAAATCCGGCGGATCCATTATCATCGATCAGACTGAAGCTCTCGTGGCAATCGATGTCAATTCCGGGAAAGCCACTCAAAACCGGTCCATCGAGCAGACTGCACTGACAACAAATCTGGAAGCGGCCGAAGAAATTGCCCGTCAGTTGCGTTTGCGGGATCTGGGCGGACTGATTGTTCTCGATTTTATAGACATGCGGGAACAGAAGCATAAACTGGAAATCGAAAAAGCCATGAAAACCTTTCTGAAGGAAGACAAGGCCAAAACCAAAGTCGGACGAATATCCCGGTTTGGTCTGCTGGAAATGTCCCGTCAGAGACTGAGGCCATCCATCGAGTACACCAGCTATCAACCCTGTCGATATTGCAAAGGCAAAGGGGTTACGCCCTCGCCAGACACTCTGGGAATTGCATTCCTGCGGTCATTGAGTCTGGAAGCCCTGAAAGAGGATATTTCCGGAATCACCGGATATGTTCCAACCGAAGTGGCATCATTCCTTCTGAACCGGAAACGGAAAGAGCTGTTTGATCTGGAGGAAAGGCGTGGATTCAGGATCAACATCGAAAATGATCCATCCCTGGTACCCGGTGAAAATCGAATTGTATGTGATAAAAAAACAGAAAATTTGTAGTTTGACGATCGGTACGGATTAACGTATACCATCGCCAGCTTTTTTTATTTCAATGGACTTGGAATGTTGATGTTTTCGAGATAAACAAACCGTTTCAAACGTATAATGATACCAGACAAAGGAGGCAACACAGGTGGTCAGTTTAGCTTATGCTATGGGTCAGGGAGGGGCAGCGTCACCCGGTTCTGCAGGCGGTATTGCGTCATTCATACCACTGATTCTCATGTTTGTGATTTTTTATTTTCTGCTGATCAGGCCCCAGCAGAAAAAAACAAAAGAACTTCGGGAGATGGTCGCCGGGCTGAAAAAAGGTGACCGGATTATCACCAGTGGCGGCATACATGGTCAAATCACGGCCGTGGAAGAAGCGACCGTTACTGTTGAGATTTCTGACAAGGTCCGCGTCAAGCTCAATCGGGGCAACGTGGCGGGTGTCGTGCAGAACCCATCCCAGATTCAGCAGAAAAAAACGCCTGCAGAGGCAGACAAAGCCAAATGATTCTGTCGGATCATGCACCATTGGCCGCAGAAATATTGGGCTGATTCATCCGTCATTGTTACGCTTCATTCCAATCTCCGTTGACTGAAAGGAAAGACCGCAGTGAAGATGCACATGGGGAAGATGGCAGCAGTGATCATTGTCTTGCTGGCTGCTGTCATATATACACTTCCAACGTTTAATCCCGGCCTCTGGCCGCATAAAAAAATCAATCTGGGACTCGATCTTCAGGGCGGAATGCACCTGGTTCTGGAGGTACAGACCGAAAAGGCTGTTGAAGGCGTCATTGAACGGATGACGTATGAACTGAAGAACAACATGAAATCCAGCCAGGCCCGGTATGTTACCCTGGATCAGATTGAGGGCAAAAAAATATCCGTCGTGGTTGAGGGCAAGGAACACATTGATAAATTTGAAAAAATTCTCAATGACGATTTCAAGGAACTCCGCATCCAGTCCCGATCAGTGGAATCGGATAAATTGACCATGCTGATGGATTTGCCGGAAAAGGAAGTTGCGCATATCCAGAAACTGGCGGTTGATCAGGCACTCGAAACGATTCGCAACCGGGTGGATCAGTTCGGGGTCAGTGAACCGGATATCCGGATTCAGGGTGAAAACCGCATTCTGATTCAGCTTCCGGGTATCAAGGATACGCAGCGGGCCAAGGATCTGATTGGAAAAACCGCTTTGCTCGAGTTCAAGCTGGTGGATGAAACCCATGACGTGGATGCGGCTGTCAAAGGGACCGTGCCGCCGGGTTCGGAGCTTTTGTATGAAGTCCGGGAAGATCCCCAGACCCGGCGGGTGGTCCGTACCCCGTATCTTCTGCAAAAACGCGCCCTGTTGAACGGGTCCTATCTGACAGATGCCAATGTCCAGATTGACTCCCAGTACAACGAGCCCTATGTGTCCATCAAGTTCGATAAAAAGGGCGCCCAGATATTTGAAAAAATAACTGAAGAAAATGTCAAGAAACGACTGGCAATCGTTCTGGATCAAAAGGTTTATTCCGCGCCGGTGATTCAGGAAAGAATCGGTGGCGGCGAGGCCCGGATCACCGGACGCTTTACCACGGAAGAGGCCCGGGATCTGGCCATTGTTCTGCGGGCCGGCGCATTGCCTGCACCGGTTACCATTCTGGAGGAGCGGACGGTTGGCCCGTCTCTCGGAACCGATTCGATTCAGCAGGGACTTCTGGCCGGCGCCGTCGGCGGCATTCTGGTCATATTGTTCATGGCCGTTTATTACAGGGGTTCCGGACTGATTGCCGATATCGCACTGATATTCAATATCCTGCTCATAGCGGCTGGTCTGGCTGCATTTCAGGCCACACTGACCCTGCCGGGAATTGCCGGTATTGTTTTGACCATCGGTATGGCTGTCGATGCCAATGTGTTGATATTCGAACGAATCCGCGAAGAAAGTCGCGGCGGGAAAACCCCGAGAGCTGCGGTTGACGCCGGGTTTGAAATGGCAACCTGGACCATTCTCGACTCCAACATCACCACGCTGATCGCTGCCCTGGTCCTGTTTCAATTTGGAACCGGCCCGATCAAGGGCTTTGCGGTGACATTGAGTCTGGGTGTAATCTCCAGTGTATTCACCGCCCTTGTCCTGACACGGCTGATTTTTGATTATTTTCTCATCAACCGGAAAATCACCCGTCTGAGCATCTAAAAGGTAATTATATGGAATTTATCAAACCCGATATCAACATCGATTTTATCAGCAAGCGATATATCGCCTATGGCGTATCCGCGATAGCGATTCTGATCAGCATTCTGACCCTGATTGTTCAGGGCGGCCCCCGTTTTGGCATTGATTTTTCTGGCGGTACCGTCATTCAGATCCGCTTTGCGCAATCAGTTCCCGTCGACAGCATCAAAACCGGACTGGGCGCTGTTGGCATCGAGAGTCCCACCATTCAGACCTTTGGCGAGGCGAAGGGGCATGAATACATGGTTCGAACCGATCTGTCCCTGAAAACAGACGAACAGTTTTCCACCCGTATTCAGCAGGCGCTGAAGGAATCAACCGGTCAGGATGCGGAAATCCGGCGGGTTGAAATGGTTGGTCCCCAGGTCGGCCAGGATCTGCGCGAAAAGGCGCTGTTTGCCATATTTTATGCCCTGCTGTTTATTGCCATCTATATCTCGGGACGCTTCGAGTTCAAGTGGATTCAGTGCGGCATCATTGCAGCCGCCCTGATGGGCGGTGTCTATTTTTTAAGTCTGATGAAACTCAGCATGGCCATTCTGATTACGCTGGCCCTGATCCTGACCCTGATCCTGTTTTGGGTGTTTCAATTGCGGTATGCCATGGGGGCCGTCGTATCCCTGCTGCATGACGTGATGATCACGCTGGGCTTTTTTGTGATTGCCGGAGGAGAGTTTTCGCTTCCGATTGTGGCCGCACTTCTGGCCATTATCGGGTATTCATTGAATGACACCATCATCGTGTACGACCGGATTCGTGAAAACCTCAAAAAACATCGCAAGCTGCCATTTGAAAAAGTCATCAATCGCAGTGTCAATGAGACATTGAGCCGAACCATTCTTACCGTGGGCACCACGCTGGTCTCGGTTTTGGCCCTGTATATTTGGGGAGGCGGTATCATTCATGATTTTGCATTTGTCATGATTGTGGGCATTTTGGTCGGCACGTTTTCATCCATTTTTGTGGCCAGCCCGATTCTGTTGGTATTTCAGGATTTTTCAAAAAAGAAATAGGAGATGGAACGCTATTTCCCCTGGTTTATCCTGAAACATGTTCCCGGAGTCGGCAATCTCCTCTTTAAACGCCTGATAGACCGGTTCCAGACCCCGGATCAGGTTTTTCAGGCGTCTGATGCCAGTCTCCTGTCTGTTGAGGGCATCACCCCCCGGCTGATTCAGGCCATTCGAAAGCAGAAACTTCCGGATGTCGCTCAAAAAGATCTGGAACTCGTTTTTGAAAATAATATAGGGCTGATTACTCTGGCAGATCCGGATTATCCGCCCCTTCTGAAAGAGATTCCGGATCCGCCCCCCTGGCTCTATGTTCTGGGCAGTCTGAAAAACAGCTATCCATCCATTGCCGTCGTGGGTTCCCGGAATGCCACGGAATATGGCTTGACAACAACCCGCAGGCTGTGTTCGGATCTGTCTTTGCGCGGCATGACGGTGGTCAGCGGTATGGCCAGAGGTATCGATACCGCAGCCCATGAAGGCGCGCTTCGGGCAAAGGGGAGAACCATCGCAGTTTTGGGAAGTGGTCTCCAGCGGATTTACCCGGCTGAAAATACGGCGCTTTGCCACAGAATCGCAGAAACCGGCGCCGTTGTTTCCGAACTGCCGCTGATGACCGGGCCGGATGCGCATCAGTTTCCCCAGAGAAACCGAATCATCAGTGGACTGACCCTGGGAACCGTTGTTGTGGAAGCCTCCAAAAACAGTGGTTCCCTCATTACTGCCAGAATGGCGCTGGAACAGGGGCGTGAGGTTTTTGCCGTACCGGGAAATATTCATTCCTTCAAGAGCACCGGCACGCATACCCTGATCAAATCCGGGGCCAGGCTGGTTGAGCACGCCCAGGATATCATCGATGAGCTTTCTTCTTTCCTGACCCGACCTGTGGATGTCATCCCAAAACCGACTGGCGCGGTAAAAATTTGCAGACAGCCTGTTCTGTTGACACCGGACGAACAGTCTGTCATGGCTGAACTTTCCCCTTATCCGATTCATGTTGATGATCTGGTTCGAAAACTGTCCCTAAGGGCGGGAAAGCTTTCCAGCCTGTTGATTCAGCTCGAGCTGAAAGGGCTGATTCATCAATCCGCCGGAAATTATTATTCACTTCCTGAACGTTCGTGAGGAACATGCTGTGAGCCGCTCCCTTGTTATTGTAGAATCACCCACCAAAGTCAAAACCATAAAAAATTATCTGGGAGGCGACTACAATGTGGTTGCGACTGTCGGACATATTCGGGATTTGCCGGAAAATGAAATGGGTGTAGATGTTGAAAACGGCTTCAAACCCAATTATACCACCATACCCGGGAAGCAGAAGGTCATTTCGGCATTGAAAAAAGCGGCCGAAGGGGCTGAGGATATTTTTCTGGCGCCGGACCCGGATCGTGAGGGAGAGGCCATTGCCTGGCACACGGCTGAAATTCTGAAAAAAAAAGGCCGCAATTTCCATCGAATCCTGTTTCATGAACTGACCCGGAAAGCCATTCTGGAATCCATTTCCCATCCCGGGGAACTGGACCGCAACAAATACGAGGCGCAACAGACACGCCGAATTCTGGACCGGTTGGTCGGGTATCAGATTTCTCCGATTCTCTGGAAAAAGGTCAAAAGCGGGCTGAGCGCCGGACGGGTGCAATCGGTTGCGGTGCGGATGATCTGTGAACGGGAGCGGGCGATTCAACAGTTCAGACCCGAGGAATACTGGAGTCTGACAGCCTTGCTCGAAGGCAGCCTTCCGCCTGCTTTCACGGCCAAGCTGGTTAAAAAAGATGGTAAAAAACTGGTCATACCCAATGCGGAAACCGTTCAGTCCATCATTGCAGAATTGAATGGTGCCAGTTTTGTACTGGATGATGTGCAGACCAAAACGACCCGAAGAAAACCCCTGCCGCCGTTTATCACCAGCAAACTCCAGCAGGAAGCCATCCGCAAACTGAAATTTACGGCAAAAAAAACCATGAGTGTGGCTCAGGAACTGTATGAAGGCATTGAGCTCGGCGGCGGGCAGCAGGTCGGTTTGATCACGTATATGCGAACGGATTCGACCCGGATTGGTGTCGAGGCGGCCCAGGAAGCCATCGACTGGATTCGGGGCCAGTTTGGAGAGAATCATACGGTTGGAAAGCCCCGTTTTTATGCCAACAAAAACAAGGTGCAGGATGCCCACGAGGCTATTCGACCCACATCCGTTTCCAATACCCCGGAAATGATGGCGCCCTATTTGTCAAAGGATCAACTGGCCCTTTATTCCCTGATCTGGAAGCGGTTTGTGGCGTCCCAGATGGCGGATGCCATCATCGATACCCTGACACTGGCCATCCTGGCCCGGTCCTATCTTTTTACGGCCAGTGGATCCACGGTCAAATTCCCGGGTTTCATGGCGCTGTATGTATCCGTGGATGATGAGATGGCCGATAAATCCAAGGATGGTCAGGAGAAACTGCCTCCGATTCGTTCGGGCGAAATTCTCAAGCTGCAGCAACTGGAACCCAAACAGCATTTCACTCAGCCGCCCCCCCGGTTTTCAGAAGCCTCTCTGGTCAAGGAACTGGAGGAAAACGGCATCGGCAGACCCAGTACCTATGCCAGTATTTTGACCACGATTCGCAGCAAAAACTATGTCGAGCTGATCAAAGGGTATTTTGTTCCCAGTGAGCTGGGTTTTATTGTGAACGATCTGATTGTTGCCAGCTTTCCGGATGTATTTGATGTGGATTTTACCGCCAAAATGGAGACAGACCTCGATCGGATCGAACTGTCCGAGCTCGAGTCCCATGAAATTCTGGCCCGGTTTTATGAACAGTTCAAGCATGACTTGACCCATGCGGATGAGCACATGATCAGCATGAAGCGGTTGGGAACACCGACCGATATTGATTGCCCGGAATGCAAAACCCGAAAACTCCATATCAAAATGGGTAAAAATGGTCATTTTCTGGCCTGCAGCGGATATCCGGATTGCCGGTATTCCTGCAACTACACACGGTCTGAAACGGGCGGTATTCAAATGGAAGAACGGCCGTCAGCAGAAACAGTGGATCAGGTCTGTGAAAAATGTGGCGCCCCCATGGTGATCCGTCAGGGTAAATTCGGACCATTTCTGGCCTGCAGCGGTTATCCTGTCTGCAAAAATACCCGTTCCCTGAATGAAAACAACGCCGGCGGCAAGGAGACCGGGGTTAACTGCCCCAAACCCGGGTGCAACGGCATGCTGGTTCAGCGCAGCTCAAAACGGGGAAAAGTGTTTTATGGGTGCAGCCGCTATCCGAACTGTGATTATGCCATCTGGGACAGGCCGGTTTCAAAGGTCTGCCCCCAGTGTGAAGCCCCTTTTCTGGTTGAAAAAACAACCAAATCGAAAGGTACATTTCTTTCATGCCTTACCGAAGGATGCGGATACCGGGAAACGGTGGGATCTTAGGGGGCGGGAAAAATGAACTGCATCGATGCCATAGAGGGCAGCTTCAAGAACCTGATTCAAAAAATCAGTCAGGCATACCAGGAAGAGGTTCAGGATGATACGGCGTACATTCGAAACATCCGCGCCATCATGGACGCCGTTGATGACTTTTTGCGCACTCACCCCGAGTTGATGATGAACGATCCCCGAATTCTGAAGCGGGTCCTGTATGATTATTCACGGGATATATGGATGAAAACGGTTATGGCTCAAAATGGTGGTGATGCCGATCTTCCCGTTTCCCTGGATCAGGAGGAATACTACCGGTATTATTTTGATTATATCTATCATAACGGCGTTTATCCGCCCTGAATCAATCCATCAAAAACCGCCTGATTCCGAAGCGTTCGAATCCGCTCCCGATAATCGATGGCTTTTTCAAATTCCAGATCCCGGGCCGCCTTTTCCATCAGGGATTCGAGTTCAACAATTGATTTTTCAACGTCACCCAGGCTCCGGTATGAGGCAATCGATTCGGATAAAGACGGTGTTTTTCCTTTTTTGTCGGGCTTGCGGTCTTCGGTAAACAGCCGTGTGATCTGTTTGGTGATGGTTTCCGGGGTGATGCCGTGACTCAGGTTGTAGGCCAGTTGAATTTCCCGCCGCCGGGAGGTTTCCTCGATAGCCCGTCCCATGGAATCCGTCACGCGGTCCGCATACATGATGACTTTCCCCCGAACGTTTCGCGCCGCCCGGCCACAGGTCTGAACCAGTGAACGGGTGGATCTCAAAAACCCCTCTTTGTCGGCATCCAAAATCGCCACCAAAGACACCTCCGGAATATCCAGGCCTTCCCTCAGCAGGTTGATGCCAACCAGGACATCGAATTTTCCCATTCTGAGATCCCGTATAATTTCCATCCGTTCAACCGTACTGATATCCGAATGGAGATACTGAACCCGGATGTTCAAATCCGAGTAGTATTCCGTCAGGTCTTCGGCCATCCGCTTGGTCAGTGTGGTGACCAGAACGCGTTCATTCTGTGCAATTCGGAGATGGATTTCCTCCAGAAGGTCATCGACCTGATGAATGGCCGGTCGAACCTCGATTTCCGGATCAATAAGACCGGTAGGTCGGACGATCAGCTCGACGATGGCATTTTTTGCTTTTTCGAGTTCTTCATCCGCAGGTGTTGCCGATACATATACAGCCTGATGAAACCGGGATTGGGATTCTTCCCAGGTCAGGGGGCGATTGTCAAGGGCCGATGGAAGCCGGAATCCATATTTCACCAGGGTATCTTTTCTGGAGCGGTCTCCCCGGTACATGCCCCGAATCTGGGGAAGGGAAATATGGCTTTCATCAAAAAACGTGATAAAATCATCCGGAAAATAGTCGAGTAGGGTTGGCGGCGGGGCGCCGGGGGATCTTCCGGTCAAATGGCGGGAATAGTTTTCGATGCCGTTGCAGTAGCCCAGCTCCATCATCATTTCCACATCAAAATGGGTTCTTTCTTCAATTCGCTGGGCTTCAATGAGCTGGTTTTCAGTCCGGAAAAAATCGATGCGCTCCTTCAACTCCAGCATGATGCTGTCGATAGCCCGTTTGAGCGTGGTTTTCTGGGTGACATAATGACTGGCGGGAAAGATGGCGGTATGTTGAAGCCGGTTGGAAACAATCCCCCGCAGCGGATCGATTTCTGAAATGGTTTCGATTTCATCCCCAAAAAAATCCACCCGGATGGCCTTGTCCTCTTCGTACGCCGGAAAGATTTCAACCCGATCCCCCCGCACCCGGAACACCCCCCGGTGAAAATCCATGTCATTCCGCTCATACTGAATGGCAACCAGACTGCGAAGCAGCGTTTCCCGATCCATCTCTTCACCGGCAGACAGTTCGACCCGCATGGCCAGATAGTCTTCGGGTGCGCCAAGCCCATAAATGCAGGAAACACTGGCCACCACAATCACATCCCGGCGTGTGAGAACCGACATGGTGGCACTGTGCCGAAGCTTGTCGATCAGTTCATTGATGGATGAATCTTTTTGAATATAGGTGTCACTGGTGGGAATGTAGGCTTCGGGCTGATAATAATCATAGTAACTGACAAAATACTCAACTGCATTTTCCGGAAAAAGCGACTTGAATTCGGAATACAACTGGGCCGCAAGGGTTTTATTGGGCGCGATCACCAGACCGGGACGTTCGAGCCGGGATATGATATGCGCCATCGTAAATGTTTTGCCGGAACCGGTGACGCCCAGCAGCACATTGTGCCTGTTTCCGGAAAGAAGCAGTTCCGTCATGCGGTCAATGGCTGCCGGCTGATCTCCCTGGGGAGAGAAATCGGATATCAGGTTGAATAATGACATGTCAGGGGCTTTTGTCCGTCACGACTACAGCTTTTCATATAAATATATTCTGAAACATTGATAATCGATAATTGATATCTGTTCGAATTTAAATTGATATTTTACCTTCAGCAAAATCTGAAATATCAAATTTGAAATATGAAATACTATAGTCATGATGCGTTTTGGTGCCAGTAGGGGTTGATGATGTCTTCAAAGATACTCATGGCAGCCTCTGCGCCCTGTCCTGCGGCAGTCACAATCTGCTTGTAGCCGCCCTCCACGTCACCTGCCGAATAAATGCCGGGAATGCTGGTTCGATGCCGTTCATCCTTTTGAATGTAGCCGTCGGGCGTCAGAGCCAGTCCCAGTTTTTTTGCCAGTTCAACAGCGGGTTCATACCCGATTGACAGGAAAACCCCGTCTGTCGGAAACATGCCTGTCTCGCCGGTCTGATTGTTCAGGATACTGACCGATTCCACACGGGCCGTGCCCAGAATTTCCCGGATTTCCGTATTCCATAAAATGGGAATGCCGGCCGATTCAAGTTGCCGAATCAGAAATTCCTGGGCTCTCAGACTGTTCCGACGGTGCACCAGGGTCACCTGAACCCCGACATGGTGCAGATAGAGTGCTTCGGTTACCGCAGAGTTGCCCCCCCCGACCATGACCACTTTTTTGCCCTTGAACAGGGGGCCATCGCAGGTGCTGCAATAGCTGACACCTCTTCCGGCCAAACGGGATTCGCCGGGGACACCCAAATGTTTGTGATTGGCGCCGGTTGCAAGCAGAAGAGTTTTGGCCTTGAATTTCCGCCGGCTGGTCGTCACATCAAAACCCGTGCCCGGAACAATATCCATAACCGTTTCACCCTGAAAAATCTGAACATACTCCAGGGCATGGGTGACCATGATATCCACCAGGGTTTTACCACCGATATGGGTAAATCCGGGGTAGTTTTCAACAATGGGTGTGGCTGCAACCTGGCCGCCAAGTGCATTTTTTTCAATCAGTGCGGTTCTCAGACCACTGCGTACCGCATAAATGCCGGCAGTCAGGCCGGCCGGACCACCGCCCACGATCAGCAGATCGGTTTCCACCAGCTCGGCATCCACATCCGGAATAAAGATGGTCTGGGGTTCCAGCATCAAAAGCGACTGGGCGAATACCTCTTCACTCTGGGCGCCCTGACCGATCAGAATGTCATTGGCATAGGTCTGGGGTACGCTGTAGGCATCATACTGTTGGGCGATGTCGGGTTTGCATTGAATATCAATCAGCTCCACGGAAACAAACCGGGGATTTTCAATGGCGGCGCGGATGGCATTGACTGCCTGCTGGGGACAATAGGGGCATGAGGGACTGACAAAGACCTTGATGTGTCGGGAAGAATCAATTTTTCCAATGACTTTTCTGGACTGATCGCTCATTTGACTGTCCCGGTTTCCCACCAGAAAAAGAAGCTGCAAAAACGTTTTGGCTTCCTCTCCCACGGGGGCGCCCATCCAGCGAATCGAAACATGTTCCGGAGAAATCAGCAGCGTGGGGGCGTCCGTTACCCCCCATTTCAGGGCCATTTCATGTCCCAGACTGTATTCTTTAAAGGTGATTCTGGATGTGATTTCCCGAAAGGCCCGAACCACCTGGCGTGTGGCATCTGCAAATACATCTTCCGGTCCCTTTTGGGTAAACAGCAGCAGATCGATGGGATAGGCCAATTTTTCAAATGATTCTTTCAGTTGACGAATCATCTGGGCTTCATTTGGCGCCTGGGGTTGGGTGTTGCCGGTTTCCATGATAATCAGTCCTCCATCAAGTATAAAACAGGGATTGAACAAGTCGGCAGGTCAAAATGGCTTCAGCCAACTGCAAATCGGCTTTTGTCGTGATTTTGATGTTATAGGGGGTCCCCTGAATGAAATACACCGGAATGTCCATTGGTTCGATCAGCGCGGCGTCATCGGTCATGGTGATCTGTTTGTCAATCGCCGATTCATGGGCGCTGCGGATCAGCGCGTGTCGAAAGACCTGGGGCGTCTGGGCCATCCATATGTGTTTCCGGTCCAGCGTGGAAAGAATGGAACCGGAATCTGAAACCTGTTTCAGGGTATCGGTTGCCGGTAATCCAACAATGCATGCGTGTTTTTTTTGGGCGACCCGAATGCAGGCGGTAATCTGGTCGGATCGAATCAGGGGCCTGACGCCATCATGAATGACCACCAGGTTGTCAGATTCGGGACCCAGCGTCAGGAGTCCCTGATACACCGATTCCTGACGCTCCTTTCCGCCCGGCACCAGGTGAACGGGCTTGGTGACAGTGGCCTGCGGGAGTATGTTCTGTCTGCAGAAATCCAGGTCCGCTTCCGGAACAACCCAAACCATTCGATCAATGGCATCGCAGGCATTGAAGGCCGTCAGCGTGTGGCAGATGATCGGATGGCCAGCCAGCATCAGGTATTGTTTGGGAATGGTTTCTCCCATGCGAATCCCCCTGCCGGCTGCCACAATGATTGCCGTCGTTATCACGGTTGGCGGCCTCCTGATGCTATTTCAGATAACCGATCTCTCTGGGCAGTGGCACCCCTTTGCCCATCATGTCCTCGCCATAATTGCAGCCGGCCAGTATTTCGATATCCTTCAGCGCCCGAACATCGCCTTCAAAAATCACTTCGGAAATATTTTCCTTGTGAATTTTGCCCCCGGCCCATTGAATATCCAGGACGCTGCTGGCATCAAAGCGGTCCGACCCCACCAGAAGATCGACGTGGCCGCCATAATGCTGAACAATTTTTGCAACCAGAAGACTGGGCCGGGTGTGAAACCCCAAAGAGACCGGAATACCGACCCGAATATGTGAACGCTCAATATTTTCATTCAGGATTTCCTGCGCCAGTTTTTTTCCGGCAGTCAGGAAATGACAGGCATAAAAAATACCATAATTGACAATACGGTCCAGAAGCAACTGGGGATCCACCAGATCGGCTAGGCGTTCCTGAGCCCTTTTGTAGGTATCTTTGTATCCCGCATCGTGCAGGTGGCGTTCATAGAGATGCAGGAGCCTGCCCGCCATCTGCAGCAGATGAAATACGACGGAAAAAAAACCCCTCAGCTCTTTCAGTTTCCGGTTTCCAAACAGATATCCGCCATGAATGACATACGTGTCAAATGAAGACTGGAGGTTATGAACCAGCATTTCAAATCGCCGGATTTCCACTTCATTGATTTTTTTGGGGATCAGCATCAAAATTTCGGAGATGTCATACGGCTCGAAAAAGCCGATCTGATCGAAATCGGCAGCAATACTCAAAAATTCACTGGCAATCTTGACGACATTTTCTTTTTGCTGTGTTTTATCCTCGTCATCAATATCATAGGCCAGCATCTGGGAGGTGGTGATATTGGGGAAATCCGTGTAGGCAAAGCCGTTTTCCGGAACAGGAATATCCAGGCGGGTTGCCTCATCCAGAATTACCGGAGCCAACTGAATCAGGGACTGATTGAGAAAGCTCAGCGTCATATTGCCCTGCTTTTCAAATTCGGCAGTATTGGGGAGACCGTAGAAAAAAAGACGGTTGCTGATGTGTTTCTGGGAATAGCTCCCATTGCACAGATGAACAATGGTCGCCGTCAGTTCCCGATAAAAATACCAGCTTTTGTTGTTTTTGGCCCCATGAAAATCCAGAAAGTCTTCCAGTAGCCGGGTGGTTGAAATCAGCTTGGAATAAAACCGTTTGGTGAATATCCTGGGATCTGCCGAATAGCTGATGATGTAGAGGCAGCATTTCAGAAGATCCGCAGAAAAAAAACGGGCTTTTTCAGCAAATGTTTGGGTGTCATTGGTCATGGGAAATGCTTTTTCATGCCTGGAATTACATCATGTCTTTCTGGGTTTCGGCAATGGCCTGATCCAGCCGCTGTTTCAGCGTCGGAGGAAGGCCCTCGATATCCACATTCAGAAATCCCCTGACAATGGTTGACACGGCGGATTCCTCATCCAGTCCCCTGGCCATCAGGTATTCGATCTCCCGTTTGTCAATCTTTCCGACGGCCGCTTCATGGGACATCTCGACACCCGGCACATATCCGCTAAGCTCGGGAATCGCCTGCATCAGGCCATTATTCAGAATAAGCCCCTTGCACTCCAGATGCGCCTTTATTCCGGCGACTTTGCCGACCAGATCACCTCTGGCGATGATGGCGCCGCCGGTCGTGATGGCCCGTGATATGATTTCGGCGCGGGTTTCCGGAGCCTCCAGAATGATTCGTGATCCCACATCCATATGGGTTCCGGCGGCGGCTACCAGAATGCTGTTATAGCGCCCAACAGCGCCTCTTCCTTCCAGATAGGTTGTGGGATACATCTGCAGGGATCCGACGGGTTTTAACGAAATATAATTGGAAACAATCACGCCGCCTTCTGCCACACGGGTAACCGTACGGGGCCGAACATTCACCTTCTCGCCCCAGTCATGAATCATGGTGAAAATGAGCTTGCCGCCTTTTTTGACATAGAACTCGGAAACGCCGACATGAAGACCGGAAACAAGATGCGGCGCCGTGGCGCATCCGGTGATGATATGAAGTTCGGAATCCTCTTCAACAATGACGATGTTGTGAACATGCTGGGAAAAATTCTCTTTGGCGATATACAGGCATGCCTGAACCGGCTGACTGATTTTGGCGCCGGGAAGGGATCGGATGAAATACCCCTCATGCGGCATTTCCTGCACCCGCATGGTGAATTCATCCTTGTCCGGTTCGATATTTTTCCAGATATAGTTTTTCAGCCAGTCATGTGTTTGAGATGCCTGGCTGATTCCCATGATCTCGACACCGGGCTGGCAGGTTTTGCAGTGAATGACCGATCGATCCTTTTGAATAAATGATCCGGCCCGAATTGTTTCGTGGGTATCAACGCCAACATTTAAAAACTGATCTGCATCGGACGCATCGATCCGGGACAGATCATCGACATAGTCATGTTGTCTGGCGTCACTTTCATAGCCATTCAACCGGGTCACATGTGTATTGTCTACAGGGTGCATCTCACACACTCCTCATAACCGTATTCCCGAATCCATTTCAGAATCTCTCTGGCATTCCGTGAACAGCACATAACGCCGTTATACAAAACCTGTCCCTTGTCCGAGGTGATATAATCCAGAATGTGGCCGGTGTGGGTGATCACCAGTGCGGATTTGGACCGGTCCTGAAAAATTTCCCGGTGCGGGCGAAGAACCGGGCGCTTGATTCCGCGTTTCAGCAGCGTATTGATTGTATCCCCCAGCATCACGATACTTTCCAGATCCACGCCGGACTCTGGTTCATCCAGAAGAACCAGATCGGGTGACTGGGCCATGAGTTGAAGCAACTCGGACCGCTTGATTTCGCCCCCGGAAAAATTATGATTGACATCCCGGTCGAGAAACTGACTGAAATTGACCTGTGCCGCCATGGCTTCGACATCGACAGGCCGGTCTCCCGAACACATTCGGACCATATCCCGGGTTTTGAGACCATGAATGGTGGGAGGGCGCTGAAACGATATGCCGATACCCATTCGCGCCCGTTCATGAATCGGGAGATGGGTGATATCCTCTCCCTTGAATGTGATTTTACCGTGTGTGACCTGGTAGCCCGAAAAACCCATCAGCGTCATCATCAGGCTGGTTTTCCCGGAACCATTCGGACCAAACAGAACATGGGTTTCCCCTTCCGGAATGTGCATATTGACATTCTTCAGAATGGGTTTTCCCCCGACTTCAACGCCAAGTTCTTCAATCAGAAGCATATGATTCATCCCTGTTGGAAAAAAAAGAAATCAGAGATCGGAAGTCAGATGCCGGAATGGTAATCCGCCTCTGATCTCTGATTGCAGAAAAAAACAGGCCAAAGCAGCACATAAGCCGAATTCTGTTATCTGAGCCGGTTACCCGATTCAGATCAACGATCATTCATCTAAGGACGCCGGTTGCCCGACGCCTCAAGCGACCGACCCGGGAGCTCGGGCGGGCAGCCCTCAAACACTCCCCTATTTGGTCTTGCACCGGGTGGGGTTTACCAAGCTTCTCCGGTCACCCGAAGAACTGGTGCGCTCTTACCGCACCATTTCACCCTTACCGGATGAACCCGATGCCCACAAGGTGACACATGTCACGATGCGGAAAATCATGGTGTTTTCCGGCGGTATATTTTCTGTTGCACTTTCCTTCGCGTCGCCACGACTCCACGTTATGGAGCACCCTGCCCTGTGGTGTTCGGACTTTCCTCCGGAAACAGATGTTCCCGGCGATCGTTTGTTCTACTTTGGCCTGAAATCAGGACGGCAGCCAGTAAATAATGCGCTGGCAATTGGGGCAAAGCTTGACACTTTGGCACCGTTGCAATTCATTGTACATCTGGGGCGGGATATTGACATTACAGCCGTTGCAGATGGAATCAACAGCCGGAACCACGGCATTGCCCCGGTTATGCACCGATCTTACCCGATTGAACAATTTCAGCAATGACGGATCGGCCTGCATTGAAAACCGATCCCGCTCGCCATCCAGTTTCCGCAGGCGGCTTTCATGAGAATCTGTCTCTTTCTGAACACTTTTCTTTTCTGTTTCAAGCGTCTGGGACAGGTTTTGCATGTCTTCGGCAGCCGTGGAAATCAGGGTTTCCTCGGTTTCAATTTCATTCAGCAGTGCCAACATATCATCTTCGAATTTGGTATTCAGGTTTTTCAGCTCTTCAATTTCCTTCAGCAGCGCCTGATATTCCCGGTTGGTTTTGACGGATTTCAGTCTTTCCTGACTTCTCAGTATCAGCGCCTGATTGTTTTTGAGGTCCTGTTCCAGAGCTCCGCAGGTTCTTCGTTTTTCTGCAATGGCCTCGGTTTCGCATTCAATCAGACTCTGCTTTTCACTGATCTGGTTGTTCAGTTCCCCAAGATGCATGGAAATGCCTTGAAGATGCGTTTGAATCTGAGTTCTCTCGGCTTCAATTTTCTGAAGGGCCACCAGGGTTTTAATCTGCTCTTTCATATTCACAATCCATTATCGAACGTTCCCGACGTTCGGTTTCAGACGACCATCAAAGCAATAACAAAACCGTTGATTATCCGGTCATCAAGCCAAAAAGGTTAATTATTGCACAGAATTTCAGAAAAAATATTCTGATATTCTATAGACCATCCATTTTTTACATCCATACAAAAGGATCGGTTTCAAACTGACAGGCTTCAACGCGGGCACGAATTCCGGATTGGTCCAGGCTGGCCCGAATATGATCCGCCAGAACTTTCACAATCAGATGCTCGGATGCAAAATGTCCGATATCAATCAATCCTTTTCCCATCTCTTCCACGGTTCGGGCATCATGGTAATGCAGATCACCACTGATATACACATCTGCACCGGAAGCGATAAACGCTTTCATCAGGCTGGATCCGCTTCCCGTACAAACGGCTGCTGTTCGAATGATTCGATCGGGATCACCTGCAAATCGGATTGACTGGACATTCAGTATTTTTTTCAGCGATTCGGTCAATTCCTTCAGGCTGACCGGCGATTTCAAATTTCCGACCCGGCCCATGCCATGGCCATCGGGCTCCGAAGGAAGGGTATAGACATCATAGGCCATGTTTTCATAGGGGTGGTTTTTGCGGACATGGGCGAGAACATCTGCAAGATGACAGGAGTGGACCCGGGTTTCGATGCGTACCTCATCCACATGGCTGATGTGGCCCTGCTCACCAATAAATGGACGGGCATGTTCCGATGGAAGAAATGTTCCAACCCCCGGATTTCTGAAGCTGCAGCATGTATATTCGCCAATGATGCCTGCCCGGGTTTCAAACAGGGCGTTCAGAACCTGTTGTTCGTGAGATGCGGGCGCATATATCACCAGCTTCCGGAATTCGGCCATCGATGGATCTGTCAATACAGAACGGTCAGTCAGCCCGATCCGGTCTGCGAGACAGTGGTTGGTGCCCATATGGGCTTTGTCGAGATTGGTATGCGCGGCAAAGATGGTCAGGCCGGATTGTGTGGCAAGTTGCAGAATGGCGCCAACTGGGGTATTGAAATCAATAGCGGAAAGTGGTCTGAAGAGGAGTGGGTGATGGGTGATCAGCATGTCAACCTGTTGTTGACAGGCTTTTTTAACAACCTCCGGGAGGGGATCCAGTGCCACCCAGACCGTTTCAACCGGCCAATCCCGGCTCCCGATTTGAAGCCCCACCGAATCCCAGGACTCGGCCAGGGATGGGTGCGCCAGCTTTTCCATGATTCGAATGATATCCGCTACTGTTGCCATAGAGCCAAGATCCAGAAGTATCGCTTTCAAGCTAACGATTTGGGGTGCGTTATCGGTCGGGGATGGCCGAGACAAGGCCTATCCCCTCCCTGCTGCCTTCCCAAAATCATTATCTTGAAAGCTCTATAACAATAAAAGAAGGCGTGGAACACAACCGGTTCCAACGCCTTGATAATAATGTCGAGAAATATGGGCCCACCTGGGTTCGAACCAGGGACCGACCGGTTATGAGCCGGTGGCTCTTCCAGCTGAGCTATGGGCCCGTTGAACTGTTACTTTTTATCCGCTATCCGATCGTTTGTCAAGCATTAGGACTCAATGAAACTTTTCAGTTTTTTGCTTCGGGTGGGATGTCTCAGTTTTCTCAATGCCTTGGCTTCAATCTGCCGGATTCTTTCACGGGTCACGGCAAAATCCTGCCCCACTTCTTCCAGGGTATGATCTGCTTTTTCACCAATTCCAAACCGCATTCTCAGAACCTTTTCCTCCCGGGGCGTCAGCGTTGCCAAAACCCGTCGGGTCTGCTCCGCCAGGTTGAGGCTGACAGCCGCGTCCGATGGCAACATGAATTTTTTGTCCTCGATAAAATCGCCCAGATGGCTGTCTTCCTCCTCTCCGATCGGTGTTTCGAGAGAAATCGGTTCGCGGGCAATTTTCAGGACCTTGCGAACCTTGTCCAGAGGGATCTCCATTTTTTCTGCAATTTCTTCGGGCCTGGGTTCGCGTCCCAGTTCCTGAACCAGATAGCGCGATGTGCGAATCAGCTTGTTGATCGTTTCGATCATATGAACCGGAATTCGAATGGTTCTGGCCTGATCGGCAATGGCCCGGGTAATGGCCTGACGGATCCACCAGGTTGCGTATGTGCTGAATTTGTACCCTCTGCGGTATTCAAATTTGTCAACGGCCTTCATCAGTCCGATGTTGCCTTCCTGAATCAGATCCAGGAACTGAAGCCCGCGGTTGGTATATTTTTTCGCAATACTGACCACAAGCCGCAGATTGGCTTTGGTCAACTCGCTTTTTGCCATTTTTGCCTTGAATCGTCCCTCATCCACTTCGGCAATGATGCGCTTCAACAGTCCCGAATTGGATCTGACAAACGTTTCCCGATCCCGAATCTGCTCCTGAACCGCTGACAATTGATGGAACAATATCCGGGCTTCCTCCGGGCTCAATTCACTGCGGCCTGCGATCAGTTTTTCAAATCTGTCGGGATGATCGAGGCTTGCCATGAGATCCGATTCGGTCGTTTTCAGGCATCCGGCACACAGGATCATGGTCTTTTTCATGGATTCGAACCAGTCGATCTGGCTGCGAATCATTTTTTCAATTTTATCAATGACACTGCCTTCGAGTCGCCAGTCCTTCAACAGATCAAAAATTTTGAAGTTCCTGCGTGAAATCCGTCTTTTCAGGGCATGCTGTTCATTTGAATCCAGTGTATCCACGAGCATTTGGTCGCGAAAGGCTTTGTTCTCATCATTGATGGCGCGGATCATGCGAATGGTGTTGAGAAATTTTTCCGTCTGAACGACTTCATCCACATAGGTATCGCCTTCATCGATATCTTTCAGCACATATTTGGGCCGGAGTGATCCGGATTCGATATGCCCCCCCAGATTCAGAATACATTCCACGCCGGTAGTGGTGTGGATAAGGGCTTTCAGGACCTCCTGTTCGCCTTCTTCAATCTTTTTGGCAATTTCAACCTCACCCTCCCGGCTGAGCAGTGTCACCAGACCCATTTCCCGAAGATACATTTTGACCGGATCGGTAACGGTTCCAAAATCGGTCAGAACAGTTTCCTTCCTCAGTCGTTTCAGGCTGTCCTTTGCGTCATCTCCACCGGATCGGACCGGTTTTTCATCCAGTATTTCAATATCCAGATTTTCAAACATCATCAGTGTCTCATCCAGTTGATCATGTGCGATAATGTCATCCGGTAATGCACGGTTGATATCATCAAACGTCACAGAGCCTTTTTCCTTACTTTTTTGAAACAGCTCTTTCAGTGATTTTGAGGGTATTTTTCTTTCCGGTTTCCGTCTGACAACGGTTGGCTTGCTCATGGTTATTCGCCTCCTGAGGATATCAAAGCGGATTGGGCGTCTTTCAATAGTTGACAAAGTGTCTGCTCATCCTGATCCGCTTCTGCTGATTTTATTTTTCGAATCCACATGGCGTTCAGATCATGTTTACGTTTTTTTTCATACTGAAAAATCAGTTTTTGACAGGCATCATCGGTCCATTCCTGATGAATAATCGACAATTCGCCCACCAGTCTGCGTTCTATTGGATCATCCAGATGATCCATCAGGGCGGAAGACAGCTCTGATGCCGTAATGCCGTTACAATTCCGGCATAAGCCGACAATCCTGTCACCGATACGTTTCAGTACCGGGTCATCAAAACAGTCGATAATGCATTTGTCATGGATTTCTAACACAATTTCGGGAACCTGCATCATCATCATTACGGCCTGGCGGTCCAGTCGGCTGACCGGCTTTGTCACAAGCGGTTGCGGTTTTCCGGTATGCCGAATGGCGCCCGATGATCGTCTGATACGCTCCTGAATGGCCGCTTCCGGTATGCCGGTTTTTTCGGACAGCTCCCGGATGGCGGCCAGTCGCATCATGCCGTCCACCGATTCCAGGGATGCCAGTGGCCGCTCCAGGTCATCGATGATGTCAACCCGGCCATTCGGGGTCAGGCCATGTTTTTTAACCGCCATATCAATCAGGAATGAAAAAACACTCATTGCTCCGGCGGCGGCCTTATGGAATGCATCCGGCCCAAATTCATTCAGATAGGTGTCCGGATCATGTCCCTGGGGCAAAACCAGTATTCGAATGTCATCATACCGTTTTTCCGTTTTGAACAGATCGACACAGCGGGCTGCCGCCTGAATTCCCGCCTGATCCGAATCATAGACCAGAATCATGCGGGAGGCCAATCCCTTCAGAATGCGAATATGCTCGCCGGTCATGGCTGTGCCGAGTGTGGCAATGGTATTGCACAGACCATGGGCGTGCATGGACAAAAGGTCCATATAGCCTTCTGTGATAAACACGGATCCGGTTTGTCTGCACGGGGTCCTGGCCCGATGGAGGCCATACAGACTTCGGCTTTTCTGATAGATCGGGGTTTCGGGTGAATTCATGTACTTGGGTTTGGAATCATCCATAACCCGTCCGCCCAGGCCGATGACCCGGGATTGTGTATCGTAAATCGGAAACATGACCCGGTTTCGAAACCGATCAAAATACCCCTTCGCCGTTTTTCTGGGAACGATGAGCCCGGATTTTTCACCCATTGCCGGATCGATTCGATGACGGCGAAGCAACCCTGTCAGACTGTCCCAATTGTCGGGTGCAAATCCCAGCAAAAATGACTTGATGATATCAACCGGCAGTCCCCGGTTGGTCAGATACAGCAAGGCCGGTTTTCCGGCGTCATGATTCAGAAGGATGTCGTGGTAAAAATCAGCGGCAATGCGGTTGATTTCAAACAGAATATCTTTTGGATTGGCCGCCTGGTTGATGATTTTTCCGGTTGCGGATTCCCGAATCGCAATGCCATGACGACGGGCAAGAGACTGAACCGCTTCAACAAATGGAACCCCTTGGTATTTCATCAGAAAAGAGAATACATCGCCGCCTTCTCCACAGCCAAAACAATGAAAAATCTGTTTATCCGGAGATACGGTGAAAGAAGGTGTTTTTTCGGAGTGAAAGGGACAAAGGCCGGTGAAATCTTTACCTGTTTTTTTCAGGAGAACAACATCGGATATGATGTCCACAATGTCTGAGGCACGTCTGATCTGATCGACCGTATGTTTTGGGATAACCATCGATACGCTTCCGCCTTCTCTGGATAGAGCCCCGCTGGAATATGACCGAGAAAAATTGTAATTTTTTAGATGATTTCGAATGAATTGTCAACGGGATTGATCTGGAACCCGAATCATTCAGATCAAATTAACCATGAAATGGTCAAGGTCAAGCATCATGACCGGAATGAACATCATCGGCTATAGCTTTTCAGATAATGATTTTGGGAAGGCGGCCGGGAGGGGATAGGCCTCCTTCGGCCATCCCCGACCGAGAACGCACCCATAATCATTATCTGGAAAGCTTTAAATATCCGCAACCGATGTCAGAGACAGGGATACCATTGCCAGAATTTCATCTCTGGTGTAGAGGGTCCCGATTCCGATGCCCGGACATTCCCTGCACGCATTTCTCCATGAAGATTCTGAACGAAGTGTACGCAACCAGAATGGATAGGTTCTGCACTGGATTGGCCTGACCGGATAGATGATACAGTCATTGGTTTGATAAAACCGGCAATTTCCATTCTTGGTCTCAGCAATGGTCAGTCCTTTGGGGTATGGTCTGATGAATTCGGTCATGACATCCGGAACGGATACATTCAGATAATCGGAAATCATTTGGATATCTGTCACTGTGACATGAATGATTCCGGGATCGCCGGTACAGCATTTGCCGCACTGTTGGCAAACAAATCGAATACCTGCATCAAAAAAATAGGGGCGAAGACAGGGATCATTCATAATTTGTTAAACTAATTCCCAAACACGGGCATGTCAACCATCGAACTCATATTTGGAAATATCTGTTGTGAATGATACCCGTTTTCCTTTATTCTGCGTTGTCGGCAGACAATGAAAGCGTACACAACAATGCAGAAAAACATCTTCATGGTCATCCTGACTCTTACAGGATGCTGAATTTTCACGGTAAACGATCATGAATCATTCCGGGAGCATTACCTCCATATATAAAAATGACACGTACCGATTTTAACCCAAAACGCAACACTCAAAACCCAAAACGTTTTTTCCATTTTCACCGTAAAGGACCCTGTTCAAATGACTGAAAAACAACCCACCCGCCTGAGAATTGGACTGCTCAGTTATCGCAGCAATCCGTTCTGCGGTGGACAGGGGGTGTATGTGCAGAATCTGAGCCATGCCCTCACCCAGCTCGGACACCACGTTGAAATCATCAGCGGCCCACCGGACCTGCCATTAAATGGGTCGATTCCACTTATTCGTCTGCCGTCCCTGGACCTGTACAATCCCGAAAATCCGTTTCGCACCCCGTCGTTGCAGGAGCTGAGAGATCCGTTGAATTTTATGGAATGGGTCGGTGTGTCATCCATGGGATTTCCGGAACCCTTTGTCTTCGGGATTCGCGCATGGCGGCATCTTCAGGGGCGATATGGCCGATATGACGTCATTCATGACAATCAAAGCCTGTCATATGGCGTCTGGCTGATGCAGAGACAAATTCCGGTTGTGGCGACCATTCATCATCCCATTACCGTGGACCGTTCCATCGATCTTCTGGCTGCAGGCAGTTTCTTGAAAAAACTCAAGATGATGCGATGGTATTCCTTTGTCGGGATGCAGAAACGGGTGGCCCGCAGTCTGGATCATATCATTACCGTATCGCGGTGTGCGATGATCGACATCCAAAAAGAATTTGATATTGACGCCGCCTGTTTTCATGTCGCACCCAATGGCATCGATACAGACCGGTTTTACCCCTTACCCCAAATTCAGCGGGAACCTGGCCGAATTATTGTCACCAACAGCGCGGACACGCCGCTCAAGGGTCTGGCCCATCTGCTTGTGGCGATAAAGGATATTTCCCGGAAACGGAATGTACACCTGGTCGTGATTGGGTCACCCAAAAAAGATGGCGTGATCGAAACAGTGATTCGGGATCTGGGCATCGGTGATCGGGTGACGTTTACCGGCAGAATCACTCACGCGGCGTTTGTTCAGGAATATGCCAGAGCGTCTGTTGCGGTTGTTCCCTCCCTGTATGAAGGGTTCGGACTGCCTGCCGGCGAGGCCATGGCCTGTGCCGTTCCGGTCGTCAGCACCACGGGCGGGGCGCTTCCGGAAGTGGTTGGAAATGCGGGTGTCCTGGTCCCTCCGGGTGATGCCGGCGCACTGGGCCGGGCCATTTTCAATCTGCTGAACAACCCGGATCAGGCAGCGGAATTGGGGCTGGCTGGATACCGGCGGGTACACCAGGCGTTCACCTGGAAAGCAGCAGCCCAAAAAACCGTGGAAGTCTATCGGAGTGCGATAGATGCATACCATTGATTTTTCGAGGCTCCGGTTGAAAGGCGGGGACCGTGTACTGGATATCGGCTGTGGCTCGGGTCGGCACTGCGCGGCTGCTTACGACAGTTCCGATGTCTGTGTCGTGGGGTTGGACATGAACCGGGAGGATGTACTAGCAGCCAGGGAGCGTTTGATTTTTCACGAGCGGTTGGGGGGACATGGCGGTGGCGTCTGGGCACTGGCCGTGGCGGATGCGGTCCGTCTGCCGGTTGCGGAAAACAGCTTTGATCTGGTGGTGTGTTCCGAGGTTTTGGAACATATTGAAAATGATGCGCGGGTTCTGGCCGAAGTTTACCGGGTACTGAAACCCGGGAAGTTTCTTGCGGTCAGCGTGCCCCGTTACTATCCGGAACGGATCTGCTGGGCTCTTTCAACCGAATACCACGAAACGCCGGGTGGCCATATCCGGATCTACCGAAAATCCGATTTGATCAGACGTCTGCAACAGGCCGGATTTACTGTTTTTTTCAGTCATCATGCCCACAGCCTCCATACACCCTACTGGTGGCTAAAATGTGCTGTGGGGCCGGAAAAAGAGGATTCACGCGTTGTTCAACTGATTCATCGCTTTCTGACATGGGACATGATGAAAAAACCGGCATTCACCCGGTTTTTGGACCGGCTCCTGAACCCGGTTCTGGGAAAAAGCGTCGTTTTGTATGCGGTGAAAGAAAAAAGCGATATCCGACATTGATCATACCGTCAGACTGATTTGAAACGATTGGGGAGGATACAACCATGACCGACAATAGAAACCATGCCACACTCGGCATCGACCAGGGCAGAGCGCTGCTCAGACTGGCGCGTCGTACGCTGGCGGAATCATTCAACCTGAAACTGCCGGCAGATCCGGATCTGGAAAACGCCCTGCAGGACCCACAACTTCAGGAGAAACGGGCGACCTTTGTCACGTTGACCCTGAACAAAAATCTGCGCGGATGTATCGGCAGCCTCTGCGCCGATGAAACACTGATATCCGGTGTGGTATGCAATGTAAAACATGCCGCATTTCATGACTGCCGATTTTCACCACTCAGCCTTGATGAACTCGACCAGGTGGCCATCGAGGTCAGCATCCTTACGGATCCCCAGCCGCTGGATTATAAAGATTCGGACGAACTGCTGGCGCGACTGAGGCCGAATATCGACGGTGTCATTTTGCGAAAAGGGCGGGCCGGGGCCACATTTTTGCCGCAGGTTTGGGAGCAGCTTCCCAACACCAGTGACTTTTTATCCCATTTGTGCCAAAAAGCCGGCCTTTCACCGGATGCCTGGCGTAAAGGGAACCTGACCGTGCAGACCTATCAGGTGCAGTACTTTCATGAATAATCACATATTTGTGACCATCAGGTGACGTATTGGTGATCCTTTTGTATCATGATACAAAAGTGTCTCAATTAGTTTGTTCAAGACATTCTGGATCAGCACCTGAACAGTATGCAGGTAATGTTTTTCAGGGGTCGTGACGCATGGTGATGATCCTGTCCCTGCCTCACCGCAATTGAATACCCTGAGACATGGAATAATTTCAACTTATGATGTAATATCCCGGATTTGATTGATATTCAATCCGGAATGGATAGGTCCTGAAATGTGGCACAATTATTGAATATGTTCATGGAGACAGGACAACGGATTTCATTCGGATGTATTCTCAATATAACCAAATTTTTCAGGAATAATTTCTGTGAAACCATGCAATGCCAATATCGATCGAACCCTTCAGCTTGTCAAACATATGCTTGAACTGGCGGATAAAGGTGATGCGGAAAGGGAAGATGTGGGATGCGGAATCATGTATGGCATCCTGAGAGATTCGGCTTACAAACTGCAAAAAATTGCAGAAAAGGAAAAAGAGGCCCATATCAAAAAGGGCTGGTGGATTTCAACTCATTGAACAACAAACAGGGAGGATTATTGTGGCCAGTTTAAAAGGAACCCAAACGGAAAAAAATCTGCTCAAAGCGTTTGCCGGTGAATCCCAGGCGAGAAACCGTTACACCTATTTTGCCAGCAAGGCAAAAAAAGATGGCTTTGTACAGATAGCGGATGTTTTTTCCGAGACTGCTGATCAGGAAAAAGAGCATGCCAAACGGTTTTTCAACTTTCTGGAAGGGGGCATGGTTGAAATCTGTGCCACTTTCCCTGCCGGTGTAGTCGGTTCTACGCTGGAGAACCTGTTGGCAGCCGCAGGAGGCGAGCAGGAAGAGCATACGGATCTCTATCCCGGATTTGCCAAAGTGGCCCGGGAAGAAGGATTTGAAGCCATTGCCGTTGTGTTTGAGAAAGTATCTGTTGCTGAAAAACAGCACGAAAAACGGTATCGGGATTTGGCGGCCAATATTGAAGCGGGTCGCGTATTCAAGAGAAGCGAAAAAGTCACCTGGCGATGCCGTAACTGCGGCTACCTGCATGATGGTGAAGAAGCGCCGGCCATTTGTCCGGCATGCGCCCATCCCCAGGCGCATTTCGAGCTTTTGGGTGAAAACTATTGATTTGACCATTTTACAGCCACCCGTCATGATCTCTTATAATGGCGTATGACACTTGACCTTTTGCGGAAAACCACTTAAAGAGAACATAGAGGGGTTTTGCATATCCTGCCCGAATTTCCATTGTTCCAACGTAACCCACTTCATTTTCAACAAAAAGGAGATTGTTATGACAGCAAAACTTGAAGTTTATAAATGTGATATTTGCGGTAATATCGTGGAGGTACTTCATGAAGGCGGCGGTGAACTGGTATGTTGCGGTCAACCGATGAAACTGTTAAAGGAAAATACCGTTGACGCGGCAAAAGAAAAGCATGTGCCGGTAATTGATAAAATTCAGGGCGGTTATACGGTCAAGGTCGGCAGCGTAGCGCATCCCATGGAAGAAAAACATTACATCGAATGGATTGAGCTGATTGCGGACGGAAAGGCCTATCGGCAGTTTCTGAAACCGGGAGATACGCCGCAGGCGACATTCATGATTGAGGCTGCATCGGTTTCCGCACGGGAATACTGCAATCTTCATGGCCTGTGGAAGGCCTAAAATTCAAAGGAGAATGACTTATGCCAAGTTGGAAATGTCAAAAATGCGGTTATACCCTGACAGCCGATTCCCCACCGGATCAATGTCCTTCGTGCAAGGAAAAGTGTGAGTTTCTGGATAATACCTGCTATACACCGGACTGTGCGGCAGAAGGAATCGACAAACGCATCGCAAAATAATCTTTTGACACAGGAGGGCTCAGGATATGCCCAAAGCTCTGGTTGTTTATTCGACCCGGACCGGTGAAACCGAACGGATTGCAGAATTGATTGCCGAAGGACTCCGGTTTACAGGCGTCGAGGTCGATCTCAAAAAAGCCGGTGATGTGAAAAATGCTTCTGAAATAGAGCCTTATGATGCGCTGGTGTTTGGATCGGCCACATATCACGGCGATATGATGCAGGGTATGAAAACGTTTCTGTTTCTGGCAGAAAAATCGGCCCTGGAAGGCAAAATCGGCGGCGCATTTGGCGCATTTGGATGGAGTGGTGAGGCGCCGGACCGGATATTTGACACCATGAAGCATATTTTCAAAATGAAAATGGTCGGTGCGGCATTAAGACTGAAATCCAGTACACTGGGCGGCGGTATTCAGATGGCCCAGAATTATGGAAAAGAAATTTCCGGATTACTGACCAAATAGGTGAACAGTCATTTGTCAGCAGTCCGTATGCAGAATGCGGACTGCTGAACCGTTTTGCCATTTTTGATCACGGGGGACGATCAGTTTGATAATTGATCGTTTTCATTCAATAAACACCATTCATATTCACGCATAGGAGGATATCATGTCAACACCCCAGCATTGCCCCGGTTATGAACAGTTCAAAAATCTGAAATCGTTTACCTGCAAGTGTCCCGGTTGTTCCCAGGAAGTCGAAATTTTTTCCGATGAATTTGACAAAAAGCACGTATGCAAGAAATGTGGCCAGGAAATCGATTTCACCCAGTGTACATTGTCCGGTGGCGCCTGATAGGAGGTAACTGATGAAATCCTCCTGGCTTGCGTTGTGCCTGGTGTTCGGACTCATGATGGCTGTCACGGCTGGCGCGACGCCGAACACCGGCGCCAAGGACATGTCCCTTGCCGGGGGAAGTCAGGGAAAGGTTCCCTTCCCCCATCATCAGCATCAGGCAGTCATATCGGATTGCAATGCCTGTCATGCCGCATTTCCCCAGAAAGCCGGTGCAATCGATGAATTGAAGGCCAACGGGACACTCAAGAAAAAACAGGTCATGAATCAGCAGTGTGTCAAATGCCATAAAGAAAACAATGCAGCCGGCACAAAAACAGGACCCCTCACATGCGCCCAGTGCCATGTGAAATAACGGATAAGGAACCGCGACATGTTGGTACTTGGACTTCAGGGAAGCCCCAGAAGGAAGGGGAACACCCATTATCTGCTGACATCGTTTCTGAAAGAAGCGGAAAAAAAAGGCGCCCGGACATCGATCATTGAAGTGGACAAAAAACATATCATTCCCTGCAAGGAATATGTCGTATGCGAAAAAAAAGGGTATTGTCCGATCGACGATGATATGAAAACGGAAATTTATCCGCTTCTACGGCAGGCTGATGTGATTGTCGCGGCCACGCCTGTTTTTTTCTATAATACAACCGCCCAGTTGAAGGCGCTGATTGACCGGACCCAGACACTGTGGGCCCGGAAATACCGGCTGAATCTGACTGATCCCAATCGGAAATGGCGTAAAGGGTTTGTTCTGGCTGTGGGCGCCACCCGCGGTAAAAATCTGTTCGAGGGTGTGCATCTCACGGCCAAATATTTTTTTGATGCCGTGGGCGCCAGCTATGATGGCAGTCTGACCTACTGGAAAATTGAAAAACCCGGGGATATGGCGGCGCATCCCGATGTCGAGAAAGATGTTCAAAACGCAGTGAGCAATCTGCTGACGCCCCTCATGTCGAGAAAGCGGGTTGTATTTGTGGATCAAACCGCCTCATGCGCCGCACCGATGGCCTGGGCCTGGACCCAGTTTCTGGCTGGCGACCGGATCGAGGCGGAATATGCCGGAATTCAGCCGGAGGCGCATTTCAACAAGATCATGATGACGGCGATGCACGAGAGCGGCATTGATATGGAATTTCGAAGCCCGGCCGGGCTTGATGTTTCCGAATTTTCCAGACAGCCGGATCGGGTGGTTGTTCTGGGACAGGAT
>JBFXFK010000014.1:0-49237 GCA_050179135.1 Desulfatirhabdiaceae bacterium | reverse complement strand
AGCGTTCATTCACAATTGCTATGCTCATTCATGCCAGTTGACTATTTTCTCATTGAATTATATTCCATGCCAAAGAGCAAATTTGATTTTTTAGCTATCAGCAAATTTCGTGCCACGGATTCAGGATATATTAAATTGCAGGATTTAGGTCAAAACACAATTTTTTTATCAAATCAAACAGGTGCTCTTCCGCGTCACTGCGCGATCCACAGACATGACACAAAGTGGCAAACGCAGAGTGTTTTATTGCAGCCGTAGCCAAAGTTTTTCAGAAACACGCGACATTGCATTTTTTGATCTGAGAACCCTGGAAGATAAAGTGATCATGGCCCAGAAAATGATTTTGGTCAAAGTTGGGCTTGCCAGATATCACTTTTGTTCTGAATGTCACCGAACAAACCCTTTTAAACTGGCTGGATCGTGCAGCCAAAAAGGCTGAACAAACCCTTTTTTGCACCGGCAAGCTGCTCAATATAACCTACCGGGTAAGATGTGGTGTGTAGCGATTGAAAGAGTTGGCGGAAGAACACCCCATTTCCTGAATGTAATTTTTTCCTTATAGTGCAGCCGATCGCATGTCAAGTTAAAAATTACCTAATATATTGATTTTATTAAATACTTAATTGTCTTTATCACGATTGCCGGAGTTTAGATTTAACTGCCTGTTATTTCATAAATATCATTATTTTGTCTTGTTGATAGAAATACGTAATTTGAAGAATTCGCTGTGGCGGAGTCGTCTGGGGGCATCGATAATGTTTTGTTTTTTAACCCGATAATTTTTATCTAAAAATGAATCTGTAAAATATCCGGTTCGTTCAATTCTGCAAATTCAGCGGGATGCAAATAGGGAAGATCGGGAGGGATGAAACGCATGGCCAGTGGCCAGTTCTGGTTGGGTCTGCCTGACGTTGTCGCAACGCATTCGGCTGAATGTCAGGAAGTCGCAGAATGCTGAAACACTGAATTACCGGATACCGGCTGGAATGCCATCTGCCCGTGCAGAATTGGGCATTGTGACAGTTTTGTATATATAATCGGATTTTTTTACATCCACAAAAACGCCCACAAGGGGCTATGCTACGGGGCCGGAAAGCCATTGTGTTGAATGTCAGGGAGTCGCAAAGGGCCGCGACACCCTGACCTACCCGCTACAGGGCTGTCCGATCAGCTCCTCCCAACTTCCCAACTTTCACATCCAATCATCCCAATCACGATGTGCCATATTTGCCTGATTTCACGTCCACCCAATCGCCACAACATCCACCGTCACATCCCCGATGATGCTTTGGGTGGAAAGTTTGGCCAGAATGGCGTCATCCTCGACCGGTACAAACAGGGCCAGGGTAACGGAATTCAGCCCCAAGCTTTTTCCATAGGCAGCGGCCTGAATGATGGCGTCTTTCAATTGGGCAGGGCTTCTGTAACTTTTGACTTCGATGATGCCTTCCCTATCCCGGCACCGGACATGAACATCCACCTTGCCGTTACCAGTAGGAAATTCCGGGCTGATGATACACAGGCGATCCAGTGCCTCTTTCAGCCAGGCATACAGATGAAAATGTCCCACCGCTTCCGTGTAATGCAGATCCGTACGCCGGGGTTGATCTTTGAAGGGATTCAGACCCTTGGCTTTCATTCGGACCAGGTAGGATTTGTAGCGGGACAACAGGGCCGGAAGATTCAAACCGGATTCGAACACATCGGCCAGATCATCCAGCACATCCAGTGCCAGAATGGGCAAATGATCTCCGACAATATCACTTGCCAAGGCATCATAGAGACATTTTTGAATAAAGGGAGAAGAAAACCGGCAGATTTCCCGGAGATCCCCATGTGTGTCGGTTTGGGTTGAATAATCGATGATACCGTTCAGATACAGATAATTGCACCAGTCCACCCGCAAATTGAAGGGGATATTCGATTTGGCAAACAAATCCATCACCTGACTTCGATACGGGCCTCTGGCTTTGGCAATCAGATTCAACACCGTGTTGTTCCATTCCGTGTATAATGCCCGGCGATACACGGTTTCCCAGATATCCATGTCGATCGGGGAATTTGCGCCGGGATTGTATGTCTCGGTCAAAAGCTCCCCGAACCAGCCCACCAGCCCGGGCTGACCATTGGTAACATCAAATACCTTCTGAACCACTTCCCGGTCAACCAACTGACCGGATTCTGCCTGATACTGGTCAAAAAGCGATTTGACCTCATCTGTTGCCAGATTGGGTACATGCAGACTCCGCTGAATGTTGAACGGCGATCCTTTCAGGCTGTCAACCCCCAGTACGGCTTTTACGCCGATCAGGGCCAGGCCGTGAATACAATATTGATCACGGTTTAGATGCATATCCCGAAACAGGGAAACAAGCCGGTCAATTACACCAGAAGGCAGGCTGTCAAATTCATCGATAAACAGAATTAACGGCTTTTGAAATACGCCTTTGGTACGATGAAACAAATAGGTCCATTCTTCAAAATTTTTTGGAGGTGTCATATCCATCCAAAATGTATCCAGGAACAGTTTGGGAACTTTTCCCAAAAAATCGGTGACCGTTTCATCCCCGATAAACGACAGCCCCTGCATGGACATGGTTCCAACAATAAATTGATCCGGATACGCCTGCTCGATCTTTTCCTTCACCTGCCGCATCAGCCAGGTTTTTCCGGTCTGCCGGGGCGCCCAGATCGTAAAATAATGGCCGCCTTTGCCCGGCTCGCCCACAATATGCTGTAGACAATGGTCCACCAGTTCGGTTCGGGGGACCGCAAAATGAATGTCCTGGTCAACCGGCCCGTATGAATGAAACCGTCTCATGTATTTTGCCTTTTGCAGAATTGAGATTTGAGTCGTGAGTATTCTGGAGCAGTCGGAACGTCATTGTGCTGACTGTCCGGGAGTCGCAACGGGCCGCGGCACCCTGACCTACCTGCTTTGTCCCTCTGTCCCTTTGCCACTATCTTTATCCCCTGATCCGGTTTTTCAGTTCCCGAATCAGGGCGGAGCAGAACTGGCTGGCATCCGCCACAACAGCCACGTCGGCCATCTTCATCATGGCGGCATTGGGGTTTTTGTTGACGGCGATAACCAGATCCGTATCATGGATTGCCGCGGTATGCTGAATGGCGCCGCTGATGCCAAACGAAAAGAGTATCCGGGGATGAATGGTTTTTCCTGCCTGACCCACCAGACAGTCATGATCCACCCATTGTGAATACACCACCGGGCGGGTCGCCCCCACTTCCGCCCCCATCAGCCGGGCCATGTCGAACAGTTTTTTGAATTTTGCCCGGCTTCCCATGCCCCGGCCGCCGCAGATCACGATTCCGGCATCTTCAATCCGCTGGTCCCGGAGCGGCTTGCGCTCGGAATGGGTGAGACGGACACGGGGTTCAGGAAGATCGTTTGGAAAGGGAATGGCAATGATCTGACCGCATGCGGCATAATCATGTGGGCGTTCCTGAAACATTCCAGGCCGGACCGTGGCCATCTGGGGTCTTTTTTCCGGAGTCACGATCGTTGCCATCAGATTGCCGCCAAAAGAAGGGGCGGTCTGAACCAGAAGGCTGTCTTCATCAATTTCCAGCCCGACACAGTCTGCGGTCAGCCCGGTTTTCAAGCGTTTGGCCACCCGGGGCGCAAATTCACGGCCAAAATCCGTGGCGCCGATCAGAATGATTTCCGGCTGATATTCCCGCGCCAGTCTTTCCATCAGGTTCAGACTGGTTTCGATGCTGTACGCCTTCAGGTCTGGATGGTCGATCACATAAACCGTTTCAGCGCCGTGGGCAATGTATTCACCAACATATTCGGTCACTTGGCTGCCAAATATGACGGCGCAGACGTCCGCTCCGATTTTGGGCGCCAGTTCTCTGGCGCGGGCAAGAAGCTGAAGGGTTACCCGGTTCTGAAAATAGTTCCGGTAGTCACCAAATACCCATATATTTCGTCCGGTTTTATTCATCGTCTCTGTCATCATCGTCTTCGCATGGATCATGTTCGTGGGTTTTGAGGTCTTTTCCCATGGCGCTGCTCAGTTTGTCCCCGAACTGGTCAAACAGCATTTCCGCCAGTTTTTTTGGCGTTCCTTTCAGGACGATATTCTGTTTTCGGGCTGTGGGTGAGTAAACATCGCGGATTCGGGTGGGAGAGGCGTTCATCCCGACAGTCTCGGGGTCCAGGCCAAGATCATCGATGTTCAGGAACAGGATGTCTCCGGATTCAAACGCCTCCTGAAGCCCAACCATCGGGGTATATCGGGGAAGATACCGGGTGGTGGTGACCGTGATCAGGCCCGGCATATCCATTTCCAGCGTTTCCAGAAAATCATCGCATTCGCGCGCCATGCGAACTGTGGTCCCATTGATTTCAATGTGTTCCACATATGCTGCACCGGCAATATCCAACGCCTCGGTCAATTGGGGACCGACCTGGGCGGTTTCACTGTCACTGGTGGCGCATCCGCACAGAATCAGATCAAAGTCCGGACATGTCATTTCAATGGCGCGGGCAAGGGTAAATGAGGTGATCAGGGTGTCTGCGCCTGCCATTCGGGCATCAGTCAGCAATATGCCCCGATCCGCGCCCATTGCCAGGGATTCACGGAGAATTTCTTCTGCCATGGGCGGCCCCATGGAAATGGTTGTGATGTGGGCGCCATAACCGCTCTTGATCTGCAGCGCCGCTTCCAGGGCATGTTTGCACGCCGGATTCATCATGCCTTCGGCAGTATCCCGTTTCAGGGTTCCGGTTTTCGAATCCCAGGCAACCTCCGACACCATGGGGACCTGTTTGATACATACGATCAGTTTTAGCATGTTGGGTGGGGACAGGGGCAAAGGGGCATAGGGACAGAGGGGCAAAGGGAAACAGGGAAGAATGCTTTATTTGATTTCATTTTGTATTTGTTCCTTTATCTGTCAGTTTTCCAATTAGACTGCCCAGCATCCGTTCTATTTCTCGACTGAATTCATTGAGTCTGTCGAATTCATTCCGGCTCAAATAATCCAGATTGAAAGCAATTTCCATCTGGGTTTGCAATTCATACAAAGAACCTGTCGCTATTCGAAGGAAATGAAGATAGTCATTCGTATAATATCGACCATACCCTTCTGCCATGTTGCTGGGAATGGAGATCGCACACCGTCTCATTTGGGAAGTCAATCCATAGACCTCGTCCTTGGGAAATTCTTTGGAAATTTTATATATTTCAGTAACCAGGGCCATGGATTTCTGCCAGACCACCAAATCCCTGTATGTTTTCATTTTACTTTGCCCCTTTCCTTTCCCTTTGCCCCTCTGTCCCTCTGCCCCTATCTTTTACATCGGCTGTGAAAGCAACGCGCGTGAAATGACCATGCGTTGGACCTCGCTGGTTCCCTCATAGATTTCAGTGACCTTGGCATCCCGGTAATACCGTTCCACATCGTATTCCTTGCTGTAGCCGTATCCGCCATGAATCTGGACAGCCAAGTTGCTGACCCGGGTTGCCAGGGTGCTGCAATACAGCTTTGCCTTTGCGGCTTCGGGACCAAAGGGACGCCCCGCATCCTTGAAGGCACAGGCCCGATACAACAGAAGCCGGCCCGCATCGATTTCCGTGGACATGTCCGCCAGATAATTCTGGATGGTCTGAAATGATGCAATGGGCTTTCCAAACTGCTGACGCGCTTTGGAATATTTCAATGCCGCATCAAACGCGGCCTGGGCAATCCCCAGCGCCTGGGCCGCAATACCGATTCTGCCCGTATCCAGTGCCGCCAGGCCGATTTTGAGTCCGTCGCCCAAACGACCCAGCAGATGGGTTTCCGGAACCCGGCAGTCCTCGAAAAAAAGAGAGGACACCGGATTTGCCCGCATACCGCACAGATCTTCAATTTCACCCACCACAAAACCGGGCGTCTCTTTTTCCACGGCAAACACACTGGCGCCATGTTTTGAATTTTCCGGATCAGTCACGGCAAAGATCAGGGCCAGACCACAGACCCCGCCATTGGTGACAAAAATTTTTGTGCCGTTGATCACATAGACCGAACCATCCCTGACCGCATGGGTCTCGACGCCGCCGGCATCGGAACCGGCATTGGCCTCGGAAAGGCAGAAAGCCCCAATCCATTCGCCACTGGCAAGATGTGGTAAAAACCGCTGTTTCTGGTCCAGCGTTCCAAACCGGACAATGGGAAATGCCCCCACACTGTTGTGCACGGTAATACACAGACCAATGGCGGCACTGACGCGGGACAGCTCCTCGATGGTGATGGCATAGCTGATGCTGTCCATGTCCGCACCGCCATAGGCTTTTGGAATCTGAAGACCGAAATAATTCAGGGACCGCATAGTTTCGATCACTTCCCGGGGAAAACGGCCTTCCCGATCCATGTCACTGACATGGGGGCCAATTTCGGTTTCAGCGAATTCCCGAACGGTTTTACGCACCACCTTATGTTTCAAGCACGGATTAAAATCCATTTCATCGAAATTCCCGTTCAATTTCAGCGGCCCGGTGACAGGCCACAACATGATCATCTTCAAAACCCGGCGTCAGAGGTTTCAGCTCCGGTGGTTCAACATGGCAGATATCAATGGCATACGGACACCGGGGATGAAACCGGCATCCGGCAGGCGGGGTAATCGCAGAGGGTGTCTCACCGGCGATGGCCCGCTGTTTTCTGGGTGCATCCGGATCAGGAACCGGTATGGCAGCGATCAATACGCGGGTGTAGGGATGAAGCGGATTTTGATACAGGCGCTCTGCGTCAGCCATCTCCACAATTTTACCCGAATACATGACAGCAATCCGGTCCGAAATATGTTTGACGACAGCCAGATTGTGGGCGATAAACAGATAGGAAAGTCCCATTTCCTCCTGAAGATCGAGAAGCAGATTGAGAATCTGGGACTGAATGGATACATCCAGCGCCGATACCGCTTCGTCACAGACAATCAGGCTGGGCCTCAAGGCAATGGCGCGTGCAATGCCGATCCGCTGCCTCTGGCCGCCGCTGAATTCAAAGGGAAACCGGCTCATGGCGCTGTCCGGCATGCCCACCCGATCCAGCAGATCCCGAATGGATTTCCTCCGGTCTTCGGAAGTGCCGATTTTATGAATGATAAACGGCTCTTCCAATATTTCACCGACGGTCTGGCGCGGATCAAGCGATTCGTACGGATCCTGAAAAATCATCTGAACATGTTTTCGAATTTCCCGCAATTGCATCCGCTTCAGCCGCGACAGGTCCTGATCCATAAAATGGATACTTCCGGCTGTCGGTTTTTCCAGAACCAGAATGGTTCTGCCCGTGGTGGTTTTGCCACACCCGGATTCGCCGACCAGTCCCAGTGTTTCACCTTTCCGAATTGCAAAGGATATATCATCCACGGCATGGACATATCCGATTTTTTTTTGAAAAATACCGGCCCGAATCGGGTGGTACTTTTTCAGATTGCGAACTTCAAGAAGTGATGAATTCATGGCTCAAAAGCAGTCCATAGCGAAGGGTTTTTCCCAGACTGACCCAGAACAGAAACGGAATCCAGCCAATTTTCAGAACACCTGCCAGAACGGTAAGCGGGTCTCCGATAAACGGGGCCCAGGAAAAAAAAAGAATCGGAGATCCCCACCGGCGAACCGCATTCTCCGCCTGAATCCATCGATGGTATGACTTCAAATTGGCTGATCCGTTCAATTTTTGACGTCCCCAGCGTCCGACGCCATAATTCACGGTCGCGCCCAGAATATTCCCACTGGAAGCCGCCACCAGAACCGCCATCGGATCAAAACCGGAAGCAGCCAGCAATAACACCGCAGCCTCCGAGCCCAGCGGCAACAGGGTTGCGGCCAGAAAGCTGATCAAAAAAAGACCGGCCAGCCCGGTCTGCAGAATCCAGTTATCCATTGAGTAGTATGTAGTGAGAATCGTCAGTATTCATCCTTCCCCCTTCAGCCTTCAGTCTTCAGTCTTCTCTCCTCCCCTTCCTTCAAATGCCGCAGCAGCTCATCAACGGATTTCCCACCGGGCGCCAGAGCCATCGGATTGATTTCAAGCAGGGATTCCCACACCTGAATCGCACCTTTCGGGTCATTTTTGTCATGCATCAACACCAGGCCTTTGTTGAATCGGGACGGCTCATGACGGGGATCGATCGCAATGGACCGATCAAATGCCTCGATGGCCTGATCCAGTTTTCCGGCTTTCCGGTACATGGTTCCCAGATCTGTCAGGACATTGGGGTTGTCCGGCACAATCTTCAGGGCTTTTTCATAGGCATCGATGGCCTTGTCATGCAATCCGGCATCAAAACAGGCATTTCCCAGTTGAATCCAACCAGTGACATCATCCGGGCGCTGTTCCGCCGCCTTTTCAAGTTCGGCAATCATGGATGGGGGTGTTTCGGGCTGTTGGGCTGCCATATGAACCCCGGCGCCGGTATGTATGTCTTTGGATTTATACACGGTCAACATGACACCGGAAAAAAATCCGGCGACAAATGCCGCTACAGTCACCCAGATGAAGGTCTGTTTTTTCACCATGTCACTGGCAGGTTGTTTATGTGCTGTCATTTTTTCCTTTTTTCAGTATGGGGTATTGAGAAGCGGACAGGCCAATTTGCTGTTGACGCGACTCCTTCCGGAAGGAGAGGTCGGGAGGGGTCCGTCATTGCGGCTGCGAAAGCCTTATGGTATTCAAGTCAATTGTCAGAATGGGCGCCGGAATTTTTTCGGATGTCAGATAAACCGCTGTCCCGGTTGCGGAAAAACAGACTGATTCCGCCTGTGTGATTTTGGGCAGCGGAAATGACAGATACGGCCGGTTCATGGCGACAAGCCAGCTTTCACCCTTCTGACGGTTAAAGATAAACAGATCCCGATAGGTCAGGACAACCGCCTGTCTGCCATCGGATGAAAAATCCATGGCCGTATTATAGTCGCCTGAAGTCGTAAACGGATAGACGGGTTTTCGGATCGGTATGGACTGAATGTTTCCCACGCGGCGCGCAGTGATCACTTCGGTTGAACCGGTCAGATGCAGTGGCAGTTCATAGAGTTGCGGCGGGTTATCCCGTTTGCTTAACAGGAATATTTTGTTGGTGGACGGTTCCACGGCAACCGATTCGCAGTCTCTGGGACCATCTTCATACTGAAACGTCAGAACCGCCGTTGGGGTCACGGATTCGGGCAATGGATGCGCCGGTTCCGGAATCACAATCAGATGCGACTGGGGCCTTACCGCCAGGTTGTCACCGGTATCGGCAATGATCAGATAGGGTTTGCCATTTGCGGTAAATGATCCGATATCTTCCCAGTCCACATTGGCAGTGTTTTCGATACGAACCGTTCCCATCACCTGGCCGGTGACATCGATCACATACAGCTCCGGGGGGTTGCCACTGTCGTTTAACACCCAGAACTGATTGTCGACCCGACCCGAAACGGCCATGCCGCTGATTTCATCCAGTCCGTCATCCCGAATCTGACCGGTTTCTTTAAAGACGCGGTCAAGCTTGCGGGCTTGTTCGTCCGTCATTGCCGATGCGCAGGCCATCACCAGTAAAATCGGAATAATCAGTAGCAACCCGATTCGATAATGTCGCAATTTATTCCGTTTCCATTTCCCGAACATTGAATTCCAGGCGCCACTGGCGGTCATCCAATCGGGAAATGCACCAGATTTCCAGTGTTCCGGTCTCGGTTGCGCGCGTTTCAAGCGTGACCGGAATCATGTCACCGGCCCTGCCATCCAGCGCCGTTTCCATGTTTGTCACCGGATCGATATCATCTTCCCAGGATTCAACAATTTCTCCGGCCTGATCTGTTTTTCGAATGACAGATCCCAAAAAATCAAATCGGGCGGTTTCGCCGACAATCAGACCGAATTCCCGATCTTCGATGGCCTGGCGGGACCCCTCTTCCATACCAAAAGGCGCCACACAAAGGGCCTTTACCGGTTGTGGCATTCCCGGAACAGCAGGCATAGATGCGGCAATGCCGATATAATAGGTTTTGTTCAGCCCACTGCGGATGCGAATGCCGCGCCCTCTTCTGACCAGACCATAACGGGCTGCCCCCCGGGCCACCGATCGGTCCGGATCGATGCCGGGCAGTTCCCGGATGGACGCGCCCCCGGTCGCATCGGCCCATGATTTCAGACACGTCAGGACCCGGGTTCGAAGCGCCCGGGATTTCATGACGCCGCCGTTGAACAAAACCGCTGTCGGCAGGAGTGGCCGGTCTTCTGTTTCTGAATTTTGACGCAGAAAGGTGGCCAGATGCCGGGTGATTGCCGGATCCGATTCATATGAAAGTCCCATTTCCTGAAGGCCGATCGATTGCCGGGTTGAAACCGGATCGGTCCATTGGCAGACCGGAAAAAATCCGTCCAGAAGAACCTGATTGACGGTTTCGGGTGTCAGGCTGGACTGAATGGTGCCGGCGATCAGTCCCCGACCCCGGCCCAGAATGGTGATGACATAATCGTCCGGTTTTTCTTCCGACAAAATTGTTTCCTTGCCTTTGCGGCAGGCCTGGCTGAGAATTTTCATCTGACGGGCATCCAGACGAATGTTTTTTTGTGCCATGTTTCCGGCAACGGCATATCCCAATGCCAGATCCATGTTGTCTCCCCCAACCAGCAGATGATTGCCCACGGCAATCCGCTCAAGTGTCAGGTCGCCATCGGTTTCACCCACCTGAATCAGGCTGAAATCACTGGTTCCGCCACCGATATCACAGACCAGAATCCGATCGCCTTTGCGCACGGTACGCCGCCAGTTGTCGCCATAGGTATCAATCCAGGCATAAAACGCCGCCTGTGGCTCCTCCAGAAGGGTCAGGCTCCGGATGCCGGCCATTTCTGCGGCCTTTACGGTCAACTCACGGGCAACCGCATCAAACGATGCCGGCACCGTCAAAAGAATGTCCTGGAATTCCATCCGCAGCCGATCATCGATGCCGTCTGCTGTCATGGCCATCTCATGGTTCCAGGCATCAACGATATGCTTCAGGATGGCGGCGGATGCCTCAACCGGAGATCGTTTGAGTGCGTCATTGGATCCCTGCCAGGGCAATATCCGGGCATTCCGGTCCACCAGGGGATGACAGAGCCAGGATTTGGCCGAGGCAATCAGTCGATTGGGAATTTCTGAACCCCGGTCCCGGGCAAACTCTCCCACAACCATATTATTTTCCCGGTTCCAGGGCAGTTGAAGCGCTTCGGGCGACAGTTCTGCGGCATCCGGAATCAATAAAAAACTGGGAAGAATATCCTGTCGGGAAATGACACCGGGACCGGTCAACTGCGGTATCTGAAAGATATGAATTTCAGACGGTTCCCTGTCCTGCAACGGGTTGCGCATACAGGCAACAATGCTGTTGGTCGTTCCCAGGTCTATACCGATGATGTATTCAGATGTTGGCATCATGGCGGCCCGGATATTTCAACCTCGGCAGGGACAATCAGCGTCGAATCCAGATCTCCGGACAGTTCGGGAATGTCTTTTTTCCGGGCCTTCCATCCCCTGTGCCGGATAACACCCTGAAATGGCGGCTCACCCGATACATTGCCAATCAGTTTGATCATGTTGGTATCAAACCCCCGGGACAGGGAAATCGACTCGCCTTCTTCCTGTTCCAGTATCGGCTGGACTTTGACAAAGCGTTCCATGACTTTCTGGCAGCTTTCATGAATGCTTCGAACTGCAATACCGATCTGGGCATCATCGTAGCTGTCCAGATTTTCATTAAAAAAATCCACCAGGCGCCCTTCCCGCTGCAACAGTCCCAGCAGATGAAGGAACATGCGGCGATCATGATTTTCCCGGGTCTCCCGGTCAACCGCCGACGGTTTCTGGGGAGTCAGGGGCGTTGATTCCTTTTTGGAAGAAGCCGGCGCCGGTGCGATGTTCAGGCGTTTTTGTATGGATCGATAAAACAGGCTGCCCCAGATCAGAAGAAAACCGGCATAAGCAGGCGCAATCCAAAAAACCAGTTTCATTTTGATGAAATCCAGGTGCAACCGGATGGCATCCGCGGCATTGACGGTATCCGGAGATACCGAAATGGCTGACAGCCGGTCTGTCAGCCATTGGAATCCAAAATAATTGGCGACAACCGTGATCAAAAACAAAATCAGAACATAACCCGCAACCGTTCCCCGGATGGGAACAGACCGCGACACTCCTTTTTCTTTCATGCAAACACTCCTGGAAATCTGTATGGTCTATCAAGCCCCTTGTTCTGCATATCATCATATGATAAATGGATGAACCAGGGAAAGATATTTTCAGGTTTTCGCTATAAGGCATAACTGCTCATGATTCTTTCCGACAGCCTAAACCCAAAACCGGCATCTTTACGGTAGCGATCATGGAATCAGACTATACTCCAAAACATAAAAAATTTACATACCGATTTGATTTTGAAATCGGTTATCTGGTCAAAAGCCCCTGCAAAGACTGTCATCGCCAGGAGCATCTGCCCCACTGTATCGACCGGTGCGCGATCCTGGAAGAAATCCATGAGGCCCTGTCAACAACCATTCCATGCGGACAACGACACGCCTGAATCCTGCCAAACGGCCTGCCCTCTTCGCCTTCACAGACACGCGCGCATTAGACTTTCAGAAAATTCATTTCACAAGGCAGCAATGGGAATAGGCCTTTTTTGCGGCGGATGCCTTGAAATCTTCCGGCCATCCCCGACCGATAACGCATCCAAAAATCATTATCCGGAGATTTATAGCACATCATCGACTGTTGCGTAAATCATTACCGGTCAGATTGTGTCCATTTTGCCTCATTCTGAATAAGCAGTGGCCCCTCCTGACTTTTTGATTGTGTTTGGCCCATCGACAGGCTAAATTATCCGTCTTGATCATCGTTTCGACCATATGATGTAACATACAGGTATCATAAAACATACAGGATCTTGGTTGAGTCATCTGAAAACCAGTCCGGCAAGAGCCCTGTTTACAATGTTATGGAGATTTGAAAATGAGCTGTTTATTTGAAACAACCACCATCAATGGATTGACGCTGCAAAACCGGTTTGTCCGGTCCGCCACCTGGGAAGGAATGGCCACTCCGGAAGGAGCCGTGACACCAAAACTGACAGACGCCATGACCACGCTAGCCAAAGGCGGCGTGGGCCTGATCATCACCGGCCATGCCTATGTTCGAAAGGATGGTCAGGCAGGCCCATGGCAACTCGGCATTCATTCAGATGATCATGTGGATGGACTGTGCCAAATGGTTTCGGCGGTTCATGAATCCGGTGGGAAAATTGTCGTTCAACTGGCGCATGCCGGCAATTTTGCCCCAGCACATTTGACAGGAGAGCCGGCTGTTGTTGCGTCGAACTATGACGGGCTTGGGAAAACACCCCGAAATGAAATTACGGCAAAAGATATTCCGGAGCTTGTTGATGCCTATGTTCAGGCAGCCAAACGGGCAAAATCGGCCGGGTTTGACGGAGTGGAGCTTCATTCAGCCCACGGTTATCTGCTCAGTCAGTTTTTGTCCCCCATTTATAACCGCCGCAGGGACGATTACGGTGGCAGTATTGAAAACCGGGTCCGCATTCATCTGGAAATTGTTCAGGCCATTCGACAGGCGCTTGGTTCAGATTACCCGGTATTGATCAAGATGAATGGCCAGGATTATGCACCGGGCGGACTGACACGGGAAGATGCTTCAAAAGCTGCCGTGCTTCTGGAAAAAGCCGGTATCGATGCCATCGAACTGAGTGGCGGACTGCTGACCGGAGGCAAATTGTCGCCCAGCCGGCCGGGTATCAACACCTTGGAAAAAGAGGCCTATTTCAGGGAGGATGCCCTTGCCTTCAGGCAGTGCATCAAAATTCCGCTAATGCTGGTGGGCGGCATCCGGTCATTTGAAGTCGCCGAAAATCTGGTCCATGAAGGGCTTGTCGATTATATTTCCATGAGCCGGCCATTCATCCGGGAACCATCGCTGGTCAACCGCTGGAAGGCCGATGATCGCAGCAGGTCATCCTGCCTGTCAGACAATCTGTGTTTTGGTCCGGGACGAGAAGGAAGCGGGATTCATTGTGTTCCGTTGACCCGTGGAAAAGGATGATGGACCGTGACGCCGGTGGGTCGTGAGACCATTCAGCGTCAACTTCCATCCGACCGGTGAAAAATGGCATCGTTTTCAACATAAAGACTTCGGGCGCCTTATCGGTCGGGGACGGCTGAGGCGATATAACAAAAAACAATAATTGAGTGATACCTGATTCATGAACACCGGACGGGCGTTTATCGGATATGTGCTGGCGCTGGTTGCCCTGGTTATGGGCGGCGCGCTTGGATATGTGCTGATTGAAGACTGGGATTTGATCGATGCCCTGTACATGACCGTCATCACACTGGCGACCATTGGTTATGGCGAAGTCCATTCATTGAGCCGGATCGGCCGGATCTATACCATGTTTCTGATTCTGGTCGGTGTGGGTTTTCTGGGATATTTGGGCGCCGCGATCATTCAGTTTATGGTTGAAGGCCGCATTCGGGCGATTCTGGGGAGAAAACGGTTGGACCGAAAAATTGAAAAGCTGAGAAATCACTATATTGTCTGCGGCTATGGCCGGATCGGGCGTGTGCTGTGTACGCATATCCGGCATAAACCCCTTGATCTGGTGGTGGTTGAAAAAGATGAAAAACTGGTCCAGGTCATGGAGGAAGATGGCATCCCGTATATCTGGGGTGATTCTGCGGATGAAACAATTTTGATAAAAGCCGGGATTCAGCGCGCCCATGGACTGGTGGCTGCGCTGGGGACCGATATTGACAATGTGTTTCTGGTGCTGACCGCCAGACAGCTCAAATCCGATCTGTTTATCATGGCAAGAGCCACCCAGAAAGAAAGCCAGAAGAAGCTGATGGCTGCCGGCGCGACATCCGTGGTGTCGCCCTATGAAATTGGTGCAACCAGCATGGCACAGCGGATCATCCGGCCCACTGTTACCAGTTTTCTGGATTTTGCATTGACCTATCAGCGAAAAGATATTCAGATGGAAGAAATACCGGTCATTGAAAAATCCCGACTCGTCAACGTGATGCTCAAGGATTCGAGGATCCGGCAGGATTTCAATCTGATCATCATTGCCATCAAAAAGGAAGATGGCGAGATGAATTTCAACCCGTCGTTTGAAACCCGAATCGAGGCCGGGTCAACGGTTATCGCCGTGGGGCAGACAGAAAATCTTCTCAAGCTTGAAAAAGAACTGAACCCATGCTGAGGGCGGATCTATCAAACGACAGAAGGAAAATTGATGAAGGCATGTCTGTTGATTGTTGATCCGCAAAATGATTTCTGCCACCCGAACGGGTCCCTGTTTGTGGACGGCGCGGATCAGGATGTCATTCGTCTGGGGGCCATGATCGACCGGGTGGGGTCAAAACTGGACAAAATTCACGTCACCCTGGACAGTCATCACCGGCTTCATGTTGCAAACCCCATTTTCTGGCGGAATTCAGCCGGAGAGCGGCCATTGCCGTTTACCATTATCACCCGGGAAGATGTGCGCGATGGGGTGTGGATGCCATTTGACCCATCGCTGCATGCGCGTGCTCTGGATTATACGGAGCAGCTTGAGCGGAATGGCCGATACCAGTTATGTATCTGGCCGGAGCATTGCCTGATTGGAACCCCGGGGCAGACCGTGGCAGACCCGGTGTGCCAGGCCCTTCTAAAATGGGAAGACCGGCCCGCGGCTGTCAACTGGCTGACAAAGGGAAGCAATATCTACACCGAACATTATTCCGCAATTCAGGCGGATGTGCCCGATCCGACAGATCCCCAGACACGGCTGAATACCGTTCTCCTGGATGATCTTCAATCCTGTGATGTTATCGGCTTTACCGGAGAAGCCCTCAGTCATTGTGTCGCCAATACCGGCCGCGATTTTGTAGCCAACCTTGCAGCCGAAACCATTCGAAAGATTCATCTGATAACGGATTGCTGTTCCAGTGTTTCCGGTTTCAAAGAAAACGCAGATGCGTTTGTTTCCGACATGAAGGCGTTGGGAATGCGGTTGTGCACATCAGCGGAATTTTTAAGATAATGAGGGCGAACACAGAAGTTCGCCCCTACTCGTGATCGGGCCGAATCAGATCTTGAAAATGGTTCGTTCTTCTGTCACCACAATATCCACATGCCGATCATGGGATTCCATGGGTACATGCGGCAATATTTTGGATTCAAATCCGACGGCCACCTTTCGGGTGGTTGAAGGCAGCCTGGGAAGAAGTCTGTCGTAATACCCATCGCCATACCCCAGCCTGGCGCCTTTTTCATCAAATGCAAGGCCTGGCACAATCGCGATATCCAGGCATTCCAATGGGACTTCTTTGCATCGGGATGGATTGGGTTCCAGACACCCCCTTGGGCCGATATGCAGATCCCGGTCAATGTTATCCACCTTGTACAGCCTGGTTTTAAATTTCTGGGGTTCAAAGGCGGGCAGAACAATAATTTTATGAAACGATCGGCATTTTCGTATGATCGATCCGGTTTTGATATCATAGGGCCGGTCGATGAACATCAGCAAAATTTTGGCTTCATAAAAATTGGCAAAATCAAACAGCCTGGCTTCAATAATCTGGGTTCTTGTTTCAATTTCACTTTCCGATAGAGATTCCAAAGCTGCAATAATTTCATTCCGGATTCTGGCCTTGGTCTGCTTGATGTCATCCATACCGTAAGCTCCTGATGAAAGTGATGGAACAGATTGCGACACCAATTCTGGCCATATTTGTCGTTGACTAAACCAGAGTGCCCTGCTACACAGAACAGGGATAGGTGTAAGCTATAATTAACTTGACACTATAGGTATAAATATGCTGGAAATCAAGTTTGTCAGACAAAATTTATCCATCGTCGAAAAATCCCTGTCAGATCGGGGAAAATCCGTCGATCTGGAAACCCTGAAAGCCTGTGATGTCAGACGCAAGGCGGTTCTGCTGGAAATTGAAGACCTTCGAAGAGAGCGCAATACGGTTTCTGACCGGATTTCCCAACTGAAAAAAGCCGGGGAGGAACCGGAAACCCTGATGCAAAATATGCGGGATGTGGGTTCAAAAATCAAGAACCTGGAAAAAATTCTGGATGAAAATGAACAGGCTGTCATCGCCATCCTGATGGAAATTCCCAATATTCCCCATGCATCGGTTCCCATCGGCAAAGACAGTATGGATAATCCGGTTTTCAAAACCGTTGGTTCACTGCCGGAATTTGATTTTACGCCACTGCCTCACTGGACCATTGGCGAGCATCTGGGGATATTTGATTTTGAACGTGCATCCCGAATCACCGGAGCGCGATTTCCCCTGTATTTTGGCGCCGGGGCCAGACTGGAAAGATCCCTCATCAGCTTTATGCTGGATACACACACCACCTGTCATGGTTACACCGAGGTGCTGCCGCCGTTTATCGTCAATCGGACCAGCATGACCCATACGGGTCAACTGCCCAAGTTTGAAGAGGATCTGTTCAAGCTGGAAGGATGGGAGTATTACCTGATTCCCACAGCAGAGGTTCCCGTTACAAACATTCATCAGGGCGAGGTCCTCGATGAAGACCGGCTGCCGGTTTGTTACACGGCATATACCCCCTGTTTCCGGTCCGAAGCCGGATCATATGGCAAGGATACGCGGGGTCTGATTCGACAGCATCAGTTCAACAAGGTGGAACTGGTCAAGTTTTCCAGGCCCGAAACCTCCTATGATGAACTCGAATCCCTTCGGGAAAACGCCGAGGAAATATTGCGGCGACTGAATCTTCCCTATCAGGTCGTGACACTCTGCACCGGTGACATGGGGTTTTCATCTGCAAAGACCTATGATATCGAGGTCTGGATGCCGGCTCAGGGCGTCTACCGGGAAATTTCATCCTGCAGCAATTTCGAGGATTTTCAGGCCAGACGGGCCAATATCCGGTTGAAACGCAAAAACAAAAAGGGTACGGAGCTGGTCCACACCCTGAACGGATCCGGTCTGGCTGTTGGCCGAACCGTGGCGGCCATTCTGGAGAATTATCAGCAGAAAGACGGCTCGGTCATCGTTCCCGAAGCACTCAGACCCTATATGGGGGGAATGGAGGCCATCACGCCATGAAAATTGAATCCCTTCCCGAATTCATCCGAAATGTGGTGCTTCCGGCGCCCCGTGATGGCATGTTTTATCAATGCCTGGCATGTGGCCATGAATTTGGCATCGTCAAACTCTTATACACCTGTCCGGACTGTGGACAGGTCCTGATGCTTCAGGATGAACACTTTGAAAATCTGAAAAAAATCCCGGGTTCCACCTGGCGGGACATCTTTGATTACCGGAAGCTCCTCACCCTGCCCAGCCTGAAAGGGATCTACCGGTATCATGAATTTATCGGCCCTGTCATGCCGCTTGAGTCCATTGTGTATCTGGGTGAAGGCCATACCCCCATGATCGAGGCCAATTCCTGGATGCAGAATCAGGCGGGCCTCCGCTTTTATTTTAAAAATGACGGCCAGAATCCCAGCGCCTCATTCAAGGACCGGGGCATGGCCAGCGCGCTTTCCTACATCCGGTTTCTGCTGGGTCAGGGGCATTTGTCGGATGTTCTGGCCGTATGCGCGTCCACCGGCGACACATCGGCATCCGCGGCGCTTTATGCATCCTATCTGCAACCCCATGTCAAATCTGCGGTGTTGCTGCCGCATAAAAAAGTGACGCCCCAGCAATTGTCCCAACCTCTGGGCAGCGGGGCCCGGGTATTTGAAATTCCCGGTGTGTTTGATGACTGCATGAAAGTGGTCGAGGCATTGTCAGAAGCCTACAATGTGGCCCTGCTGAATTCCAAAAACGCATGGCGAATTCTGGGACAGGAATCCTATTCATATGAAATCGCGCAGGATTTCGAATATGATATGGATAACAAGGTCATTGTGGTTCCCATTGGAAATGCCGGAAACATCACCGCAGTCATGAACGGTTTTCTGAAATTTTATGAAACCGGTGTCATTACATCCCTTCCCCGAATCATAGGCGTTCAGTCCACTCATGCCGATCCGGTTTACCGCTATTATTCACAACCCGATGAATCCCTCCGGAAATTTGTTCCGGTAACGGTCCAATCCAGTGTGGCTCAGGCGGCCATGATCGGAAATCCGGTATCCATGCCGCGGGTCATTCATCTGGTGAACCGGTATAACCAGGTGTCGGGAAAACCACATGTTTATTTTGTTCATGTAACCGAGCAATCGATCATGGACTGCCAGCTCATGGCCAACCGGAACGGCCATATTGCCTGCACCCACGGCGGTGAATGTCTGGCGGGTCTTCTGAAGTCCGTTGAAAAAGGGTATGTGACGTCAAATGATGTCGCGGTTCTGGATTCCACCGCCCATGCCCTGAAATTTTCCGGATTTCAGGACATGTATTTCAGCCGGGAATTCCCGGCCGAGTTTGAAATTGTGCCCAATCCCGATTTGATGAATCATCCTGTTCTGGTTAAGCCGGAATCCGTCCTGAAATACCCGGCCCCGGGAAAACCGCTCGATGCAGCGGATTTTGCGCGATTTGTCACCGGCGTTTCCAGGGATATTGCCAAACAACTCCAGATTGAACCAACATCCTGATGGCCTGTTCATCCGGCATAGTCATTTTCCATAGTTACCGAAAATGCCTCATCGGCCTCTGCCTGATGGTTTTCATGTGGATTGCCATCAATTCAGAGGCCATGCTGCTGTCAAAACCGTACCGTGTCGTACGGGATACCGAACGACATGTTTTTTGTGAAATCCACCGCGTAAATGACCCAGCCGGACTGCCTTCCCTGTTTCGTCAGAAGGGTGAGCTGGCCATTGTGGATTATTCCGATTTTTTGAAATTATTCCACCGGATAAATCCCGGAATTCAGAACATCGATGCCATTCAGCCAGGTCAGGAAATTCTCATTCCGCTCCGGTTTGTCTCATCCGATATCTATCCGGATCTGACGGACGGGATTGTCACCCTTCCTCTGGTCACGATATCCGAAGCCGGTGTCATCCCGTCCACAGATGAAACGCGTGATTATATTGTGCAGCCTGGTGACAACCTGTCCACCATTCTGATCCGGTTTCATGGAAAAAGCAGGCTGCAGGAGATACTGAAGCGGTTTCAAATCCAGAATCCCCTGGTAACGGATATCAACCGGATTTATCCCGGCCAACGAATCAACATATCCGTTGCGCAGCCGGCCCCGTTACAACATCGACCGACAAAAATCGAAAATCCGTTTCAGCAGGCCGCAAACGTAGTTCATGCCAAATTATTTCAGACGGGAGACTTTTTTTTCCCCCGGGACGGTTTGCCGGATTTCCAACTGGATCTCAGACAATTCCCCATGATGGATTTACGGGATGGCTATCGGATACTGTTCAATCTGGATAGCGGTATTCCGTCCGCCGAACTGTTGACCATAGAGCGATACTGGCCCAAACTCTTCATAATAGATCTGTCTTTGCCGACAGACATGGACCGCATTCTTCAGGCGATTCAGGCCAGAATCCGGCCGACGGTCCCCGAAATGTATCATGAAAAAATATCTGTTCCACCAGCACCGGCAGCCGGGGACAAGATACCCGGCCGCATCATCTGTATCCATGCCAATTCCCCGAAACGTTTTGTGGAAGCAATCATCTCAAGCCTGGGTTTGGCCTGGCATCCCCAGGTGGAAATCAGTTTCCCCTATGCGGGTGTTCAGATAACCACCCTGGCCAACCTGATCGATATTCCGGACGGGATACCGGTTGTGTTCGACTTTGGTCATTTTTCCGGCGATGCCGAAGCCGCGCTTCAATCCAGCGGTTTCAACCTGGCGCCCATTCAAAATTCGGATACGGAAACAGTTATTATAGAAAAACTGTTCATTGCCATCAACAAATCCAGAAGTCCATCGATCACCATTCATCCCTATCCGGCCAATCCTTCCGGATTACCCGGCTTCCAGATTGTCAGGACAAATTTTCCGGATAAACTGGTCCTGATGCAACCCCTGGATCAGAACGCGGCCAATGCCCTGATACAGGATGGTCTTGAGGTGATTGTTCCCCCCCATGTTCAAAAAGGGTCATTATGTGCAACAAACCCGTTCTGATTTGTTTTGCAGCATTTTTTTGGATGCTGACATCGTGCGCGGCGAATCTCAAGGAAACTCAAAAACAGAGTGCGTCCTATCGCAATCTGGGCGAGGCCTATCTGGCCCAGGGCAATGTGACAGCCGCACTGAAAGAATTTTTTAATGCAGAAAAAATTTATGCCGACGATCCATTTCTTCAAAACGATCTGGGACTGGCTTATCTGGCCAAAAACAAACCCGAAACCGCAATCGGATATTTTCAGAAAGCGATTCAACTGAAGCCGGATTATGCACCGGCCATGAACAACCTGGGTACGGTGTACATGAACATGAAAGACTATGACAAAGCCATATCCTGTTTTGAGGCCATTACCAATGATCTTCTTTATGCCACCCCTCATTATCCGCTGACCAATCTGGGAAGTTGTTATTACCATAAACAGAACTATGACCGGTCTGAATCCTATTTTCATGAGGCTCTGAAAATTTTGCCCGGATTTCCGATAGCCCTGAAAGGCCTTGCCAAAACCCACATGGCTCAGGGTAAATTGACTTCCGCCATATCATTATTGGAGGATGGGGTGAAAAATGCGCCCCAGGCCGCGGATATCTGGTATGATCTGGGTTCAGCGTATATGGAAAACCGTAAACCGGACAAGGCAATCGGGGCATTTCAAAAAGTTGTTGCCCTTGCACCGTCTACAGATCTGGCCCGGGAGGCTGAAATAAAAATCAGGTCGATCAAAAAATGAGACAAGGTTCCGTCATTCTGAATACCTGTATATTTACGAAAGACGGATCAAAACCTGAAAAACAACAGGAGTTTTCCACAATGAAGTCAACCAACTCCCCATGCCTGATGGCAGGCCGCAATTCCATGCAGTTGATCCAAACCGCCCTGGGTGTTGAAAAAGCGGACAGGGTGATCATCAATGCGCGATTGATGAATGTCTATACAGGTGAAATCCTGAACAATACCGCTGTCGGCATTAAAGGAGAATTGATTGCCCGTGTTGGTGAATTTGTTCAGGATATGATCGGGGACCAGACGATTGTCATGGATGCGGATGGAAAAACCCTGATTCCGGGATTTATCGAAGGGCATACCCATCTGGCGTGGATGCTGGGTCCGGCCGCATTTTTGCCATTTGCCATGAAAAGCGGCACGACATCCATCATTACCGAGACCATGGAAGCGTATCCGGTTGGGGGATATGACGGTGTAATGGATTTTATGGACTCGCTTTCCAATCAACCCGTCAAGGTGTGGTTTACCGCACCGGCCGTGGCATCTATCAGTCAAACCGCCAGAGGTATTTCTCAGGCCGATCTGGACAGACTGCTGAGCCAGGATCGGGTGATCGGGATGGGGGAGTCGTACTGGCAGGCTGTGCTTCAGGAACCGGAACGGTTTTTACCGCTGTTTGAGAAAACGCTTATGGCCGGGAAACGACTGGAAGGACATTCTGCAGGCGTCAATGCAAAAAAACTGGCAGCATATGCCGCTGCAGGCATATCTTCCTGTCATGAACCCATTACCGCGGAAGAGGTATTGACCCGGCTTCGACAGGGGCTTTATGTCATGATTCGGGAAGGCAGCATCCGGCGGGACCTGCATGAAATTTCCAGAATCCGGAACATGGGCGTTTCGCTCAGGCGACTGATTCTGACCTCGGATGGCGTCACACCAACAGATCTTATCGAAAAAGGCTATCTTGAGTTTATTGTTCAGAAAGCCATTGACTGTGGATTTGACCCGGTGACTTCGGTTCAGATGGCGACCCTGAATGTCGCGGAGCATTTCGGCCTGGATCATCTCATCGGCGGCATTGCGCCGGGGAGGCAGGCCGATATGGTCCTCATTCCGGAACCCGATGTCATCAAACCGGAAACCGTGATCAGCCGGGGCCAGGTGATTGTCGAAAACAGCAGATTGATGGTTGAGCCCCGATTCCACGAATTTTCAGTTGCCAGCAGAAACAGTATCCATCTGACCGATACGGTCAAACCATCGGATTTTCGGGTCACCATTACAGAACCGATCAATGACGTCACCATCCGGGTCATCGATCAGATCACGGATCTGGTGACACAGGAACAGCATATGCTCATGCCGGTAAAGGTCGGTCAGATTCTGCCGGACGTGGATCGGGATATCATCAAGGTTGCCGCCATTGACCGAACCCATAATCCGGGCAAAACAGGTGTTGGATTCATTCGGGGGTTTGGTCTCAAATCCGGCGCGTTTGCGTGCAGCGCGGCATGGGATACATCCGATATCATTGTGGTGGGGGTTTCCGATGCCGATATGGCTGCGGCAGTCAACCGCATTCGGGAACTCCATGGAGGGGCTGTTGTCTGCAACCAGGAGAAAATTCTGGCCGAGCTGGCCCTGCCGATCCTGGGGATCATGTCCCTGTCATCTGCAGGAGAAATGGCTGATTCTCAGGAACATATCAAAAGGATACTGACCGGTATGGGGGTTGTCTTCCGTGATCCGCTTCTGACACTGGTAACCCTGACAACTGCCGCCATTCCCTATCTGCGTATCTGCGAAGACGGGCTGGTCAATCTGAAAAATGGCCGCGGCCTTGATCTCTGTGTATAATCGGAAAATACGCCCATGACAGACACCGGCCTGTTTCTGTGGAGCTGGTCTCCGGTTCTGGTTTTGACCCTGCTGGCGGTGGGGTTCAAGCAATCGGCATTGTCACTGTCGGTTTATGGCGCCCTGTACAGCCTGTTTCTGGCTGTTTGGGTGTTTCACACCCCGATCGGGGTTACGGTGTTGGCGGCTGTGGATGGTGTTTTTACAACGCTTCCCCTTCTTATGGTCATATTTGCCGGCATTCTTCTCAGTCAACTGCTGATGGCCACGGGATCACTGACCCGGATTGTCAACTGGTTCATGCAGGGCGTCACCAGTTCGTTTCTTCGAAATTTGCTGATCACCATGGGTGTTGGCAATTTCATGGAAGGCGCCAGCGTAATTGCCGAGCCGGTGGTCGCCCCCATGCTGCGGGCCGGTGGAGTTTTGCCGGTCGGTTCTGCGGCTCTGTCCATCATTGGATATGCCGGCATGATGACCCTGGAATTATCCGGCATGATCATTGCCGTTCACTCCCTGATTACGGGATTGTCGATCCAGGCGCTGGCAGTGCCCGTGGCGTGGCTTTCGATACCGGCCACCCTGATGATGGCAGCCTGCATCCCGTTTCTTTTAAGGGGATCCGAAGATGACGGAATGGAATTCGGTCACCAACTGCTGCTCTCCCTGGGATCGGGCCTGATCGTATCCGGCATTGCACTGGCAACGGTTTATCTGGCCGGACCATCCCTGTCCGGAATGATCGGCGGACTGGGGCTCATCCTGATTCTGATTCGGGTGGGCCTTCGAAAGATGGCTGTCAGCCGTCAGATATGGCTGGATCTGTCACCGTTTGCCTTCATGATGGCCGCCCTTCTTCTGGTCAATACCGTCCCCATATTGAAAACAGTGACATTTGAACAGCTTCGCTTTTCTTTTCGGATCATTCCCGTACATACAATTACCCTGACACCATTGTTTTCCGCATATCTGTACCTGTTTCTGGCATCCGGGCTGACCGCCAGACTGTTCCGACTGAACCGGCGGCAGGTCGTGCAGGTGATCCACGCCGGTTTCAGAAAAGGATGGCGGGCCTCTTTGTCAATGGCGCTTTTTGGCGCAATGGGGCAGATTATCGCCTATTCCGGATACAGCGACAATTTTCTCAATCTGGATCAGAATCTGCACATCCCTTATCTGCTTTCAGAAGGACTGAAGCAATACACCGGTAGTTTTTATCCGGTTTTCGTCCCCATCCTGGGGTGGGTGGGCACATTTTTGACCGGATATGGGGTGGCATCCCTGATGCTGTTTGGTCAGCTTCAGATTCAGGCGGCAGGACTGCTTGGGGTGTCTCCGGCATGGCTGTCGGCGGGGCTGGCTGTGGGCGCCTCGATCGGATCCATTTCATCTCCATTCAAAATCGCCATTGCAGCCCCCATGTGTGACGCTGTTGGCAAAGAAGGCGATATTCTCAGATGGACCATTCCCATCGGTATCGGGTCATCCGTTGTCATTGGAATGATTCTGCTGATGGCTGCCTGATTTTGCAACGTCACAAACCCATTTTTTCTGTGACATCTCCAGGAAAATTCCGATTTCTGGCGATTTGGGTCAGGACCGGAAAATGAAATACACCGCGCCCATCAGACACAGTCCGGCCCACAGATAATCCAGCTTGAGTGGCTGATTCATGTAAAAAATTGCAAAGGGCGCAAAAATGGAAAGCGTAATCACTTCCTGAAGAATTTTGAGCTGGGGCAAAGACAGTTGGGTGTAGCCGATCCGGTTGGCCGGAACCTGAATCAGGTATTCAAACAGGGCAATGCCCCAACTGATCAGGGCGGCGACATACCAGCGGTTGCCGCTCATATTTTTCAGATGGGCGTACCAGGCAAACGTCATGAACAGATTGGATGCGACCAGTAACAGCGTGGTTTGAAAAATGACCGACATGGAAAATGACACCATTTGACTGTGTGTGGATTTGAACTGCGGACTGGCCCGAATGCCTGTCCATCAGAGGCCGGAAGATCCAGAAATTCAAGTGCTGCCATATACACCTGATTTCATATAATTTCAAGATCTTTTAAGTCCAATCATCGCGGATCGTGCCGGCCGCGAATGGCCTCACTGACGATAAATTCATCGGTGACTGACCGTGGAAAATTCTCAGGTGCTGCACCGTTTGACTTTGTTCCCGCTTTTTTGTATTTAGCCGAATAACCATTTACCAAAACGATATGTTTTTGATCTGAAGATTTACTTCATCTGTTTAAACCTTATTTTCAAAGGGGAATGCCATGAGCGGCGTTAACAAAGCGATTATTATCGGTCGGTTGGGTCGGGATCCGGAACTAAAATATACGCCTGACGGGACCGCTATTGCCAATTTTTCGGTGGCCACATCTGAAGAGTGGAAAGACAAAAATACAGGAGAAAAAAAAGAAAGAACGGAATGGCATCGGATTGTTGCGTATCGGAAGCTGGCTGAAATCTGCGGAGAATATCTGTCCAAAGGAAAGCAGGTTTATATAGAGGGCCGGATTCAAACCCGCGAGTGGGTGGACAAAGACAGTGTGAAACGATACACCACTGAAATTGTGGCAGCCGATGTTCAGTTTCTGGGTTCCAGGGATGGATCAGCACCCGCCGAATCCAGAAGAGCCCCCAATTCGGATTATGATCATGGACAACGATATGGCGGCGGGAGTGCTCCCGGTCCAAGCGCTGGCGGTGGTAGCGGAAACTATGGTGGCGGGATGAAAAATCAACCGCCGCCGCCTGGCGACGATGATATCCCTTTTTAGCCTGATCAGTGCATTCCGATACCATAAAACAGCCAATGGCGCCGGACCGAACAATCCCGGTTTCACCATTACCGCATCATATTGAGGCCTGGCTGGAGGATCTGTACATCGCCGTCAATCGCCGGGAAATGGTGCATCCGGATCCACTTGAGTTTCTGTATCGCTATGAATGTCTCAAAGATCGTGAAATTGCCGGGTTTATCGGATCCAGCCTGGCTTATGGCCGGGTCGCCCAGATTTTGAAAAGCGTTGCGACTGTGCTGGATGTCATGGGGCCATCACCCCATGATTTTTTGCTTTCGGTTTCCAGAAACGAATTGAAAGCCCGGTTTCAGGGCTTTTGCCACCGGTTTGCCTGTGACACCGATCTGATTGACCTCCTGTCTGCCATCAAACGGGTCATTCAGGAATATGGCAGCCTGTATGCCTGTTTTTTAAATGGATACCGGTCATCCGATGATCTTCTGATTCCAGCCCAGATTCGATTTTGTGAAGCCCTGTCATATGGATATGACCTGGGACATCTGTTGCCTCTGCCGCAGCGGGGAAGTGCGTGTAAACGGCTGAATCTGTTTTTGAGATGGATGGTTCGATGTGATGCCGTCGATCCCGGCGGATGGCCGGAGATTCCGGCCAGCAGGCTGATCGTACCGCTGGATACCCATATGCACAGAATTGGCAACCACCTGGGATTTTCTGCCCGAAAGCAGGCAGATCTGCGTACCGCACTTGAAATTACGGCTGCCTTTGCCGGATTGAATCCGAATGATCCGGTCCGATATGATTTCGCGCTGACCCGGATTGGCATTCGAAAGGATATTGACTTTGATCATTATCTTGAACGCTATCGAACAGGGAACTGAATTATGCCGATTTATGAATTTTTCTGTCAGGACTGCAACATTATCTTCAATTTTTTCTCCAGACGCATCGATACCGAAACTGCACCCAATTGCCCCAGATGCAACACCCGGGTTCTGTCCAGAAAAATGTCGCCATTTGCCGTAACCGGCCGGGCCAAAGAAGATGGCGGCATGGATGATCTCCCATTTGATGAAAGTAAAATGGAACAGGCCATGAACATGCTGGCCAGTGAGGCGGAACATATTGATGAGAATAATCCCCGCCAGGCTGCCCAGTTGATGAAAAAACTGACGGATATGACCGGAATCGAGCTGGGCAACGGCATGCAGGAGGCCCTGCGAAGGATGGAAAACGGCGAAGATCCGGATCAGATTGAAGCCGAACTGGGAGATATCATGTCAGATGAAGAGCCCTTTCTCCTGCCCGGGAAGAAAGGTGCCAGATCAGGCGGGCTCCGCGCCATGCCGACACGGGATGAAACCCTTTATGACCTGCACCCGGAAAGTGATCCCTCATGAAGCCGACATTTTCCGGACGATGCCTGTCCTGCGGGGGGCGGCTGGATATTCGAACCACCTGACGGCAGACCCTGATGCGCTGCAGGTTCTGCGGCAGGGAGTATTTTCTGAAAGAATTTCAGGAACTGATGGATGACGATCTGGAAGAGTTGTTGATGAATGTCCGGTGTGATCGGCTGTAGGCATGACGAATTTCCGGTTGACCATTGAATATGACGGCTCCGGATATCATGGCTGGCAACGTCAGGCAGATGCCGCCACCATTCAGTCCGAGATCGAGACAGCAATTCAGATTCTGGTGCAAAAACCAATCACCCTGATCGCATCCGGCAGAACCGATTCCGGCGTTCATGCCAGAGGTCAGGTAGCCCATTTTCACTGCCAAACCCGCCTGTTGCCGGCACAACTTCAGCGGGGTCTCAATTCCCTGCTGCCGGATGATATCGTGATCCGGGAATGTGCTGAGGCACCCGATTCATTCCATGCTCGCTATGATGCCAGGGGAAAAATCTATCATTATCATATTCTCAATGATCCTGTTCCCATAGCTCTGGGCAGGCAGTATGTCTGGCATATCGAAAGACATCTGAATACGGATCACATGGCGCTCGGATTGAAAACGCTGGTTGGAACGCATGATTTTAAAGCATTTGAAAGCACGGGAAGCACCCGGACACACACGATTCGAACCATTTTTGACGCGACAATCCGGATTGAAAATGGGGGAAAGCTGGTTATCGAAGTCCTTGGCAACGGTTTTCTGCGATGCATGGTCAGAAACATTGTGGGGACACTGGTGGATGTGGGAACCGGAAGATTTCAGCCTGACCGGATCGGACAGATTCTCTCGTCCGGTGACCGCAGGCAGGCCGGAACAACAGCCCCGGCTCATGGGCTGTTTCTTATGAAGGTATTATACGATTGAAGCCAGTGGTAATCAATGAAGGAATCCGGATGAATATGAAAAAATGGCTGCCCATTGTTATTGCCGGGCTGCTGATTCTGGCTGCAGTTGCCTATACCGGAATCACGCTATATCTTGAGCATGATGCCACTGCCGAGATTGAAAAAGCCATCAGTCAGTCTCACCTGATCCGTGAACTGAGCTATCAGAAATTACGTGTATCCCTGATCGATCGAAAAATTACGCTCTCCGATATTCTGGTCAAACTTTTTGTTACAGCGGATTCAATTCAGATCGACCGGATGACTGTAAAAAACAACCGGTCAAATACCGATATTGAAGACCGCCTTATCGCGGTCACGGGGATTCACTTGCCTTCAGAACATTCTGCATTACAGCCGGTGAAACCGCTTTTGAGCGAAATGGGCTATGACAGTATCGAAGGGCATCTGACAGGCCATTACCGCTACGACCGCAATCAGAACCAGATCAGTCTGGAAAAAGCAACTCTGGGGGTATCCAATGCGTTTGATGTAACCATCAGTCTGAAACTGAACGGATTCAGCCCGACCGATCTGGAAAAAGTTGCCGGTAATCCGTTTGCCGCCCTGAATGCATTCCAGAATACCGCTTTGAGTCATGCAGAAATATCCTATTCGGATCAATCGTTCTGTCAGCGGTCACTGGCGGCATATTCCCGTTTATCAAACGTCCCGACCACCAAAATCACAGATGACCTGATTCACCAGATCGATGAAAAAATGAAAAACAGTCAGACCCAATCGATGAAAAATGCACTGACAGCCCTGAGGCAGTTTGTTGAACAGCCCACATTTATCCAGTTCACATCAACGCCAACCCGGCCGGTTTTTTTGAAAGACGGATTGCTGACATCCCTGATTCAGGGGCCGGAGGCATTGATGGATCTGTTCCATATCCAGGTTTCCACATCTCCGAAATCCTGACGACGGATTGATCTGTGTAAATAGTATCCAACTATTCGCAAGACCACGTTGTTCTGTATCCAATGTATCCACTCCAAAAAAGACATCTATCCGGGCAAACAACCATCCGGCCTGAAATTAATCCATTTTTATATGGAATATCAATTATATAAATAATAATAGGCACATCTTTAAGACTTGGCATGAGTTTTGCTTTATATCAAAACAAACAGAAACAAAAAATGCTTGTTTCAATTCACTTACACCATAATGGAGGTTAACATGAAAACAATGAGTTCGTTACAGAAGGTGCTGGTCTTTTCCCTGATTGGGCTGATGATTGCGGGAACCGCCGCATTTGCAGGCCCGGGTATGGGCAAGGGCTCCGGTGCGGGAATGGGCATGAAGTCAGGCGATTGCCCGATGGTCGGAGGAATGGGCAATTTAACCGATGAGCAGGTTAAAAAATTGAATGATGAACGAAACGCATTCATGACAGCCACTCAGGATCTGAGACAGCAGATCATGGAAAAAGAAATGGCGCTGAAGGCGGAAATGGCCAAGAAAGCGCCGGATCTGGCTACGGCAACCGCATTACAGAAAGACGTTTCCACCCTGGAAGCCCAATTTGACGAGAAGCGGATCGCCCACATGATTGAAATGAAAAAAATCAATCCTTATGCAGGCCAGGGCATGATGAAAAAAGGCGGCATGATGGCCGGCAAACACGGCAGAGGATGCGGCGGAGGGATGGTACCGCCTGCTCCTGAAAACTGATCACGGATATTATTTTAACCCTTAATCCTTTATCTCCTTTTTCCTCCAAACCGGAAGAGGGCGCCCGAAACGTATACCGGGCGCCCTCTTTTTGTGTAATGGCAACTATGACTCATATTTGAATGACAATTTGACACGCGTACGATATGCAGTTACCTTTCCGTTTTCAACCTTTAAATCCTGCTTCGTGACTTCGGCAATCCGCAGTTCCCTCAGGCTTTTGGATGCGGTCTCGATGGTTTTTTTTGCTGCGTCCTCCCATGATATCTCACTGGTTCCAACCAGTTCGACGACCTTGTACACACTTTCTCCCATAGTTTCCTCCTTTGCGTAATCATAATGATTGGTTGACAGGCCCGGCCAGAAACGGCAGGACCGGCTTCAAAAAGGCATGAAAGGCGCATTATCTGCCGGACATTGCGCCCGGAAATGAATGCGGTTGTGTTGGGAAGTTGAAATGATCCGGTGCTCAGTAGAGTAGAAAACAATACGTCATCAGGAAAAATAGAAGGGGCAACCAGTTGTTTTTATCATTAATGAAGCAAAACCCGCTTGTCAAGCGATTTTATATGTAAACCTGTGGGGATGTGCCTGTCCGGTAAACGAACGCCCCTCTCCACAGTGGGAGTGGGGCGGATGAGGGTTATAAACTGGCAGTAGGTGACCGTGAAATGCATATCTTCATTTTCCAGAAATAATCCTGGCAATATCATCCCCGACATCCTGTGTTCCGGCGCTACCGCCCAGATCACGGGTGCGAATGCGACGTTCAGCCAAGTGACGTTTGACGGCATCGGTAATTTTCTGAGCGGCTTCCGCCTCACCCAGAAAATCAAGCATCATTTTGGCAGTCAGAATTGCGGCAATGGGATTGGCCAGGCCTTTGCCTGCAATATCCGGGGCTGATCCATGAACCGGGTCAAACAGACCGGGCACGGATTTGTCAAGCGGGTTAAAGCTGCCACCCGGCGCCAATCCCATTCCCCCGGTAATCCCCGCGGTCAGATCGGACAGGATATCCGCAAACAGATTCGAGGCGACAATCACATCATAGCCTTTGGGATTTCGGACCGCATCCATGCAGGCCGCATCAATCAGCTTGGACTCGTTCTGCAAATCCGGATATTCGGCAGCGATTTCCCGAAAAATGGTATCCCACAACACCATGCCATACCGCTGGGCATTTGATTTGGTGATGGAGGTCACTTTTTTGCGGCCATGATTTTTAGCGTATTCAAATGCATATCGGATGATCCGCTCGATACCGTGACGGGAAAAGATACTGCTTTGGACTGCCAGTGCATGATTCTGATATCCGACAATGCCACCCACATTCGAATACTCACCTTCGGTATTTTCCCGGACCACCACAATATCGATATCCCCCGGATTCATGCCGGACAACACCGAAGACACGCCATCATGCAGACGGACCGGTCGAAGTCCGGTGTACAGATCAAATCCCATTTTGATCGGCAGAAGCAATCCATGCAGGGTAACATCATCCGGAAGCCTGGGATCTCCTACCGCTCCCAGATAAATGGCCTGAAAATCTTTCAGAATGCTCAGGCCATCCTTTGGCATCATCGCCCCATAGCTCACATGACGATCACTGCCCCAACGAAAAAATTTGAATTCAAATTGTAGTCCACCATGAACATCGGCAAGCGCATTCAGACATTTGATGCCTTCTGCCACCACCTCGTTTCCGATGCCATCACCCGGAACAACGGCTATTTTATAAATATTCATGAGTCATCCTTTTCCATCACGCCAATACGGCTTTTTTCTTTCTGGCCAGTTGGATTCCCCCGATGATCAACAGCAATGTCAAGCCGATGAGATCGGTCATCAGGCCCGGCTTGATCAGCGACAGGGAAGCAATAAACAAAATGATCCGTTCGATCATGGAGGCATGATACATGAAATACCCCTGAATGGAACCGGCCAGTGCCATACACCCGATGATTCCAGTCACAACCGACATGGCAATTTCAGTCGGCGTTCCGATCAATACCATGGCCGGCCCAAATACAAACATGAACGGAATCAAAAAACCGGCAATGGCGAACCGCATGCCCTGCCAGCCCACATCCCAGGCCTTGGCATTGGCAATGGCCGCCGCGGAAAACGATGCCAGTGCAACCGGAGGTGTCAGGGCTGACAGGCAAGCAAAATAAAAAATAAACAGATGGGCGGCAATCGGCGCAATCTTCAGTTGAATGAGAGCCGGCGCCAGAACTGAAGCGGAGATGGCATATGCTGCTGTGGTCGGCATACCCATCCCCAGAATGATGGCAATGAGCATGGTGAAAATCAGGGCAATCAACAGGTTACCGCCTGAATAATTGATGATGATCATGGCAAACTTCATGCCCAGACCGGTTTGGGTCAGTACACCGACAATGATACCGGCAGCCGCACAAGTTGCCGCGATTTCAATGGATCCCCGAGCGCCCTGAGCCAGGGTCTTTATAATTTTGGTGAACCCCATGCGGGTGGATTTTTTGGCCCAGCTCACAATAATCAATGTAAATATGGCATACATGGCAGACCGGTATGGCGAGTACATCAACACCATCAGGCAGAACAGCAGAACAATTATCGGAACCAGCAAATATCCCTGCTCTTTCATAAGCTTTGAAAAAACAGGCAGTTCGCTGCGATCCACGCCTTTCAGATTTTCGGCCGCCGCATAAAAATCGATCATGAAGTAGGCGGCTGCGTAATAAAGAACTGCCGGTATAATGGCTGCAAGTGCAACGGTTGCATAGGGGACAGCCAGGATTTCCGCCATCAAAAACGCGCCGGCGCCCATGACCGGCGGAACGATCTGCCCACCGGTCGAGTTCATGGCTTCCACAGCTCCGGCAACAGCCGGCCGAAAGCCGCTGGCCTTCATCAGCGGAATGTTGAATACACCATCCACCACCACGTTGGCAACCGATGAACCGGACGATGTGCCGATCAGTGCGCTGGATACAATGGAAACCTTGGCTGGTCCCCCACGAAAACCACCAGCGATCGACCGGGCAAAATCCACAAAAAATTTGCCTGCCCCGGATGCCTCCACAAATGCGCCAAAGAGTACGAACAGAAATATATAATGGGCAGATGCCAGGATTGGCAGACTGAGGATGCCTTCCAGGCTGAACAGATACGTGATCAGGCGATAAAATGAATATCCCTTGTGATAAAAGAGGCCAGGCATATAATTGCCGAACAGGCCGTACAGAATAAAAATTGCGGACAAAATGGCCAATGGCGGCCCGGTGGTTCTTCGGGTCATTTCAAAAATGGCAACGACAAAGCAAAGGGAAAAAACAAAATCCCAGTCTGTCGGCACGACCCCGACCCGATTGATCCAGTCTTCAAAATCCATGAAGATGTAAACGGCAGGTGCGATGATCAACAGGATGAACACATAATCCAGCCATTCCACCTTTTCAAGCGAGGCTTTTTTCCAACCCGGCAACCAGGCAAAAATCAGAACGCCGGCAAATACGACATGCATGGTTCGAAAATACCAGGGATCAATGGCCCGGATGGTCAATACATAAATATGAAAAAGACTCATGGCGAGGCTGATGACGAAAAAGGCATTTTTCCAGAATCCTTTCAGTTCCCGGCCTCCGGAAACCTCGATATCCTTGATCTTCATCGCTTCAAGCTTTTTTTCAACTTCTTTGATATCAACAACCTGCACGTCAGTCATTGTCTTGTCTCCTGGTTCAACAGTCAAACGACGGCTCCCGCCTAGGCGCCGTCGTCATAATCATCTGTATTATTTCATGATCAGTTTGTCAGGAATGGTGATTCCGATTTCCTTGTAATATTTTACAGCGCCAGGATGAAGCGGGATCGGGCTGGTTAAGATGGCCTCGGCCTTGACTTCCTTGGCCGAGTTGTGTGCTGCAATCAGAATATCCACATTTTCAAAGGTTTTCTTGACGACTTCATAGACAAAATCATCCGCAGTGTCTTTGTGAACCGTCATATAATTCCATATTGACAGGGTTTCGATATCCTGATCCTTGTTGGATTTATAGGTGCCTTTGGGAATGACACCGGTTGCGAACAGTGGATACTGGGCGATGAATTTCTCGGCTTCTGCTTTGCTGATGGGTATCAGATTGACATCATGCGTGGTTTCGACCTCTGTAACGGTCACCCATGGCAACCCTACGGCCTGGCTGTTGGCATCCAGCATGCCGTCTTTCAACTGGGAGTTGAGATCGGCTGAGCCGGCATTGACAATCCGTCCGGCTTTGATCCCGTTTATTTCCAGAATTTTGGGCCAGTATGTGGCCGGCGTCCCACCGGTCGGACCAACACCAACACTTTTCCCCTCCAGATCCTTCAGGCTTTTGATTCCCTTTTTGGCTTCTGCATACATCTGGAACCAGGTGGCATACATGGGAAAAATCACACGGACATTTTGATGTTTCTTGCCTTTGGCCCAGCCTTCACCAGTCCATCCCTCATAGACCGGAGCGGCTGTCACCATGCCGAAATCCAGATTTTTGGCATCTACCAATTGGGTGTTGTGAACCGGTCCGCCAGTGACTTCCACATTGCCCTGAACCCCCAATTTTTCGTGAAGCAATTTCGCAAACCCACCGCCCCAGATATAATAGGTTCCGCCAACAGGTGCCGCTCCAATTGTGACACCTTTGGGCCAGTTGGTCTTGTCCTGGGCCATGACACCGGCAACCGAAAAGATCAATATTCCCAAAATCATCATCGCAATAGCCAATTTTTTCATGTTTCAGTCCTCCTTCTGCACGTTATGGATTGTTAACTTGATACATCTTTTCGAATCCAGCAGTAAAACCCGATCACCCCCTTTGCATCCGGCTGTTTCTTCTGAACCAGTAAATAATTCCCATTCAGAAAACAGGATAAAATAATATTTTTTTCTGATTACAGGTGTACACGTTTGTCTGCAAGCTGTCAAATCGGTACAATTATGATTTTGGTATCAGAAATTTTCTTACAAAGGGGTCAGGATGTGTCTGAAAAAGGAATTTCCCGCGTTCAGGAATGTTGAATCTTAAACCAGGGTGGGTTGCATTGCCGGATGTTTTTGGAGGGCTAGCTGTGTCGATTGCAGGGATACCGGTTCCCGGGCGCCAGCCCGGGAACCATGGTAGAGGGGGGCATTTAATAATTTCAATCAATGGCCGAAACGATCATCACGGTTACAACTTGACAATCTGGGACTTGCCGGCCAGGAGTACGCCTTCAATAAACGGATCCAGTCCGCCATCGAGAACGCTGGCCGCGTTGCCGATATCCAGATCGATCCGATGATCCTTGACCATCTGGTAAGGGTGAAGGATATAGGATCGAATCTGCCGGCCCCATGCAATTTCGTCCTTGCTGTCATGCATTTCCTGGAGTTTGGTATCCTGCTTCTGCTTTTCCAGTTGATGCAGCCGGGACATCAATACCTTCATGGCCATGTCCTTGTTCCGGTGCTGGGAACGCTCCTGCTGACAGTTGATCACAATGCCCGATGGCAGATGGGTGATTCGAACCGCACTGCTTGTTTTGTTGACATGCTGTCCGCCGGCGCCACTGGATCGGAACACATCGATCCGCAGATCTTTTTCATCGATATCCACGACAATTTCATTGCTCAGTTCCGGATAAACAAAAACCGACGAAAATGATGTCTGACGTTTTCCATTGGCGTTATACGGCGATATTCGAACCAGTCTGTGGACCCCGTTTTCGGATTTTAAATAGCCATAGGCATATTTTCCGGAAACCGTGAATGTGACACCCTTGATTCCGGCCTCATCTCCCGGCTGATAGTCCAGAAGATCCATCCGGAAACCTTTCCGCTCAATCCATCGGGCATACATCCGGAACAGCATTTCCGACCAGTCCTGGGCTTCGGTGCCGCCAGCGCCCGGTGTGATCGAAACGATCGCATTGTTCTGATCGTCTTCGCCATCCAGCATCAGACTGAGGGACATTTCCGTTATACGGGTCTCGATATCCGTCAGTTGTCTGCTGACCTCACCCAGACTGTCCGGATCGGATTCATCCATGGCCAGGTCATATAACAGTTCCGTTTCTTCCAGATCGTGGCACAGCTTGTGATACCCATCCACCTGATCGGTCAACAGGGATCTTTCTTTCAGGATCGGAGCGGTTTTTTCCGGATTGTCCCAGAAATTTTGGGCCCCCAGCATGGCCTCGATTTCCTTCAGTCGTCTTTCCTTGCCGATGATGTCAAAGATACCCCTTTAATGGTTCTATTTTTTGAGCCATTTCTTTGATCGTCTGTTTAATTTCAACACTCATGATGCCTTCTCCTTTGTTTGTGTTGTGTGTTGCAAAATGGTTTTGGAAGCCATCCAGAAAATTGCGGAAAAAATCAGGCAACCCATCGCAAACATGTCCCCGAAGCGGGTGTAGATGCTTTTGGCCGGTAAAAGGGGAATGGTTTGGCTGATCGCGGCGTCGGTATAGATATCGGATGCGGCCAGAACGTTTCCGGTGGGATCGATAAATCCGCTGATGCCGGTATTTGCGGCCCGAACAACGGCGCGCCGATTTTCAACCGCCCGAAATACAGCCATGGAAAAATGCTGATATGGTGCGCTGGTTCTGCCATACCAGGCATCATTGGTCATGCTGATCAGCATGTCCGCACCATTTTGCGCCATCTGTCTGGATAGCGCCGGAAAAATCTGTTCATAACATATCAGAACGCCCAATCGGACATTGTTGTACAACAGGGTTCGTCCTGCGTCTCCGGTTTGAAAATCGCCAACCGATTCGACCAGTTTTCCGATAAATGGCAGCCATTTTTGAAATGGCACATACTCTCCGAACGGAACCAGATGCGTCTTGTCATAGCGTCCGGATATATCGCCTTCCGGTGTCATCACGAATGCACTGTTATAATATTTATAATCGGATTTTTCCGGTATGACAAATGGACTGCCAAAAAGAAAACCGGTCCCGGTGTCTCTCACGCCATCGATGAGCATTTGCGTCAATTCGGTGTTGTGCATGAAATAGAACGGGGCGGCGGTTTCCGGCCAGACAATCAGCTCCGGCCTGTCCGGCAGGGTCTGCCTGGATAATGTCAGGTATTTTTTCAGGGACAAGACCTGATGGGCCGGATCCCATTTTATGGCCTGGTCAATATTTCCCTGAATGACGGCAGTGCGGATTGTGGGTGATTTTCTCACGATTTCATGGATCCAGCGAATTCGCCAATCTCCATATGCCCAAACATGAATCACCAGTATCGCAGTTATCAATGAAGCGGTAACTGCTATCTGGCGATGCTGGCTGCCGGTAGCCGATTTTCGGTTTACGGCATATTGAATGATCAGAAAAATGGTCATATTGACCGCAACGATCAGAAACGAGACGCCATAAACACCCAGTACATCGGCTATCTGAATGATGGTCAGATGGGCATGCTGGGAATATCCCAGAAACTCCCAGGGAAAGCCGGTCATCAGAAACGACCGGATATACTCCAGCCCGGTCCAGACCAGGGGGGGCATCATCAACCCGTATGGGTGAAATTGTAAACAATAACAGAAGGATACCGCAAACAGGGCCGGATACAGGGCCAGATAAGCGGTAAACAGCATCAGAATTCCCCATGCCGCAAGGACCGGAATGTGACCGAATTCAACCAGAGTATGCACCAGCCAGACCATCAGTGACAGATAATGCACCATTCCGGTCAAAAATCCATACTGAAAAGCGGTTTTCAGCCTGACGGATCGGATTGCCAGCATGACCGGCGCCAATGCCATATAGGCTATCCACGATATTCCGATTTTGGGAAAAGCGGCTGTCAGCAGAAACCCGCTTAAAAATGACAGGAAGATCCCTGAAATTGTCATGGACAATCAACTCTCCCCGAATAGTGGCTGATGATGAATACCGGTTCCGGCAGTGGTTACAGGGTAACAGGACACCGTTATCCCGCTGGCCTGGCCTAAATCATGTTCTGAAAGTCTATGGCGGGTGGTACGGATATCGCTTTTCAGATAACGATTTTGGGAAGACAGCAGGGAGGGGATAGGCCTTTGGCGGACATCCCCGACCGATAACGCACCCAAAATCTTTATCTGGAAAGCTATCGATAAAAACGGATAAGACAGTCAGTCGTTGGAAAGACTCCGGAGGCTGGACAGGCAAGAAAAGGATGCGGCGCTATGTGTAAATTGAATCATATTTCTGGTCAATCGGTTTATAAATTTGAATTTTCAGTGGCGTTTTGAGCGCATGCTGGTCTGGTTGAACAAAACAAAACCGGGATAAAACTGGTCGGGGCGAGAGGATTTGAACCTCCGGCTTCCTGCTCCCAAAGCAGGCGCGCTACCAGGCTGCGCCACGCCCCGAATCGTGGTCGGATAAATAACACAAAATCCGTTTTCAGGCAAGAGTCTTAAACCGGATATTTGAACGACGTCAGGCATACCCGGTTTCTTCAGTTACTGACCGCTTTGACATAAAAAAAGCTGCTGAAATCCTGCCAGCCCACATAACCCAGATCCAGGCTGGCAAACCATGCAGCCGTATAGCTTCGTCTGTCTGAACTCCAGAGCCATTTTTGTGTGGCATCAAAAATGGGTTGCATGCACAGGTCACGGGCTTGAGGGGTTTTGGTCATCAGCGTGATCAGTTCATCCACTGTCGGCAACCGCCAGTCATTGCGTCCGCCGTAAAAATCGGCATTCAAACAGTCGATGGCGGACATGGCATCCTGCCAGGTCAGGGGGTAGGGCGAACCGGACCACTGCCAGATTCGCCCGGTTGTTCGATCCTGAACCAGGTTTTCGCCAATCATGACAAAATCATTCGGCCAGACACATCCCGGGCGCCACAACGCATCCAGATTGAAGCGCTTCCGGGCGGCATCCGATGATATTTTGATAGCGGTTTTCCGAATGGATGGCGGATCATTCGGACAGGCCGGGGGTTTCGGGCGATCATTGGACGGTTCCAGTTGGCAGACCCTGTTTTTGCGCGTCGTCCAGGATTTTTCAGCTTCCATTAATCCGGACATCATATCGGTTGCGGTCTGAAACCGATCTTTGGGATTTCTGTCAATTGCTTTTTCAATGAATCGATCCCAGACGGCATCCATATCCGGATTCAGACTGCTGGGGAGATGAACCGGATTTCCCGGTAAAATACCGGTGAGCATTCGATACAGGGTAATGCCAACCGAATACAGGTCAGCATTGAAGCCAATCTCATCCGGATGAATTTCCTGCTCCGGGGCTGCATAAAAGGGAGACCCGACTTTCAGGTTGTCCGGCCCCCTGAAGGTTTCACCGCGTGTTCGGGACAGTCCGAAATCGCCGATTTTAATGGTATCCTGATCGGTGATCAGAAGATTGAATGGCTTGATGTCCCGATGAATGATTCCGGCATGATGCAGACAGGCCAAACCGGAAAGGGTTTGGCGGGTATACGAAATGGCCTTGTCGGTTGGAATGATTCGGGACGGCTGTTCAATGTCATAGGTTTCACCCATCATCATGCCAAGATTGTTACAATAATACGCCATTGTGTAGAATGGTTTGCCGGTCTCGTCCCGATCAAAATCCCATATTTCCAGAATGTGGGGATGCCGCAATCCGGCCATGATAACGGCCTCTGACAGAAACAGGGATTCAATCTGTTCCATTCCGATCAGATCCACCAGAAATGGATGCGGAAAGAGCAGCTTCAGGGCAACGGTTTTTTCGATGACCGGAACACGAACCTGGTAAACCCGGCTCATGCCGCCTTTTCCCAGAAAACCCGCGATCCGGTATTTTCCGATTTTTTTCATGGCCGCAGCCTTTCCGCATGAACCCGCGGCATCCCCAGGTGGATAATTTTATCGGCGATACGTCGGGGATCATAGGTGACAAAACGGACACGAAGCGTGTCATCATCCGTATTGAATATGACATATCTGGCCGAAACACCACCTTCCCGGGGTTGGCCCACCGACCCGGAATTGATGATGTATTTTTGGGTTGGGTCCAATGGATACACGTCATTTTTCAGCCGGGTGGTGACGACGCTTTTGCCGTCAAACGAAATCAGACGCAGGACATGGGTATGTCCGACAAAACAGATTCGCTCCTCAAGCGTTGAAAATGCCTGTATCAGACCGTGTTGAGGAACCTGAAACAGATACACAAGGGGAGAATCAGGGGGAAATCCGTGCACAAAGCGCATATTCTCCGTGACCATGAATTTGGGCAGGGATTCCAGCCGGGAATACCATGATGATGACAGAATTTCCTTTGTTTTTTCAATTGACGCTTCTGCAGTGGGATTAAACCATTTCAGAACTTTGGGGCGGATCATGGCCAATTCATGATTGCCCATCAGGCTGGGAATCGATCTGTTTTCAAGAAGATTGAGGCATTCCTCGGGTTCGGGACCATAGCCGACCGTATCGCCCAGACAGATCAGCCGATCTGCGCCGATTCTGTCAATATCGTCCAGAACCGCCAGAAAGGCGTCGGTGTTGGCATGGATATCGGAGATTACAGCCAGTTCCATGTCAGTTTATTCCGCCAAGGCCGGACACATACCAGTCAATCATATCCGGCCCCCAAAACAGATAGATCATGGCCCCGATTGACAAAAACGGGCCGAACGGTATGGCCAGCTTCAGGGTTTTGCGGTTGATCACCATGATGGCGCCGCCAATCAGGGCGCCGATCAGTGATCCGGTAAAAATGGTAAAAATAACGCCTTTCCATCCGATAAAGGTCCCCATCATTGCCAGAAGCTTGATGTCACCACCGCCCATGCCTTCCCGTCCGGTCATCATCTGATAACCCCATGCCACGGCATACAGGCTGCCGCCACCAACAAGAAGGCCGATGACCGAATCCATAAATGTCATGTCCGGAAGCAGAAATCCGATGCACAACCCCGCCCCCATTCCCCAAAGGGTAATGACATCCGGCAGTATTTGATGATCGATATCGATAAAGGTCAGGGTGATCAGGGCGCAGATGAACAGAAAATAGATCAGGGATGCCACGGATATTCCCCAGTTCAGATAGGTGCACAGGGCAAAAAGCCCGGTCAGACATTCCACAACCGGATAACGGGGGGATATGACGGCATGACAGTGGCGGCAGCGCCCTCTCAGAAGGAGATAGCTGATGACCGGAATATTGTCAACCCATCGAATCAGTTGGTTGCAGTTCGGACAGGACGAACCCGGAAACACAATGGAGCGGGCGGCAGGCAGGCGGTAAATGCAGACATTCAAAAAACTGCCCACACACATGCCGGTGAGCAGGGAAAAAACAATCATCAGGGATTCTGTTATAACCATATCGAGTTAGCGCACAACCACTTCGACCCGCCGGTTGCGGGGCTCGCCGATGCCATCGGACGTGGGAACACGGGGCAGTTTTTCACCAAAAAACTGAACATCCAGATATCCTGCGGGTACACCGGTGTCTGTCAGCAATTTGCTGACGGTATTGGCCCGGTTCTGCGACAGTTTCAAATTGAATTCCGGAGTGCCAAGCCGGTCCGTGTGTCCCCATAAGCTGATATCCGTCGACTTCCGCTGGGTGATCAGCATGACAATTTTGGGGATCAGTGCGGCAGATTCGGGAAGCAGTTCGGAAGATGCCAATTGGAAATACAACAGAATATGGACTGCCGAATCCGGCATCGCGGATAGCGCGGCCCCAAAAATCCGCTGAATTTCTTCAAGCGGCATTTCCACCGGCGGTTTGGGGGCTGCATCCGGCGAATCGATTCGGGTTGACAGATATGCCCGGTCAATGGTTTGAGAGCCGGCAGCGGTTTTGATGATCATCTGACCGGTTTCGCCTTCCTCATTTGGCAATAGCACCATCTGATGCTGTGGACGGGCCGGCGGCCCTCCCCGTATCAGCCGGATCACCACATCCGCCTTTTCTGAAGCGGATGGCAATTCGGGTGCAACGACCCCATGAGATGAACATCCAATTGCAAAAAGGAACAGGCATGAAACAATGACGACTCTATAAAGGCGGCCCATCGTTGTTATTCCCCTTCTGCCTGTACAGCAAAACGCGTTCCCCTGACACCGATTTCTGCGACAGGGGTTTGGACCCGCATGGACTCGGGCGACAGCTTGGCAATCTGTCCGGAAACAAACGCAGCGGTGCCCCGAATCATCCGGGTAATGAATGAGAACTGACCTTCTGCAGGCTGAAACATGAAGGCATCGATTTTAACCTGGCTGTCAGGCCCCAGGGATATCATGGCATCATCCCGGAAAATAACACCAATGGTTCCGGTTTTATCCGTCATCAATACATCACCAACAAAAATCATGCCTCCTTCCTGAGCCGGAACGATTGTTTCATGACGTTTGATGGTGGCGGTATTCTCAATTGATTTGATGCTGCCAACCGGAGAATCGGCAGACATTGCCAGATGGCTGCACATCAGCAGGCCGATCAGTGCAATCACAACCGGTTTTATCATTGAAAAGGAAGCCTCCTGTTTGCTGTGTCCGTATTGAGATATGAGCAGTGCGTATTGAGAAGCCGCTGGACCGTCAAACGGCTTCCCAGCCAAAAGGCTGTTAGCTGGCTCCTTCAGTCTTCAGCCTTCAGTCTTTCACCGATCGGTCAGTGATAAAGACCTTCCGCCCCGACCTTGCCCCGAAAAACCCAATAACTGTATATAATATAGGCCAGAATGACCGGCAGGCAAATGGATACCCCCCACAATGTAAATTCCAGTGTCCGGGTTTGTGCCACCGCGTCATACAGGGTAACCGATGGCAGAATGACGTAGGGGTAAATGGCAGCCTGCAATCCCAGATAGGCGGATAAAAATACAAACAGGCTGGAGATAAAAGGGATGATTTCACTCCTTTTTTTCAGATGAATGAAAAGGGTTGTCATTGCCGCGATTCCCATGACCGGAAACATCCAGACCACATACACCCGTGGCTCACTCATCCATCGGGATACAAAAGACATGTCGTGGATGGGGGTCCAGATGCTGACAATACCCATGAAACCGGTGACAGCAACGGCCGACCAGAAGGCCTGCCGGAATGCACGCTGTTGTACATTCCCGGTTGTTTTCAGAATCAGATAGGTTGACCCCAGAAGGCAGTATCCGGCAATCAGTGCCAGGCCGGTCATGATCGAAAACGCATTCAGCCAGTCGAATGCGCCCCCTGAAAAGCGGTTTTGATCCATTTGAATGCCGGACAGGTAGGCACCCAGAACAAAGCCCTGAGAAATTGTTGCGATCAGGCTTCCGGCAAAAAAAGCCAGATTCCATACGCCTTTTCGGCTGGAATTCACTCTGAATTCAAAGGCCACCCCTCTGAAAATCAGACCGAACAGGAATGTCAACAGGGGAATATACAGGGCACTGAACAGCACCGTGTAGATCAGGGGAAAGGATGCAAAGAGGGCGCCCCCGCCAAATACCACCCAAGTCTGATTGGCATCCCAGACCGGTGCGATACTGTTTATCAGTTCATCGCGTTCTGCCTCATTTCCGGCAAATGGAAACAGCAGGCCAACGCCCAGACTGAACCCATCCAGAACCACATACAAAATGACAACCAGCCCGACCAGGCACAGCCAGACATGAACCAGATCCATCAGGCCACCTCCCTGTCACTCATTTCATTGTTCATGGTGATCATATCCGGCGGGACATGCGGGCCGGGAACGGGGGAGTTCAAGTCCGGTCCGGATCGAAGGACCTTGAGTGTAAAATAAAAATAGGAAGAACCAATGACCATAAAAAAAACAACAAACATGCAGATGGACCACAGCACATTTCCGGCGGCTATCGGTGATACGCTGTCCGATGTCCGCATCAGTCCGTAAACGGTCCAGGGCTGTCTGCCCATTTCAGCCGTCACCCATCCCAGAATGGTGGCAAGAAATCCCAGCGGTTGAATCCCGATAAGCATTTTTAAAAACAGGGGGGTGTCGCTCAGTCTGCCCTGAAAGGCCAGCACCCCTCCCCACAGCATCACGGCCAAAAATAAAAAACCGATGGCCGCCATCACCCGGAATGTCCAGAATGTGACGCCGACATTGGGACGGTCTTCGGGAGGGAATTCCTTTAATCCAATTACCTGGCCATTGATGGAATGTGTGGTGAGAATGCTCAGCATATTGGGGATGGTGATACTGAAGCGGTTGGTTTCGGTTTCCATGTCCGGCAGCGCAAACGCGACAAATGCCGCACCACCTTCGGTATTGGTTTCCCAGTGGGCTTCCATGGCCGCCAGCTTGGCGGGCTGGTGTTTTGCAACAGCCTGACCCTTGAAATCACCCACCACCACCTGGAGTGGCGCCATGATCGCTGCCATGAACAGCGCCAGGTAAAGAGATTTTTTGAAAAATGCCGGATGGGATTTCTTTAGAAGAAACCAGGCAGAGATACCCGCAATGGCAAAGGCAGCGGTTTCATAGGATGCCAGCAGCATGTGTGTCAGATGCGTGGGGAATGCGGGATTGAAAATGGCATCCTGAAATCGCGTTACCATGAATCTGCCGTCAATCAGCTCATATCCGGCCGGCGTCTGCATCCAGGCATTGGCCGCCATGATCCAGAATGCCGACAGGGATGCACCAACCGCCACCAAACAGGTGGACAGAAAATGAACCCGGGGGGATACCCGGTTCCAGCCAAAAATCATGATTCCCAGAAATCCGGCTTCCAGAAAAAAGGCGGTCATGCCTTCATAGGCCATCAGCGGTGCAAATACATTGGCCACGGCCTGGGAAAACCGGGCAAAATTGGTTCCAAATTCAAATTCAAGTATGATTCCGGTGACCACCCCCACCCCAAAATGAATGGCGAATACTTTTACCCAGAAGCGGTACATCCGATAATAGAGTTCCCGCCGGGTTTTTAACCACAAAAATTCAACCAGAACCAGATACAGCGCCATGCCGATGGTCAGGGTTGGGAAAAGGATGTGGAATGCAGTGGTGATCCCGAACTGAATCCGGGACAATAGAACGACATCCATGTGTCCGCCTCGATGTTCAAGAAAAGTGTTTACTTTGTGGAAAAGAATTGATTACAAAGCTATTAAACATAATTGGAAGGGATATCAAGTGAAAATCGGTCACCCATCGCAAAAGACGGCTCAATGGAGGAAGCATGCCAGAATTGAAACATAAAATTGGTTTTATTGGCGCGGGAAACATGGGAGAGGCCATCATGGGCGCCATGATTCGATCCAAAATCTCAATGCCTGATCATATTTATGCCAGTGATATCAACCCGGACCGGCTCATGACCCTGAACAAACGGTATGGCATTGTTCCGGTACAGGACAATTTATCCGTCTTTTCAACCTGTGATGTCGTGATTCTGGCGGTCAAACCCCAGTTTTTTCATCAGGCCATGGACCCGGTGGTTTCTGATCCGGGATATGCCATTCCCAACCGCAAACTCATCATTTCCATCATTGCCGGTATCTCGATAAAAAAAATGGAAGCCCTGTTTTATGGGCCATTGGGAGAAAAATCCCGATATTTTCTGCCCATTATTCGCGTCATGCCCAACACGCCGGCGCTGGTGCTGGCCGGAATATCGGGTTTGAGCGCCAATTTTTTCGCAATCCCGGCCGATATTGAAACAGCGACAATCATTTTAAAGGCCATGGGAAAGGTGATTGAATTTGAGGAGGAGGCGCTCGATGCCGTGACAGCGGTTTCGGGCTCCGGCCCGGCCTATCTGTTTTTTCTGATCGAATGCATGATTGAAGGCGCGATCCGGGTTGGATTGAAGCCGGAAGAGGCGCGTGAGTTGACGGTTGAAACGGTCAGGGGCGCCATTAAATTGTATGAGGAAAGCGGGGAATCTGCGGTCGAATTGCGCAGGAAAGTGACATCCCCCAAAGGCACCACCGAAGCCGCATTTCGTATCCTGGAAGAACGTCAGGTCAAGGCAGCCCTGATGGATGCCATTTCGGCCGGCACGGCCCGCTCAAAAGAACTGGGAAAGTAAAGGCATTCCGGATTTCAAATTTGAGATTTGAAATCCGGACGCTGAAAATCGGTAAAGACTTTCAGAAAATTAATTTCGCAAGGCAGCAGGGAAGGAATAGGCCTTTTTGCGGCCATCCCCGACCGATAACGCAGCGAAATTATTTTTCTGGATGTCTATAGGGTGTTGCCAAGGCCGGTTATGATTTCCCGCTGCATGGATTCCACTACGGCTATCGGGTCCGCGGCGTTTCGAATGGGCCTGCCGACAACGACATGGTCCGCGCCATTGATGATGGCCTGCTGGGCGGTCACAATGCGCTTCTGGTCATCTTCCCGGATTTTGATATTCTGGCCGGGTCGAATGCCCGGGGTCACGATGAGAAAATTTTGACCCAGCTCCTGTCGCAGACGGAATGCCTCGCGGCCCGATGAAACAATGCCGTCACATCCCAGCTCAATGGATCGTTTCGCCCTTAAAAACACCAGATCTTCAATGGTCCCGGTCATGCCCATTTCCCGCATGTCGCTTTCATCAAAGCTGGTCAGAACCGTCACAGACAGAATTTTCAATTCGTTTTTATGTGCCACCGCGGCCCGTATGATCGGGTCATTGCCATGGATGGTCACAAAGGTAACCCCCCGGTTTTGCAACGTGTCAATGGCCAGCGCCACGGTTTCCGGAATATCGAACAGTTTGATGTCGCACATGACCTTGCAGCCGTGGCCGAGGATCATGTCGATTGACTGAAACCAGCTTGACAGAAACAGTTGAAGCCCGACCTTGAAAAAACGGATGTGGGATTTCAGTTTTTTGACCCATGCCTCGGCTTCTTGAACCGTATTGACGTCCAGGGCAAAAATGATGCGTTCGGTGATTGGGATGTTTTTCATGTTCATGAAGCGAGACCCGGTTGATGGTTGAAAATTAGCTGATCGTTACCGGAATGTAGTAATACGACGCCCCGCCAAAGCCGCCGACTTTGATTTTTAAACTATAGTTTCCCCTTGGAATATCGCTTTTTAAAATCAGGAAGCCTCTTGAGGAAATTGAGTTTCCAACACATATCTGGTCGATTGTCTGGCTGGGCATTGGACCCAAAATTGAGGCACCTGCGCTGGGGGCGACGCTCCAGGTCATATCAAACCCCATGGTGCTGCACAGAATGTTACCACAATCACCAATGGTCACATCAATAATGATCTGGACGACCTTTATTGATTTGGGTACAGTTGATGAAACAGATGCCGGGGATAGCTTGGTATTGACACAGCCACTCAGTTCACCGGCATCAACGCCCGATTCCTGAAGTGAATTAAACAGGTCATCGACAGCGATACCATTTTCCATTGCATTGTTCATGAGCCAGAAAACCGCTTCATCTTCGGTTTGAAATTCCATGACATTGGCCTGGATCGGGGCTGATGAAGAATCTGCGAGCGCCGTCATGCTCAATGCCCCAAAAAGGATACATACACATAACAAAGTTTTAATACCAAATGATGGATTCTTCCTGCTGATCATATGGAACCTCCTGAATTAAAAGTATTCCTGCCAAATAATCAAAGCCGTCAACAACGATTCAGACCTCACGATAAGCCAGAAATATTTATGAATAAATGTATTACCGGGTACAGATAAGCGTTTCACGCCACAAAAATATGATCATCACCTGAAGCCGAATCGGTCAAAAATATCCTTGAAATCGTGATGGATCTGACCCGATGACAAATTGAACTGATTCAGGGAATAGGTATGCCCGCTTCGATAATGCCGGATTTTTTCATTTTCTTCCAGAAGGAAATGTTCATATTCCGGATCAAGGCTGAATCCGAATGTTTGATATATGGATGATATGACATCAAGGGGGCATTTAACAAGATGTTCATAGTTTACAATGACATAGGATGAAGGATCTGCATTTTCAAGCTGATCTATCGCCTCAAAATAAAACGATTTGGTCAGGTCATAGGTTCTTCTGATAATATCTGCATCAAGTGGCAGTTCAAGAGATGAGCGGTATATTTCCGCGATCATGCTCAAAACAGATGGCACCACCTCCATGGGAGAACGAACCAGATAGATAAATTTGCAACCTGGAAAGAACTGGCGGAGTGAGTCAATTTTGCACGAAAATGCCGGACTTTTGGAGAGAAGCCGGGTTCCTGTCTTTCTGAAAACAGCCTGACGATGGATGCATTCGCGATAAAATGTCAGAATTTTCAATTTTTCATGCGAGGCGAGCATCCGGTCAAACTTCATATACTGTTCAAACACATCATCAAACGGAAGAAGGAACAGCAGATAAAACGTGGCAAAAATATGAACCAGAAGCAATTCACATTCCTCCGGAACAAAAAGACCGGTGGGATGTATTTTTTTATAATCGATCAAGGCGTTTTTTTCAGATGATTGAATGATCCTGTAAACCGGATGGCCAAAAGCCTTATCAATTTTTGCCAGGAAAGACAAGACTTTTTTTTGAACGAGGGATGGGAATACAATCTCCCATGTATGAAAATCAAAAAACCGTTTTTTGTCCTGAGACATCAGCCGGTGTAGGTATGTTGTACCGCTTCGGGGATTACCGATGATAAAAACCGGGGGATCCAAAGAGACAACCCGCTTTTTCAGGTAGAAAATCCGGTCCAGCCTGAAACAGATGATATTGATGACCATCGCCAGGAAATATCCTGTGAAAAAAACTGAAAAAAACAACCCCCGCTTC
>JBFXFK010000013.1:0-49563 GCA_050179135.1 Desulfatirhabdiaceae bacterium | reverse complement strand
CATTGTACACGCAGATTGAGGAGATACTTCATAAACTCAAAGGGTTTGAAATTCAGGGGCAAAATGCCCTGGAAAACCCGGATCTGCTTATCCTTGAACTGGGGCAGGATCTGGATCATGAGTTTGACCTGGTCCATCGTCTGTCCGCATCAACGAATGTGGGTGAAATCTTTCTGGCATCAGACAATCCGGATCAGGGTATTCTTATTCGGGCCATGCGTGCCGGCGCCAGGGAATTTTTTGGCCCGCAGGTGAATAACGATGAAATTCAGGCCGCATTTTTGGGATTTCTGGAACGGCAAAAAAATGCAAAAAAGGCATCTCCCCCTAAAGTCGGCAGAATCATAACGGTTCTTGGCAGCAAAGGCGGGGTGGGCGCCACCAGCATTGCCGTCAATCTGGCCACATCGATCATGGAAAAAAGCAGTGTGGAATCCGTGGGGTTGCTGGACATGAATCTGTTTGGGGATATTCATCTGTTCCTGGGGATCGATCCAACCTATTCCTGGAGTGAAATCACCAAAAACATTTCACGCCTGGATTCCACGTTTCTGAAAAACATCCTTTCCAGGGATCCATCCGGTGTTCTGGTTCTACCCTCTCCGGGCTATCTCAACAACCAGGTTGTAACACAGGAGATTGTTCTGCGCCTGTTTCAGGTCATGCAGCAAATTAATGATTTTATTGTGGTGGATGTGGGCCAGCAGATGAATGAGGGAACGCTCAAGATTCTGGAAATATCGGATTTTGTCATTCTGGTATGTGTTCAGAGTCTTCCCTGCCTGGCAAATGCCAACAACATGTTGGTTTCATTTCGTAATCTGGGATATCCATGTGAGGAGAGGACCGGAATTATCGTGAACCGGTACATCAAAAAATCCAACATTTCGCTGGAAGATGTGGAACTCTCTCTGAAGAAAAAAGTGATGTGGACTATCCCCAATGATTATGAAACCTCTGTTTCGGCCATCAACAAGGGGCAGCCGCTCAATCGGTTTGACCCCAGGCAGCCCATTACCGAAAGTTTTCGTGAACTGGCCGATTCCTTACTGGGAAGCCCGGAGCCCAATTGCCCAAAAAAGAAAAAATGGTGGAAGCTGTAAAAATCAAACCCCGTATTGACGTGAACAACAGGAGACAGATATGTTTTTCAGCACCAGCAAAAAGAGCGACAAAAAAAATGATATACTGGTTCCTTCGCCGGCTTCCGGTATACCCATCTATAAAACCGTGTCTGACGCTTATTTTCAGTTGAAGAACCGGATTCATACCCGATTGCTGGATCTCATCGATCTCAGCCTGCTAGATTCCATGGACCGGAATACGCTGAAAGTCCAGATCAAGGCGCTCGTAAACCGGATTCTGGATGAGGATGGCATGTCCATTCCCCTCAATTTTTCGGAACGGGAGAAGCTGTTCAGCGATATTGAAGATGAGGTGATGGGATTCGGGCCGCTGGAACCCTATCTGAAAGATGACACCATAACCGACATCCTGGTAAACACCCACAAACAGATTTACGTGGAACGGTATGGGAGACTGGAGATGTCCGATTCCGTTTTCAAGGATGATACCCACCTGATGAAAATCATCGACAAGATTGTCTCCTCAGTGGGTCGTCGTGTGGATGAATCGTCCCCCATGGTGGATGCCCGGCTGGCTGATGGCTCCCGGGTAAATGTGATCATTCCGCCACTGGCAATTGACGGACCCATTCTGTCCATCCGCCGGTTTGGTCGTGATCCCCTGAAAATGGAAGATCTGGTCATGCTCAAGGCATTTCCGGTTGAGCTGGGTGAAATTCTGAAAGGGATTGTCAAGTCCCGGCTGAACGTCCTGATTTCAGGTGGCACCGGCAGCGGTAAAACCACTCTGCTGAATGTGCTGTCCGGGTTCATTCCGGCCACGGAGCGGGTCATTACCATTGAAGATGCGGCTGAACTGCAACTGCGTCAGGATCATGTGGTCCGGCTGGAAACCCGGCCCCCCAACATCGAGGGCAAAGGCGAAATTCTGGCCCGGGATCTGGTGCGAAACAGTCTCCGAATGCGGCCGGACCGGATTATTGTGGGTGAGGTACGCAGCCAGGAGGCATTTGATATGCTGCAGGCCATGAATACCGGTCATGAAGGCTCCCTGACCACCATTCACGCCAATTCACCCCGGGATGCTCTGATGCGTCTGGAAAGCATGGTCTCCATGGCCAACCTGGATATTCCATCGGAATTCATGCGGCGCTTTATCAGCTCGGCCATCGATATCATTATACAGGTAACCCGCCTGTCAGACGGCACCCGTAAACTGATCTCCCTGCAGGAGATCACCGGCATGGAAGGCAACGTCATTACCACCCAGGAAATTTTTTCCTTTGTGCCCACCGGACTGGGTGAAAAGGGCAACGTCAAGGGACTTTTCCGGTTTCTTGGCATCCGACCCAAATTTCTGAACAAATTTGTTGTGCATAACATTACCATCGATCGGGATGTTTTTAATCCGGACCGGATTATTGAGATTTAGTTTTAAAGCATGAAGTTGTATTGAAGAGACTGAATGCATTTTCAGACTAAAAGCAAAGGCATATTCCCATGAACATATATCTGGTCGCGCTGGCGCTGTTTTTTGTATCGGTCATTGTCATCGAACTGGTGACCTACGGTTATGCTACCTTCAAGAATCCGGATCGGGCCGAAATCCGCCGCAAACTCCACAAAATGAGATATCGGTCCCAAAATCTGCTCAAATCCACTGACATTACCCGCAAAACCTTTTTCAGTGAAATCCCCTTTCTCAACCGGTTTCTGAAAAACATCTCTTTGGCCCATACCTTGCAGCGCCTGCTCTATCAGGCCAATGCCAAATATTCCACAGGCTTCTATTTTATGGTCATGCTGTTACTGGGCATTGTCGGGTTCTATTTATTTTCATTTCAAAACCTGCCCCAGCCCATACCCGTTCTGGCAGGAGGGCTGTTTGGGTTGTTACCCCTGATATATCTGAAAATCAAACGGCGGAGCCGCATGGAGAAGTTTTTGCGCCAGTTGCCCGAGGCCCTGGACATGCTCACCAGTTCCCTTCGGGCCGGTCATGCCCTTAGCACGGCCATGAAGCTGGTGGCGGAAGAATTTGATGATCCCCTGGGGCCGGAGTTTGACGTCACGCTGGATGAAATCAATTTTGGTGTGTCAATGCCCGATGCCCTTCGTAAAATGACAGAACGGGTGACCTGTGAAGACCTCAATTTTTTTGTGGTGGCAGTCATTCTTCAGCGGGAAACCGGCGGCAACCTGGCCCAGATTCTGGAAAACATTTCCCTGTTGATCCGGGATCGTTTTAAACTGTTCGGCAAAATCAGGGCGCTGGCCGCAGAAGGGGTGCTGTCCATGTATGTCCTGCTGGCCCTGCCGATCGGAATGGCCGGGATTCTTAAATTCATCAACCCCGGCTATATCAACACCCTGTTTGAGAATCTCATTGGCCGGATCATGGTTGGTTTTGCCCTGGTCATGATGGCGATTGGGAGTGTGGTAATGAAAAACATGATCCGTATCAAGGTGTAATCAGGAGGTTTTTCCATGCCGATATCTGAGGGAAATGCGCCCCTTATTGCCGCCACCATAGTGTTTGTCTGTATCATGCTGCTTGCCTGGGCCTGGTTGCTGTTTACCCGTTATCAGGCCCGACGACAGGCGCTGATTCATAAAATTCAACATTCGGGCCACTTTGCTGCCGGCGATTCTCTCTCGCCAGCCGGCACATCTGCCGGATTCGGCAGAAAGATCCTCTCACTTCTGGGTCAATTGGGAACTCGCGTGGCCCGAACTAAAGTCATGGACCCCATGGACTCCCGGATACGATTTTTGCAGGCCGGTCTCCGGGGCGAGAAAGCGCCCGCCGTATTCTGGGGAATCAAGGTGATTCTGGCGCTTCTGACGCCCCTGTTGTTTCTGCTGGCAAATACCTTTGTGCCCATGCTGGTTCTGCCCCCGGCGCAAATGGTGCTTGCGCTCAGTTTGCCGGCCCTGATCGGTTTTTATCTGCCGGATTTGTGGCTGTACAACCGGGGGTTGCACCGGAAAGAAGACATTCTTAACGGATTTCCGGATGCGCTGGATCTGCTGGTGGTTTGTGTGGAGGCCGGGATGGGATTGGATGCGGCCATCAGTCGGGTGGCCCGGGAAATTGAGGTGGAGAATCCCACCCTCAGTGATGAACTGACCCTGTTCAGCCTGGAAATGCGTGCAGGCCTGCTGCGTCGGGATGCCTTGAAAAATCTGTCCATGCGCACGGATCTGGTAGAGGTAAACCGTCTGACAACCCTGCTGATTCAGACCGACCGCTTTGGCACCAGCGTGGGCAATGCCCTGAAAATCTTCTCCGACACCCTGCGCACCCAGCGATATCAGCGGGCGGAAGAACTGGCCGGCAAAATTCCAGTAAAACTGTTGTTTCCCATGATCCTGTTCATTTTTCCGGCTTTGTTTGTGGTCATTTTGGGTCCTGCCGCTATCCAGATTTATAAGAACATTATTTTGAGATGAGGGTGAGAGGGAAAGGCTGAAGACTGAAGGCTGAAGGCGCCGCAACCAGCATTGAGCGGGTAGGTCAGGGTGCCGCGGCTTTTTGCGGCTCCCTGACACCAGGTTAACGGCTGACCGCACAATCGCTATGTCAGGTAGGCCAAACTACCGGCCAACCTGACCTACCGGCTGACGGTCAGACTGCTTCTCAATACTCACTACTCATATCTCAATACTGAATGTATTTTCATGGATTCACCCCCATCTATCAAAATGACATCTACCTTTTTATTCTGTCTTCTGGCTTCTGAATTCTATCTTCTGTCCCTTAAAACAAGGATACAACATGCACCATTCAACAACTTTTCTCAGGCGATCCGGTTTTATCATTCTGCTGATTTGGTTAGCCATGGGCCTGTCAGCCTGCGGCACAATGCACACAATGGGTGTGACAGAAGACCAGCCCGGAACCAGCAGCGAACAACTGGAAAATATGGCGGATTCCCAGCGGGAGCGGGGTGAATACCGGATGGCCCATGTGCTGTATGAACAGGCACTGGCCAAACGACCCGATGATCCTGCGCTCGTTTACAAAAAGGGCTTGGTATCATTGGAATCGGACCGCAAGGAGGATGCCCTGAAGGATTTCAACAAGGCCGTTGCGATGAATCCGAAATTTTCTCTGGCCTATGAAGGTATGGGGCAGGCCTATTTCTACATGGAGGATATGGAAAAAGCCAGAGTGGCATTTCAAAAAGCCGTGGATATTGACCCCGGCCTGTGGAAGACATGGGTTTTTCTGGGAATGGTCCATGACCGGTCAAGACAATATGACGCCGCCATTACGGCATACCGGCTGGCCATTGAACTGCGCCCCCGCGACGGCGCCCTGTACAACAATCTGGGTGTCAGCCTCACGCACAACCAGGAATATGATGCGGCCCTTACGGCATTCAAGAAGGCCATTGATCTGAATTATAGCGAAAAGCGGGTTTACAACAACATGGGAATCGCCCTCGGCTTGGCCGGGCGCCATGATGCGGCACTGGAAGCCTTCCGCAAATCCGGTCGTGAAGCCCAGGCATTTAACAATCTGGGAGTGGTATATCTGAATCAGAAAAAATACACCCATGCCATTCAGTCATTTGAAAAAGCCATTGAACTGGAACCAAGCTTTTATGTGACAGCAGGCGAGAATCTGAAAAAGGCCAAGGTCGCCATGCAGCAGTAATCGGCCATCCCCGACACCGCACCCGAAATCTTTATTCTGAAAGCTACAGGAAAGACATGATGACATCAGATCAGAATTGCAGGCTCAGGCAAACACGGACAATTGCGGCGCTCAGGTCAATATTTGAATAGTAGGTATAAGGACCCGAAATGCTGTAGGTCTCATCGCCGTAGTCGTCATAGAGATATTCAAGCCGCACCCGCAACTCGTTGTTCATGGCATACTCTGCCCCGATGCCCGCTGTCCAGCCGACATGGGTGGCATCGTCTTCACCCCAGCCCGGATCATTATCACTCAGGTTGACGCCGGCAATCGCAACGCCACCGGCGATATAGAGCATTGTTGAATTGATGGCCTTGCCGATTTTGGCTCGGATATGCGCGTTCCAGTCCACCTCGAAAGCAGAGTAGTTATTCGCCGAATTACCGTCGATGTCCTCACTCAACTGGACCATGCCCAAATCGGCTTCGATGCCGTAAACCATGTTGGCGGACTGATGGTTGTATCCCAGAAGAAGCCCGCCGGTATATCCATCGATACTGGGTGACCGGTCATAACCCGGAGGTGAACCGGGTTCCGAATAATCCAGATCATACCAGTTAGCGGCAACAAAGGCGCCCACCTCGACGCCGGACCAGAGATTGTAGTTACTCGTAGATAATCTGTACTGATCCAGCAGCAATTTATAGGTATTCTGTGAATCGGCATGCACTGTTACACCCATCATCAGGATTACGGACAGAACACAGAGAATTTTGGATATTTGGGACATTACAACTCTCCTTTACTGTGAAAATGGAAAACAGAAGCATAATGTCAGGGAGCCGCAAAAAACCGCGGCGCCCTGACCTACCCGCGTCCCGCTGAAATTGCTGGTAGCCGGTAGGTCAGGTTGGCCGGTACTTTGGCCTACCTGACTGCTTGGCCGGACCGCTGGATGCCGGATTCATCCTTCTGCGGTTCCTTGTTCGATATTCTGCTGTTCGTTGTTCATTTTCATCTCTGGGGGTGAACCATAAAGTGATCGCCGGTCCATTTTCATCTCCGGCTGTAGAATAGACCACATCCGGTGCAACCGGTCAATATAACTTTCGTTTTCCTCCCTTAACCTTCTTTCGTGATGCTGTCAATACCAGAGACAGCAACCTTCCCCAGCCCCCTCCGATCTCCCTCCAATCGCGCGCCACATCCATCCAAAGTCAGCAGCCGTGATGTGGCGCCCTCTCCTCCTTATCCGCCTTCTTAAAATGCATCCGACTTTCTACTCCGCTTGTCTTTCTCTCCTTGTAATCCGTTGTACGACTTACCCGTCCATGCAGGAGGCGCCGCGCCATCCCGATTTTTCTGCTGATATTGCCTTTAATATAATACGTTGGGGGCGTTATCGGTCGGGGATGGCCTGCTCTAAAAAGGGCAAGTGAATGTGGGATCCACGGAACATCTGTAATAAGTCCTGAAGGCCTCGGTCGCCTCTGCCAACCCCGGAATATTGATCATAATATCACCCTCTGTGTAGTAGTCCTTCTGATAATACACCTGCGTTTCTTTGGGGCGGAATTTCATGATCGACATGCCCTTGGCATCATAGGGAACACCGTCAAAATAGCCGACCATCTTCCAGGTCGCTGTGTATATCCCGTTGATACAGGTTTCGTCTTCGATGGTGGTGACAAGATCCGGAGAGCTGCCAAATAAATTATCGAGATATTGCGACATCATCTCTATTCCCTTGATGGTGACAATTGGATCCTGGTATTCAATGTCATTGGTATAATATTGCATGATGGATGGCCATTCCGCGGATTGAACTTCGATGAGCGCGCGCCCAATCGCCTTTCGTTGTTGGTTGATGCGACTCGAATCACTTTCGGCGTTGACCATCATAGGCAGCAGTAAAAAAATGCAGGCGAACAGTACAGATTTTTCGATAATTTTTTTCATTTTAAGTCTCCTGTCGATTGAACTTTGGTTATTGGTAAATGTTTTCAGGTTGCCACTCATGATATGCACCAGGGAGATATTTTTCAAGGCCGCTGCCACCCATAATTGGAATTCCTGTTCAACCCGAGAATATTCTTGACAGGAATATTGAGGATTGTTAGTTATGATAAAATAAAAGATCACATTTCCTGAATATCATTCATGATTCTGAAACGGATACGATATCACCGTGCTGGCTGTCAAAAATCTGACCATCTGCTTTCGAACCCCCAAGGGTATCACCCGGGCCGTGGACAATTTGAGTCTGAGCATCGCTCCGGGTGAGGTTGTGGGCATTGTGGGAGAATCCGGATGCGGCAAATCCGTGCTGGCGCTGTCAATCATGGGGCTCTTGCCCATGCCGCCGGCATTGGTGTCCGGGGGTGAAATTGTTTTCAAGGGCCAGGATTTGCTCAAACTCTCATCAAATGATCTACGTTTGCTGCGGGGCAACCAAATCAGCATGATTTTTCAGGAGCCCATGACAGCCCTGAATCCTGTCTTTACCGTGGGCAACCAGCTCATGGAAGTCTTTCGCATTCATGGTAATCTCAGCCGTTCGGAGGCACTGGAACGGGCCATCGACATGCTGACCATGGTAGGCGTTCCGGCCCCGGATCGCCGGGTCAAAGAATACCCTTATCAGCTTTCCGGCGGCATGCGGCAGCGGGTCATGATTGCCATGGCCCTGGCCTTCCGCCCTGCCCTGCTCCTGGCCGATGAACCCACCACGGCCCTGGATGTCAGCATTCAGGCCCAGATTCTGGAACTGATGGCCGCACTGAAAAAAGAACTGGGGACCGCGGTGCTGCTCATTACCCATGATCTGGGCGTGGTAGCCGAGGTCACGCGCCGGGTGGCGGTCATGTACACCGGCCGGATCATGGAAGAGGCCTCCACCCTGGATCTCTTTGACCATCCCCTGCATCCCTACACCCGGGGACTCATGGCCGCCATCCCCCGGGCCGATGCCTCTTTTGAAACCGAAGCCCTCAATGAAATCGTCGGTGTCGTGCCGAACCTGACGGACCTGCCCGAGGGATGTCATTTTGCCCCCCGGTGTCCGGAGGTCATGGATGTTTGCCGGGCAAAGACCCCGGACCTGGAGACCGTGAATACGGGTCATCGGGTGGCCTGCTGGAAACGGAGGCCCCATGCCTGATCTTTTGACGGTCAAAAATCTGGTCAAGGAGTTTCCCCTGGGCAAAGGCTTTTGGGGCCGACAAAAATCCGTGGTGCATGCGGTGGACGATGTGTCGTTTTCCATCGGCGAAAACGAGACCCTGGGACTTGTGGGGGAATCGGGATGCGGCAAATCCACAACCGGTTTCAGCATCCTGCGGCTCATCGAGCCCACATCCGGAGAAGTGTGGTTCCAGAATGAAAATCTTCTGGCCCTTGACCCGACACGGCTTCGACAGCGCCGGCGTCACATGCAGATCGTATTCCAGGACCCGTTCGGATCGCTCAATCCCAGGCAAACCGTGGAACGGATCATTGAAGAGCCGATCCTCAATTATGAAAATACCGGCACATCCGAACGCCGGGACAAAATAGCTGAAGCGCTTGAAATGGTCGGCCTTTCACCCGATCACATGACCCGGTTTCCCCACGAGTTTTCCGGGGGCCAGCGTCAGCGGGTCTGTATTGCCAGAGCCCTGGTGCTGCGGCCCAGGCTGATCATTGGCGATGAACCGGTTTCGGCCCTGGATGTATCCGTCCGGGCCCAGGTCCTGAACCTGATGGTCCGTCTGCAACGCCAGCTCAATCTTTCCTTTCTGTTCATTTCCCACGATCTGGCAGTCATCCGCTACGTGAGCCACCGCGTGGGGGTCATGTATCTGGGGCAGATTGTCGAAATGGCCGATGTCAAAACCCTGTATGGAAAACCGTTGCATCCCTATACCTGGGCCCTGCTTTCCGCCGTGCCCGTGCCTGACCCCAGGCGGTCCAGAAAACGGATCATTCTGGCAGGCGATGTGCCCTCCCCTGTCAATCCGCCGTCCGGATGCCGGTTTCATCCGCGATGCAGCGAGGTGATGCCGATCTGCAGCGTTGAGGCCCCTGAAATGCGGGAGGTGGATGGGCGGCATTGGGTTCGGTGTCATTTGTATTGATGGTAGGCTGAAGACTGAAGGGAGAATCCAGAATCCAGAAGCCAGAATAAATAAGGAATGGTTGCTGATAATAAAAAAGATATTTTCCTTATTTATTCTGAATTCTGGATTCTGAATTCCGTTTTTTCACTGCCGGAATAAAAAAACCGGCGCAACTGCAAAAAAGGAGACTGAATATGAAGCAAAGAATGATGTGGGGGATACTTGCGATGGCCCTGGTGTCAATGGTCTGGGCCGGATCGGTGTTTGCGGCCGGAGACACCCTGGTGGTGATTCAGGAAGCGGAACCCGTGGGACTGGATATCATGCAGAGTTCCATCCAGACAACCATGAGCGTGGGATATAACATCAATGACACGCTGCTCAAACCCATGGAAGACGCCACGGTCAAACCGGGCCTGGCCGAAAAATGGGAGAAAGTGGATGATCTGACCTGGAAATTCACCCTGGTCAAGGGCGCCACCTTTCACAATGGCGAACCCATCAATGCCGCGGCCGTGAAATTTTCCTTTGACCGGATCATGAGCGACGCCCTGAAAAGCCCCCACAAAGGCAAGCTGAACAGCTTCAAGGAAGTCACGGTCATTGACGATGCCACGTTTACCATTACCATGAATCAGCCCTATGCCCCGGGCCTGTACATGCTGGCGCAATATCTGTTCATCGTACCGCCCGCCTATGTTCAGAAGGTTGGGGATGCGGAATACAACCTCAACCCGATCGGCTCCGGCCCCTATAAATTGGACAAATGGGTCAAGGGCCAGGAAATCCTTCTGTCAGCCTATGACAAATATTACGGCCCGCAGCCTGCCTATAAAAAGTTGGTGTTCAAGGGCATTCCCGAAGAGTCGTCCCGAATTGCCGCACTGTTGACCGGCGAGGCGGATGTGATCAGCGGCGTTCCGGTGCATCAGCGCAAGAAAATCCTGGAGTCGGGCAAGGCGTATCTGACCGATCAGATGGGTTCCATGAACTATCTGGGTCTGAACACATACGAAAAACCCTTCAGCGACGTCAAGGTCCGTCAGGCCATCAATCACGCCATCAACCGGCCGCTCATTAACAAGGCTCTGTTCAATGACAAGGCCATTCTCTGCGCCGGCCCCATCAGCCCGCGGACAATGGGTGCAGATCCGACACTGAAACCCTACGCCTATGATCCGGCAATGGCCAAAAAACTGCTGGCAGAAGCCGGATACCCCAATGGATTCGAGACCCGCCTGGCTTACGGCACCTATCTGCCGCAAATCCAGGAGCAGGCAGAGGTCATCGCATCCGATCTGGCAAAAATCGGCGTCAAGGTCACCCTCGAGCCCTTTGAACGGGCCGTCATGTGGGACCGGTATAAAAACAAACTGCATCAGATGTTCATCTATTTCTGGGACGATGCTCCGGAGCCGGACCGCTATATGTATTCCCTGTTTCACTCCAAGAGCCGGGACTATTATTACAAGAATGACACCGTGGACCAGTTGCTTGACAAAGGCCGGGCCACCATGGATCCGGCAGCCCGGGTCAAGGTTTACAACGAACTGGACCGGTATCTGTACACGGATGCACCGTGGGTTTATCTGTATGTGATCCCTGAAGTCTATGGGGTTTCAAATGCAGTGGATTACAAGGGCCTTCGGGATGGTTATCTGATCATGAACACGGCCAAACCGAAAAAATAAGCCGGTTTTGGCGTCAGGACGTCAGGGGGTTAAAACGTGAGATCGTGAGGGGGTTAGAGGGATGGCAGCATTCACGCTCTCACGCCCTCACCCTTTCACGATCTGACGCCCCTACGATTTCACGCCCTCACGATCTCACGTTCAAAAGGGATACTCATGGGTCGTTACATCATCAAAAGACTCTGGCATACCGTATATGTGGCAGTGGGTATTTCCATCATCAGTTTTTTCTTTATCCACCTGTCCGGAGACCCGGTCATGCTCATGCTGCCGCCGGATGCCACAAGCACGGAGATCGAAACCCTGCGGGAACAGCTTGGATTCAATGACCCCTTATACATTCAGTACTGGCGGTTTGCCAGCCATGCGGTGCGGGGGGATCTGGGAATCTCGCTCCAGCACCGGGTACCGGCCATCGATTTGATCATGGAACGGCTTCCGGCAAGTCTTGAGCTGGCCGGGGCCGCCATGCTGATCGCCCTGGTGTTTTCCATTCCACTGGGAATCATCTCGGCTGTCAAACGCGGATCGGTCTGGGATTTCACGTCCATGCTGGGCGCACTGTTCGGCCTGTCAATGCCCCATTTTTGGCTGGGAATCATGCTGATTCTCATCTTTTCCATCACCCTGGGCTGGCTGCCCACCTCCGGCAGGGGGACCCTGGCCCAGCTTGTCATGCCGTCCCTGTCTCTCGGGCTCAGCCTCATGGCCATGTTCGCCCGTCTGACCCGTTCGGTCATGCTCGATGTGCTCAACCAGGATTATGTCCGGACCGCCCGGGCCAAAGGGCTGCTTGAAAAAATGGTGATCGGCAAACACGCCCTGAAAAACGCCCTGATTCCCCTGGTTACCGTGGCAGGGATGCAGTTCGGCTTTCTGATCGGCGGCACGGTCATCATTGAAACGGTCTTTGCCTGGCCGGGTGTCGGCCGCCTGGTGGTTCAGGCCATTTTTACCCGGGACTATCCCCTGGTTCAGGCCGCGGTGCTGGTGCTGTCTGTTCTGTTTGTCCTGATCAACCTGCTGACCGACCTGATTTATCTGTATCTGGATCCCCAGATCAGTTTCCTGGAGGCCAAATGAGCGGCTCACCCGAACGGTTCCGTCACCTGCGCGCCAGCCTTCGCCTGTGGGGTGAGGCATTTCAGGCCCTGACCCGGTCCCCCGGCGCCATGATCGGCGGCATTCTCTTTATCGCCATTATCGCCACCAGCCTCCTGTTTCCGCTGATTTATCCGCGCGATCCCCTTGCCCAAGATCTGCTGATGCGGATGGCGCCCCCCTTCTGGCAGGAAGGCGGGAGCCTGACCTACCCGCTGGGAACAGACAATCTGGGACGGGATATCCTGGTGCGGATTCTTTATGGCAGCCGGGTGAGTCTGTTGGTCGGCTTTTCATCGGTTCTGGTCGCATGCATTTCGGGGATTGTGCTGGGACTGATTTCCGGTTATTACGGGGGCCGAATCGACAACGTCATCATGCGGCTGGCGGATGTGTTCATGGCCTATCCTTTCATGCTTTTGACCATTTCGGTTATTGCCGTACTGGGAAATTCCATTTTCAACCTGATCCTGGTGCTGGGGCTCTCGGACTGGGTGACCTATGCCCGCACCATCCGCGGGAGTGTGCTCAGCATCAAGAAAAAGGAATTTGTGCTGGCCAGCCGAAGCGTGGGTACGCCACACCGGATCATTCTGATGCGCCAGATATTTCCCAATGTGCTGTCACCAATCCTGGTGCTGGCAACGGTTCGCGTGGCCAACATCATCATCTGGGAAAGCGGCCTGTCGTTTCTGGGCATGGGTGTTCCGCCTCCCATGCCGACCTGGGGCCGGATGCTGGCCGAAGGCCGGGTCTATATCGCGGATGCGTGGTGGCTGGTGACCCTGCCGGGACTTGCCATCATGCTGACCATACTGTCCATCAATCTGCTGGGCGACGGGCTTCGGGATGCGCTGGATCCGCGGTTGAGAAATATCCGGTAAGGAAAAAGGCGGAAGGATGAAGGATGAAGGCTGAAGGTGCGGCATACCGCATTCCGGCAGATTCGCCGTTGGCGGTTCTCAATACTCACGATTCATATCTCAATTTTGAATGTATTTTCATGGTAAACGATCATGATCAAGGGCTTGCTCACCCCCAAGAATGAAAATGATATCTTCTTTAAAAGCCCCGCAGGGGCGACCTGTTTGTAGAAATTGATGCATTTATTCCTATCAAGCTCCATCGGAGCGGCCTGTAATCGGAATACACAGGTCGCCCCTACAGGGGCTATATGGAAATTTTAATGCTTCATTCTACAAACAGGAGGCTCCTACGGAGCTTGATGGGTTATGTTTCTTTATAACTGCATTTTCACGGTAAATGTTCATGAATCATTCCGGATGGATTCACCCCCATCTATGAAAATGACATATACCTTTTTATTCTGAATTCCGACTTCTGAATTCTGACTTCTGTTTTTCCATTTTCACGATAAATTTGTGGTTTGAATTTTTTCCATCAGACCAACTGTTATGAAAGGAGTTTTAAACGATTATGAAAGCACTGGTGCTCGGTCTCGGGCTTCAAGGCAAAGCCGTCATCCATGACCTGTCCCAAAGCAGTCTGGTGGATGACATTATTGGTGCGGATATGGACACATCTTCCGCAGAAGCATTTTTGAAACGCGGGTCCTATCCCAAGGTGCGCTTGCAGCAGCTTGAGGTTGCGGAAAACCGGAACCTGGCCGATTTCATGAAACAGAGCGGGGCCGCGATCACGGTCTGCATGCTGCCCACGTTTCTGGCCCATCCCGTGGCCGAAGCCTGCATCGAAGCCGGCATCCCATTTGTCAACACCAGCTACAGCCAATGGGTCGATGATCTGGATGAACGCGCCAAAGCGCGGGGCGTTACCATTTTGCCGGAGATGGGATTTGATCCGGGGATCGATCTGATTCTGGGAAAACTGGCTGTGGCTGATTTTGACGAAGTTCAGGGCATGTACAGCTATGGGCTTGGGGTTCCTGAAATGTCAGCCGCGGACAATGCGCTGAAATACAAGATCACCTGGACACTGGAAGGCGTGCTGAATGCCTATCGACGCCCGGCCCGGTTGTTGAAGGACGGTCAAACCGTGGATATTCCCGGCGCCGAGATTTTTTATGAAAAAAACATCCATACCATCCATATTCCCGGAATCGGCGATATGGAGGCTTATGCCAATGGCGATGCCATTCAGTTTATCGATCGGTTTGGTCTGGGCACGCAGGTGAAAGATATGGCCCGGTTTGCCGCCCGTTGGCCCGGACACAGCGCCTACTGGCGGATCATGGCGGATATGGGCTTTCTGGAGGATGAACCCCTGAAATTTCTGGTCCGGCACCTGACACCCCGGCTTCAGTACCGTGATGGGGAACGGGATCTGGCTGTTCTGCGAATACAGGTATGGGGATTGAAACACGGAACCCGACAACGGGTAACCTATGAAGTCATCGACTACCGGGATCTTGCGACCGGCCTGTTTGCCATGAACCGGACCGTGGGGTACACGGCCAGCATTGCAGCCCAAATGGTGCTGTCCGGAGAGGTGAGCCAGCCTGGCGTGCTCTCGCCCATCCGTGACATTCCCGGCAAACGGGTGCTGGAAGAGCTGACATGTCGCAATATTCAGGTGGTGAAACGGGTAGAGAAACTGCCGGAAACACCATGACTCATGACTTGAATGAACAAGCTGTTCAGGGACTTATCGGCGCAAAAATACGCGAACTGCGAATCGCGGCCGGCCTGACTGCCGTGGAACTGGCGCACCGGTCCGCGCTGTCCCAAAGCCAGATCTCAAAAATCGAAACCGGCAAGGCGGCCCTGTCCATTGCGACACTCACCAGTCTGTGTTTGATTCTGGAACGTCCCTTAAGTTATCTGTTTCAGAAAGACGAAGAAATTCCAAGAGTTCTGGGTACCATGACGACCGTGGCCGGACCGGAAAGCCAGGGACTGGCCTGGTTTTCCAATGAAGTCAAGCGTTGTACCAACGGCCGCCTGTCTCTGGTACCGCTTCAGGCGACGCTTCTGGGACCCCAGACCCGGCAGTCCGCCATGCTGAAAGAGGGTATGCTGGATCTGTTTATCGAAGATCTCCCGGCGTTCCGGGATCTGGTTCCGGCTCTGGATCTCCTGAGTCTGCCGTATCTTTTCAACAGCACAGACCATCAGACCGCGTTTCTGAAATCCGCCGGTTTCAACCAGCATGTCAGACTGGAACTCATGCGTCAGGGCATCCGTCCGATAAATTCCCGCTGGAACTGGCGGCGGGGTCTGGAATGGGTCATCCTGGCGACTCGCCCCATCACCCATCCGGATCAGGTCAAAGGATTGAAAGTCCGGATATTTGAATCACCGCTCCTGGCCCGCTTCTGGGAAGCAATGGGGGCAAAACCGGTTGTGATTCCCTGGCCGGTAGTCCGGCGGGCCTGGCTGAGAGGCGACGTGGATCTGCTGCCCACCCATAAAGCCCATCTCTATCCTCTGGGGTTTTGCAAACGGGGCCGGTTTGTGACGCTTTTGGGCGACGTATCTCCGGTATTGATGGTGGCGATAAATGACGCTCGTTACAATTGTCTGCCGCCCGGTATCCAGACCGAACTGATTGCGGCATGTGATGCGGCTGGTGATTTTTTCAGTGCAGAGGTGGCCCGGGCCGAACCGGAAAATGAGAGTGCCAACATGCGCCGCTATGGCGCCACATATTTGAAGGTGGACATCGGACCCTGGCAAACGGCAGCCCGTCGGATCACCCGGGATCTGGTTTTGGAGTTGCCGGAGATTCCGGGGATTTGGGAAGCGATTGATCAAACTGACGGGTGACGAGTGACAGGTGACGGGTGACAGACGAGGGCGGAACATGTTCACAACTGAAAAACTGGCTGAATGGGTGACCGGAATTCGGGCGCAGGATATTCCCGATTCTGTTACGGCATCTGCATCATACTGTATTCTGGATGTTCTGGGGGCTGCATGTGCCGGGCAGAAGACAGAATCCGCCACTGCCATGCACCACATGGCTCAAAAGAACTTCGCTGCCGGAAAGTCCCTGATCTGGTTCACCAACACCCGGATGACGGCGCCGGCAGCGGCCCTGGTAAATGCCGCATCAGCCAGCGCACTGGATATGGATGACGGGCACCGGGGCGCCGCCGGACACCCGGGCGCATCCATTATTCCGGCGGTGTTTGCCGTGGCTCCGGAAACAGGGGCATCTGGAAAAGATATCCTGGCCGCCATTGCCATTGGCTATGAGATTGCCTGCCGGATTGGGGCGGCCCGGAATTTTTCCCGGCTTCCAACGCTGTCCACGGGGCGCTGGTGCGCCTATGGGGTTGCGGCTGCGGCTGCCTGGCTTTACCGGTTGCAGGCCCCGGTTCTGGCCCAGGCCCTTGCCATTGCCGGGGCGCAGATACCGGATCTGGCGGCTTCGGGCTACTCCCGCGTCATGGGAAACCATGTCAAAGAAGGTATTCCCTGGGCCACCATGCTCGGTCTTGTGGCGGTGGATCTGGCGCAGGAGGGGTTTACGGGTCCCCTTGATATTCTGGATCATCCGGACTATTTTTATCCGGAGCAGGTGGTCGCAGAATTTGGAAATGCCTGGGCCACTGAACAGGTCTATTTCAAACCCTATTCCAGTTGCCGGTGGAGTCATGCCGCCATCGATGCGCTTCTGGCAATTTTAAAAGAAAACCACCTCCATCCGGATACGATTTCCCGGATTACGGTTCAAACCTTTGAACGCGCCCTGCGACTCAACAACTATCCCGATCCAACCTCGCTGGAAGCGGCTCAGTACAGCATTCCGTTCTGCTTGGGCGTCGCCGCCATAAAAGGACCGGATGCCCTGCTGCCCCTTGAAAGCACCTGTCTTCAGGATACGGAAATCGTCAACATTGCCCGACGTGTGACACTGATGGCGGACGACAGCCTGAATGCCCTGTTTCCCCAAAAAACACCGGCCCGGATTATCGTTGAAACGCCCGCAGGACGCTTTGAAAAAACCGTCATCGATACCCGGGGTGATCCGGCCAACCCCATGACCCATACCGAGCTTACGGCAAAATTCCGCCACCTCACCCGAAATGTTCTGCCGGAAAATCGGCAAAAACGTATCATGGAATCGATCATGGTGCTGGATGAAAAGGGATTGCCAAACCTGCTGTTATTGATAAGATAGGCTGAAGACTGAAGGCTGAAGGGGCTGCAAAGAGCATTCTGGCAAAACAGGCGATGGACCGTCAGGCGGCCTCTCAATACACACGACTCATATCTCAATACTGGCATGGGAGAATCTGGCCAAATGAAAAAGAATGACTTGAAATTGATTATCAACGCACTGATGGTTGTGGATTTTTGTGCGATATTTGCTTTGGGCCTTTTGTTGAAGCTGGTGATTCCCGGCGGGGGGCAGGCGTCCAAATATTTTCTGGGACTGCACCGCCATGAATGGGGAAATTTTCATTTTTATCTGGGCATTTTTCTGATTGGCCTTCTGATGATTCATGTATGGATGAACTGGACCTGGGTGCTTCATTCGGTTAAAACCACTTTTGGAGATAGCTGGAAAAAATTTCTGACCATCCTTGCCGGTGCATGGATAATGGTTTTAATTCTGGGCTGGATGTTTGCATTCATCAACTGACATGAACATCCTGCCGACGGCCAATCATTGCGGTTTGCCCCCCGACCCCATCCATCTTGGTCGGGAGGGGGCGCCACCGCAAATGGCATTTCATGACCGATCGATGCGTAACGCCATAAAATATGCGGCAATGCTCCTGATAGGCCTGACGGTCTTATCCACCACGCTGTTGTCACTGGTTCCGCCGGTGGATCGGGATGCATTGACCCATCATCTTTATGTCCCCAAGCTTTATCTGAAACATGGCGGAATGGTAGAGCTTCCGGCCATTGAATTTTCCTATTACCCCATGAATCTGGATTTGCTCTACATCATTCCGCTTTTTTTCGGAAATGACATCCTGCCAAAATTCATTCACATGATGTTTGGCCTCTTGACCGCGGTTTTTATATATTGCTTCCTGGTCAGGCGAATCAATTTGGAAATGGCCCTGATCGGTGCAGTGTTTTTTCTGACCATCCCGGTTATATTCCGCCTGTCATTTACGGTATATGTGGATCTGGGGCTGATTTTTTTTTCGTTTTCGTCCCTGTTTTATCTGTTCAAATGGGCAGAAAACCGGTTTCGACTGCATGATCTCATTCTGGCCGGCCTGTTATGCGGCCTGGCACTGGGCACCAAATACAATGGTCTGGTGGTGTTTTTTCTGCTGGCCGCAGCGGTCCCCCTGATTTACAGCCGGATGCTGCAACTGAATTCAACTCGCTCATCTGCCTGTCCGTTTCGATTATCCCTGGCGGAACGGTTGAAATCGGAAATGCGAACCATCGGATATGGATCTCTCTTCATCGTGACCGCGCTTCTGGTTTTTTCCCCCTGGGCGATCCGGAATATGATCTGGCAGGGCAATCCGCTTTATCCCCTGTATGTATCAACCGTTGTCGTACAGAATGATACACCCGATATTACCGGGCCAAAAAATCCGCCCATCGGACGATTATTAAAACGAAAGCTCCTGTATGATGAGCCGATGTGGGAAACCCTGACGGTTCCGCTTCGAATTTTTTTTTCCGGTCAGGATGATAACCCGCGATACTTTGACGGCAAGCTGAACCCGTTTCTGATCATCCTTCCCCTGTTCGCCCTGTTTTACCGTCGACACAAAACACCGCTTCAAAAAATCGAGGAGGCCTGCCTGTTCATTTTTTCCATCCTGTTTGTGATCATTGCGTTTGTTTCATCCGACATGCGAATCCGGTATGTCGCCCCCATTATCGCGCCCCTGACCGTCCTCTCCGTCATGGGGATTCGGGATATCGGACTCATCATGCTGGACCGGTTCCCGGTCTTTGCCCGAAAATATGGCAAGTGGATAACGGTCTGCATCTGTATGGCGTTTCTGGTTCCCAATATGGTGTATATGGCGGATCAGTTCAGAACGGTTGATCCGGTTCCCCATATTCTGGGTCACATGACCGGGGATGAATATATTCAGCGCCATCGTCCGGAATATGCCGCAATCCGGCATATCAACCAGAATCTGAACCATGACGCAAATATTCTGGCCATGTTCATGGGAAGAAGGGGGTATTATTTTGACCGGGAAGTCCGGTTTGATGACGGGATGCTGCAATCAATTTTGCAGAAAGCCGCCCGACCCGATGACGTGCTGGACAGGTTGAAACAGTCCGGAATCACGCATCTGTTGACACACAGGGGGCTGTTCGGCGCCTGGATGGCCGATTCATTGAATGATCGGGAAACCGCCATTCTGGAACAAACCATTCAGAAGCATCTTGCCCTGCTGTTTGATTCGGACGGTTTTGTGCTGTTTGAAATCAGATAGGCATGTCAGCCAGCCAGCGTAGGTCAGGGTGCGACCAACGGGAGTTCCCTGACATGCTATCTTTTGCACGATGGTGGACCCTGTTGGGAAATTTCATGTTTCTGTTTTTTCCCGACAATCAGTTTGTATGTCCGGATGAGCAGTGATGTGGCCAGCCATGCGGAAAAAATACTGATCGGAACCGTCAGCGACAGGGGCCACAGAAAACCGGCCAGCGCAATGATGATAAACAGCAGCCCGGCAGCACCGGTTATTTTGGCTTCGGCATGACCCAGAAGGCGATGCTCGGTCAATGCCGCACCCACGGTATGGCTGACGCGGATGGTGCCGGCTCCGGCCCGGCCCATGCTGCCGGTACGGTTTCTGTCCCGAAAGGTTGGCCGGGGCCTTTTCCTGGCCAGTGACACCCGGTTGGGTTTGCTCAAAACAACTTCGGAACAATTTTCCAGATCATTTAAAAACATGTCTTCCATGTTTTGGGCAAATACCCCGTTTTCCACGGCAACATCCAGTTCATAATTTCCCATCCAACTGGCGATGTTCAAATTTGTCGATCCCACTCTGGCCCATATACCATCAGCCACTGCGGTCTTTGCATGCATCATGGGGCCATTCCATTCAAAAACCCTGACGCCCGCCTCAAGCAACGGCTGATACCCGGATCGGGAGATGGCCCGCAGGATGGGAAAGTCGGTTGCACCCGGAACCAGCAGTCTCACATCCACACCATCCCGGGCTGCGGACCGGAGGGCCTGGACATATGAACTGACACCCACAAAATATGCATCACTCAGCCACAGGGTATGCCGGGCCAACGCCGCCACCAGGTTGTCGAGCCGATACAGACCGGCCATATTCGGAACTGTCGCGATGACCCGCAGATCGACATCACCGGCCGACTCTATGCTCGTTCTGGCCGGAACGTCCTCAGGCAGCATCGGTTTGCCGGCAGCGCCCCAGACTTCTGCAAAGGCTTTTTCGATATCCGCAACCGCCGGCCCGCTGATCTGAACACCTGTATCCCGCCAGGGTTCGATACCGCGCTCGGGATAACCACGCCACATCTGCCCGATACACAGACCTGTCACAAATGCGACCTGACTGTCCACGACAATCACCTTTCGGTGATCTCTGGAAAGCCAGCCAAACGGATTTTCCAAACGGGGCGGATTGAAACAACGGATTTCCACACCCGCCTCCCGCAGCCGTTGCCAGTATCGACCGGAAGTTTTGAACAGCCCGCCGATCCAGTCATACAGAACCCGAACCCGAACACCCTCACGCGCCTTCTGAATGAGCAGATCCGAGAACTGAAGACCGACCCTGTCTTCATAAATGATGTACATCTCGAAATGGATGGTCCGGTGTGCCGATTCGATACTGCTGATCCAGGCCGGATAATTTTCCCGGGCATCTTCCAGAAGACGAATGCTGTTGCCGCTCAGAAGCGGCGCCCCGGCAGCCCGGGAAAACACCTGTTCGGCCACTACACGGCCCGGCAGCCATGTTGTCAAACGGGAATCCGGAGAAGAACCGGTTGGCATTGTCAGAGGGCTTTCATGTTATGGGTCATCGCTGATTTGTGGAAAAAATCCGGTAATGATCTGTCACGAAACGGATATATACTATAGCTTTCAAGATAAAGATTTTGGGTGCGTTATCGGTCGGGGATGGCCGAGGGGTTTTTCAAGGCGCCAGCCGCCAAAGGCCTATCCCCTCCCTGCTGCCTTCCCAAAATCATTATCTTAAAAGCTATATTGACGCTTCACTTGATTGTTTCTGAAAAAACGACATCAAAGAAATCGTCCTTTTTCAGTTGCTGCTGCCATTTTCTATGCCGCTTAACGCTGTCGATCTTTGCATCTCTGGGAATATTGATAAAACGCATCGCCTCCAGGGGCCCCAATCCCTTCATGAGCAAATCAATTCCTTTACGAATGACCAGTTCTTCGTCCATATATCTGACAGCCTTCATTTTAAACCCTCCTTTATGCAGTATTGCAGGGGATCGCCACACCAGATACCCAGGCAGTTTTTCCAGCATTTTTTCAACAGACGATCATCACAGCTAACAAAATTTGCACCGATCGCCTCTGAAAATGCCACATGGGCAGCATCAGCAACCCCAAATCCGGCTGAAAATAATGTTTCAGCTCTCAGGCGAGCTTTTTTTATGTTTACATCAACCCGCTCACCATAGATATCCAATAATGACAACAGGTTATGGCGCTAAACCGGATCTGCAATATCTTTTATTTCTTCATAATGAACGGGAGATACGGCCATTTTCATCCGCTTGAATCGGACAGTCTCCAAAATCAGATGAACTGCTTCACTTTCAAGGCGAATTCGCACATACCTTTGATCATCGAAAGACCGGCATAATGCGCATACATCAAGATAAATATACTCCGATTTCATCATTCGGTTTTCTTCATGCACTTCGTGTCATTAAACTGCCATTGCATCCTTATGCCCTTTTTCCCCTATTCCCCATGCCGGATGGTCCGGGAAACATCCCGGGTCAGTTTCAACACGCGATCCGCCTGATCAACCGTCAATGAGCCCAATCCACAACTGGGTGTCACAAAAGATCGGGCCAGAATGTCGGAAAGGGAAATCCCAAGCTGTTCGATCTGGGCCATCTGGGCTTTCCAGAGCGTTGTCAGGCTCTGGGGCGTTTCCTGGAATATGGCTTCCGGGCTTCCTGTCGGGACAATGCCCCAAGCGATCATGCCACCGCGATCCCAGAAGGATTCCAGCGTTTGCGGATAGAGAATAAACCGGTCAAAATACCCATAGGCATCAAAATTGATAATATCCACATCTGTGTTTATCACCAGATTCCAGTCCGTGTTGGCGCAGACATGAATGCCCGCATAACCGCCTTCGGCGTGAATGGCCCCGATAACCTCATTCAGGGCACAGGCAACCGATTCTTCGGTGATGCTGATCAATTCGGATGAACCAAATCCGGCCAGGGCCGGTTCATCCAGAAACAGAATGACCGGAAGGCCAAAGCGGGCCAATTGCCGGATCTGCCATCGCGCTTTCATTGCCAGAAGCTTGACCGCCGCATCCCGCAACTGATCATCGTAATATATGGACCGGTCGCAGCCATCCTTGACCGCTGTCGCAAATGTGACCGGGCCGGTGACCTGGCCCTTCAGGGCTACGGGACGGATGTCTGCATGAGGAATCTGTTCCATAAACCGGTAAAAACCCGGGGCAACATCCTGTGCCAGCACAAACCGGGAATTGTCTATCCGCATCGGGTCTTCCGTTACTGCCAGATAGTCCTCATAAAACTGGAGTATCTCATCATTGAACGCATCACCATCCGTCCGAACAAACCATTTCTCATTTTGAATCGTCAAACCGGGAAGACCGGGCATAAACTGAACAATCATGCCTTCCTGACCATGAACCGGCAACTGCACCCATACCGGAATTTCCGGCGTATGGGCAAAAACCGTCTCGGCAGCTTTCCGGTGATCGGTGTTCGGCATGCTCCCGATGAGAACCGGCAGACAGTTTGGGGTAAACGGAATTCTGGAAGGCTGATCCATATCAGATATCTCCAATCGAATAGTTTCTCTTATCATTACTGTATATGACATTGATCGGTCATTGATAGTTTTTGAAAGCTATATTTGGAATATGGATAAAAGTCAAGGATGCGCGGCATGCTGAAATTCTTCATTTTCATTCAAGCGGACATTCAGCCTGATCACGATCATTTGCCTTGAAAATCCATTCCGTAATAAGATATGTGTATGAAAAATGAAAAAATGGCAACCGGCATTTCCCTGATCAATGAATCCAGACCCTGGACCATCTTTACGACGCGGGAAAAATTGCCTGAACTCAACCCCTTGCGAAAACCCGGCATTCTGGAGACCATCATCTTCCTGGGTGGTGATACAACCTAAGATCATGATTTTGGTCACGGATTCTGGAAAAGTCCGGTCGGTTAAAGACAAGTGATTTTCAAGTCTTCATCCGGAATAAGAACGTTTTATAATCAGAAAGCATACGACAATGAAATATCAGATTGACGGTTGTATCTCACCGGTTTTTATAAAATTGATATTCTGTTTTCTCATTTCCATGACCTTTTGTTTGTCAGGATGCAAATCCGGTGAACGATCGGTTGTTGTCTATGTTTCCGTTGACCAAGTTTTTTCGGAGCCGATTCTGAAAGCATTTGAAAATGAATCCGGAATCAAAGTACATGCGTTGTACGATGTGGAAGCAGCCAAAACCACAGGACTGATCAGCAGACTGATCAGCGAGAAAAATCAACCCCGGGCCGATTTGTTCTGGAACGGCGAGTTCGCCCAAACCCTTCGGCTGAAAAAGGAGGGGGAGCTGGCATCGTTCACACCGATTTCAGCGTCAGAACTGCCAGACACTTTCCGTGATCCGGATGGCCTTTGGTTCGGGATTGGCGGACGTGCCCGGGTATTCATCATCAACCGGAATCTGCTGAAACCGGTGGACTACCCCAAAAAACTGGAAGATTTCCTGAATCCCGAATACCCTCCGGATCGGATCGGTATGGCCCTGCCCCTCTTTGGCACAACGGTTACGCATGTTGCGGCACTATACAAGGTTATGGGGGCCGATTTGGCAAAGAATCTGTTTTCCGCCATAAAGTCCCGCGGTGTTCGCATTGTGGATGGCAACTCGGTTGTACGGGATATGGTGGCCAACGGTCAATGGATGTTTGGATTGACCGATACGGATGATGCGCTGGGCGCAGTTGAGCGTGGCGCACCGGTTGATATCGTGGCGCCGGACCAGGATGAAAGGGGTACGCTGATTATTCCCGGAACGGTTGCATTGGTCCGAGGCGCGCCACATCCCCGGGAAGCCGGAGAACTCATCAACTACCTCATGAAGGCAGAAACCGAACGAGAGCTGATTCGTGGCGGATTCTGCCAGTGGTCGCTTCGGGGCGATCAGAAAGACCTTGCCATGTTTCCAAATGGGCTAAAGATGATGTCTGTAACACTGGAAGATGTTCACACGCAGCTCCCGCAGACAATGGCAGAGATGCGCGAAATTTTTTTACGTTGATTTTTCCGCGTTTCAGACCGGGTATGAATATAAAATTGCCGGCAAAATGGATGGAAAACGTTCAGTTCAGCACGCTCCTGCTCCTGGCTGCCGCAATAATGGCGCTTCCTATTATTGGCATGGTGCTTCCCCTTCTCTCACTGCTCTCATTTTCAGATTATGCCACCTCCCGGTCATTTTTTGTCAGTGGCCGGCAGATGCACCTTCTTGCGCAATCATTATTCTTTTCCGGCACTGTGGCACTGACCACTTCTGTTATCGGCACCTCACTTGCCATCATGCTTATCCACAGCAAATCCGGCAAACAGATACTTGCATTGATCCTGCCTACCCTGATTGTTGTTCCGCCGGCAATACATGGCATCAACTGGACAGCAACCATCATGGCTGTTGGTGAATGGCTCACCCGGAACCACCTGACAGCCATACAGCCCGGGGGATGGCTTGCCGCAGGCCTTGCAGAAATACTGTCTTTCCTCCCGATTGCCATTGCAATTGCCTGGGCCGGCGTTGCCATGCTGGATATCCGGCTGATCGAGGCCGGCATCATCTACCGGCCCCGGATGGCCGTTCTGACATGCATCACAGTCCGGCTGGCCATGCCCGTTCTCCTATCCGGATCAGGCGTGATATTTCTGCTCAGTCTGTCAGACTATTCCGTGCCGTCCCTTTTTTCGGTCAACGTATATGCGCTTGAGATATTCTCGACGTACAGCACCGGCGTTCATCCGGCCGCCGCTGTTTTTACGGCTGCCCCTCTGGTTGCCATCATCACGGTCACACTGATGGCAATACTGAAAGCCGGCCGACGGGTTCAGGCAATGGCCATGTCCCGCAAAGTCTATTCCGGATATTTGGCATCTGGAACACAGACAACCCCGGTTGCAGCCATGCTGCTGGTGGCGTATTTCATTTTGCCTCTGGCGGTCATGACAATGACAGCCGGTTCACTGCAATTTCTGGAAGTTGCAGCATCGGGCGCCAGAAGCGAAATGGGAGTAAGTATCGCCATATCCCTTTCTGTTGCGGCAATCTGCACGATTCTGGGGCTATCGGTTGGACAGGCGCTGGATAAAAAAGGTCCTGTTTCCGCAATTCTGTGGGGGCTCACCTGCCTGGCCTTTGCATTGCCGGCCCCGCTGACAGGTATCGGGCTTCTTCAGATAGACGTGGGATACCGGCTTGAAGAATTTCTGCCCGTTTGGGCCAATACAGTCCGATTTTTGCCCATTGCGGCATTTGTATCCTTTGCGATGCACAGACGGGCAGACAGCAAACTGATCGAGGCCGGGCATGTTTTCGCCCGCAACCGTCTCCATGCGATGCGGCATATCACGCTGCCACTCATGCTGCCCGGATTGGTGATCTCCGGTGCGACCTGTTTCGCATTCACGATGGGTGAGCTGGGTGCGACCCTGCTTGTTGCGGCGCCCGGCCGGGCGACACTGATGATGCGGCTGTACAACCTGCTCCATTACGGGGCTTCCCGGGAGATTGCCGGTCTTTGCCTGCTGCTGGTATTGCCGGCACTGGCATCCGGGATATTATTGACAGGTATTCTGCACCAGAGAATGGCAAAGACCCCATTGGAACCTGAAAATGCTTGAGATTCGAAATGTTACCGTAAAATTTGCAGACACGATTGCCCTCGATGATTTCTCCCTTCTTATCGGTTCTGCTGAAACCGTTGTTGTATGCGGGCCATCCGGATGCGGCAAGACGACCCTGCTGCGTGTTATTGCAGGGCTTACGGCTCCCTGCCGGGGAGAGATATGGTTGCAGGGCATTCAGGTCAGTCGTCCGGACAGCATTCTCCCGCCTCATCAGCGTCATCTTGCCTTTGTATTTCAGGAACCCAGGCTTTGGCCGCACATGACCGTGCGCCAGAATGTGCTGTTCGGTCTTTCGGAGCTGAAACCGGTTGACCGTGCCAAACGTCTGGAACATGTTGCTGGCCATACAGGTATCACGGATCTTCTGACCCGCTATCCTGCCGAACTTTCAGGTGGACAGGCGCGGCGCGTTGCACTGGCCCGGGCACTCGCGCCGGGACGTCCGCTGATTCTGATGGATGAACCGTTGACCAATCTGGATGACAAAGGGCGGATGGATTTGATGGATGTTGTTCAGCGATTCCGGGAAGAAGAAAAATTTGCCATGCTGTATGTCACGCATGATGTTTTGGATGAAATTCCCTTTGCCCGGCGGATCATCCAGATCGATGGTGGGAGGCTGTTGGAAGACTGTCTGCGTCCCCCCATCTCTTTCATGATGCACAATGACATATGTCGCAAGGCTCTGCCAGTCCCGTAATCGTGCAGGCCATACCTAAATCATTTTATAACCGCAATACATGCAGTACATCACATTGGGTAAAATCGATTCGCCACATGACGGACACATATTCTCGGTCATTTGGGAAGAATTCGGGACAGGTACCGGTGTTCCACAAACCATGCAGAATTTTGCGGATGCCGGAAGAGGCGATCCGCATTTTATGCACGAAATGTCCGGAGAGTCAAACCCGGTATCTATTTGTCCCGAATCTCCTTCAGGCTGGTTGTTCGGATTTTCAACCGAATATGGCGCTTCAAATGATTCCGTGTCCAGCCAGATTTCCTCGTACCATACTTCTCCATCCTGGATCAGTTGAATTTTCCGGGGACCTTCCAAACCGATATACGGGCAATCTTCGACGCCCTCCCGGAGGGTCAAAGATGTGTCACCCGGCAGTATCCACAAGAGTTTTCCGGAGGAAATCCATTTTTCCAGTTCGAAATCATAATCGCTGCTGGTTACATAGTTTCTGTTCCATCCCACCCTGCCCGGATCTGATTCGAACTGGTAATAGTCGGTTCCCCAATCGTTGAATCCTTCTATATTGATCGACTCAGAACCGGTGAAATATACGATGATATAACCGGAATGAAGACCGATCGGTTGCGCTGAAATCACCGCACGAATGCTATCATGTTCCAGCACTCGGGGTACGATAAACGGCACCCCTGGTCCCGGTTTGCAAAGAAAGGGCATTCTTTCGAGTGAATCGCTCAAATGCATGGCTCCGGTAAAGGCTGCAACATTTCCACCATGCGGTTCAAGGGGCCGGTTGGGAGATCGATAGTCCCACCACAATCCGTCAATGCCATATGGATCTATCGAGTGCCGATAAATGGCTTGGGTGAATGGACACCTGGAAAGCGGAAAAACTGGAACTTTCTCCCGATATTTGTGACGCAACGCCCCATGCCGGTTGATAGCTTCCGGATCCGCAATCCCGTTTATACCCGTCTGATCCAGGAGGCTAATCAATCGGAAAATTTCATCCAGCAAAATTCTGCGTTCCGGTGGCGTGAACGCTTCGGAATCTCTTGTGTACAGTGTCATGCCTTTTCCTTCTCGTTTTGGTCGTGCCGCATGGTTCCAGAAACGCTTTGGGTAGCGCGCCCCCCTTTGGTGTATGTAGTGGGCGGCGGTTTCAGATGCTGACCCGAAATTTTACCGTCTGGTCCAAATTTGATCAAGGCCTCCCCTTCCTTACCGCTCGATGTCGTGGCCTGGTGCGAGTCTATGATCTTGCCGTCAATAGCTTTGGCTTTTTCAAACTTGGATTGCGGCGCGACTGGGTTGCCATTTACATCTTTTGTTGGTTGTCCGGGTTTTTTATCCAGGTTGCTGTAATCCCACTGCCTATGCCCTGGATGCTGGGCTTGAAATTTGCTGTCACGCAGATCCTGGATCACCTTGTCATACGTATCCTTGTCCACTGGGTTCCCATTTTTGTCCCGGATGTCGTAAACATCATGATCTCCAGTATAAGGTTTTCCATCTTTTTTGGATACAACAACACCATCCTTGATCTCAACGCCATCATCCGCGTGTTTCAGCTTCTCGAAGTCCTTCTTATTGTCAACAAACTCCTGTCGCCGCTGCTTGTATCGTTCGAGCACATCTTTATATTCCGCATCCGAAAGCTCGCCCTTGGCAGGCGGGTTAGGCCCTGGATCGAAATACCCTACTTTTCCCATATCTTCCTTTTTGCATCCAAGATGGGTATCTTCTTTGTTAATCGTCTTGGATTTGATCGTCTCCGGCTTGGGATGGGCGCCTGCTTCAAGCAGTTTTTTCGAATTCGGGTTAGTTGGACGTACGTAGATTTCCACCCCATTTTTCTTTGCGATCTCCTTTGCAGACTCTATGTTGACATCCGGCATGCCCGAAGTATCGGGCGGCTTTCCGGAATCGGCGTAAACAGAACCGTCGGCAGCGTCATAGCCGTGTCCAAAAGCTGCGTCATGACCGTCTTTCGCCCATTTTGTTCCTTTGCCGATTCCGGTGGTAATGATCTCTTCCGCCAGGTCACGCAACGCATTCACCATGGATTCCTTCAGCGAAAATGGCTCTCCATCCGGTTTGCTTGTGATCTGGTAGCGAACAAAACGGACTTCCCAATAGATGATGCATCCAACCAGGCATCCCTTTTTGAAACTTTTCGATTCCCTGGCAGCCCGATATACCATATCTTCGAGGTTAATGACCTGGCCCACTGCAATATCGACACCCATTCCCGGGATTCCCGAGGCAAAACCGTATGCAAATTCCTTTGCCCAGTCAGCCGCTGATTTTCCGCCCCATACTGCATTGACCAGATCCGGAACCGCATCCATCAAAACAGTAACCGCCATGTCTCCCGGAAAGGGCACGAGAACCGAAGACATCCCGCTGACGACAAGTTTGCAGACATAATTAACCCAATCGCACACTTTTTCGGCGGTCTCGTACACCCTGGCGTTTTCCAGATAGCTTTCCGCCTCTTCCGCCAAGGATTTTCTGGCAGCCTCCCAAACCTCGTGGCGAAGATGGAACAGCCCCTCCGCTCCAAGGGTTTTCGCATCCTTTTCGATGGTCTCCGAGAACTTTGTTCTGGCCGAGGATCCCTCCGGAAGATAATCCAGTATCTTTCTACAGTTTTCCTGCTCTTTCTGGATCTTGGCAGATTCCTGGGAAGCCGGATCAACTGGTGCAATGAAGCGTTGGCGCACCTCGAACAAATCCTGCAGATCCCCGTAGTCGCCGGGGGTCCGAAGCACCCGGAACGCATCGATTACCTGCGAGGCAGGTATTTTGATTTTCTGTTTCACATACCAGATTGCTGTCAGGTCCGATCCGCTTCCTTCAAAGTGGTCAAAGCCGAGTTCGACTTCGGCCCCCTTGAACGTATTGCCTCCGCCTTCGAATTCTCCGTCTTCCCATTCCTCCTTTTCCAGATCCTTCATCGCGCCTGCATCCGGTTCGAATACCCTGGTTTCCGCATTGTATTTCAGAACGCGAACATTGAAAGTGGATGGCCTGTCTTTGACCGGATCAAGAGCGAGTTTTACCGGGGAAGGCATAACCGACAAACCGACTTGGGCCAGTGTCAGATCCACTTCAACCGGATCAGTCTCTATTTTTTCGCCAGTTTTGGGATCTGTTGTATGGGCTGTAAGCTGGAGTTTTCCAGACCGGGCCGAATGATCTCCCTCCGCAAGCGCCGAGCCTCTCAGACTCAGTGTCCATTTTCCTTTCTCTTCGGATTCCGGGGGACCGGCCGGCTCCACCTCATCAAGTCTGAAAATCTCGACACTCAAAGACCAGTCCAGATCCCCGCCATCTTTCAAATGCACGTGCACCGGCACAGGGTCGCCACCCGCCGGTATTCCCAGTTTTTTTTCCAATACCTCCAGTGACGGTTTCCCGAGCAGGTTGATGGTAATCGGCTGGACCAGTTTCTGGCCGGTGACAACGGCCGAAATCTCAATTTCCATTGTCGGAGCCACTTCCTTCATGTCGGACGGCAGATTCTGGGAGAAGCTCACAGACCATGTGCGAAAGCCGGGCTGCTCACCGTTCTTTTCGGTAAAGACCGCATATGGCCCGTTTGAACCGGTTCCTTTAACAGTCAGCATGCTATTCAGCGGATTCGATTCGAAAGTGCCATAAAGTGATAGTTTACTCTCATCCATCGGGATAAGTCTTGCACAGATATCTGCACTGTCCTTGAAGTCGAGTACCAGGTCATTTTTAACGATCCGTGCTTCAATGAACCATTCGGGAGGTGTTATTTCTAAAGAACAAACCTGGCTCAGAGAACCGACCTTGGGTATCTGGACCGAGGCCGTCACAGCCGCCCCATATGGAGGTGTTTCATTAATGTTTTCAAAAGGGACATCTGCGGAAAAAGATGTTTCCTTGCCTTCAGGTAGGATAATACCTTTCAGGACGCCAGCCTCGCCACCTGATTCCCGAATCCAGTGTGCCTGAGCCCCTTCCACCTTGAACTCGATGTTCGGGACAGCCGCATCTATCATTTCCTTCGAATTCAGGATCGAGTCGTCCGTACATACAATGCCACAATAAAGGGATGACAGAGATGCATTTGCCTGAATGGTCATACTTTCGGACATACGAAGTTCAAAACCTTCAGCCACAGATACCGTGATACGGCAGGCCCGACTCAAAACACCCTTGGGTGTTGTTACTGAAGCCGTAAACGCAACCAGATGGGGGCCAGGGATTTTAACTGCATCATCCGGGATCTGAAGGGTGAAATATCCCCGCATGCTCCCGCCGGCTTCCACCTGACCACAGGTGAACCAGTCGGTACAATTACCGGACATGGCAAACTGGATTGAAGCGGTCAACTTGTCTGACAACGCTGCACATTCCGCAGCGTTTTCTCCGGTGACATCCACCCGTGCGTATACATCTTCAGATATGGAACTGGTGAGGTTCATATGTGATTCATCAATTGTCAGAAAAAACGAATATACCGGAGGTAACTGCTCTGGATCAGTGCCAGCATCGGCGCCTGCAGCCGCACCGACAGCACTTGAATCCGCAGCCGTTTTGCTGTGATCAAGGAGCTTTTTTCCTTCAGTCTCCCAGTATTTTTCGGGTGGACCGCCGAATTCATCCTTTCCGCCATCGTCAGCAAAGGCTTCCCGGGAAAAGAAAAAATCCAGAAAAGCGTAAATTGCCGATCCGAAACATGCATACAGGATAAACATGGCTGCTGATCCTGTCGAAGGCCAGGGCTTTTGAATGTTGAAAGTCAGTATAAATCCAAGTATCAACAGTGTCAGACCAGTCAGAAGTTGGGCACGGTTTGCGATATGTCCGGCCAGAAGAAAACCGGGCGCAATGCCGATAAACACAAGCTGGAGTGTACGCAGATCAACAGGCAGCCGCGGCTCAACGGCCCGGGTCAGCCGTTGCACTCTGGGGGCAATGACCCGTCGCACGATACCGAGGAAAAATCCGGCAATAATCCGCCCCGCCGTACCCATTCCCATCAGTAACATGCCCAGTGACAACGTATAGCTGGCCTGGCTGTTGATACCCAAAACGTATTTCATGACAATCGCCGCGCCAGCGCCCATTGCCAATCCGCCTGCGCCGGCCCGGCCTCCCGCCTTCATCATGGAAATGAACGAAAGGGGCATCTGAACAAGGCTTTTGATCGCGCCGGACGGCCCACGCCGAATGGTTGTCATGACAAGGCTCGTCAGGATCATGCCGGCAACCCCCCAAATCATCGGTGCAGAAAGTGCGCCCTGTCTGCTCTGGGTGAGGTAGAGCCATGGCGCCCAGATTCCGCCATCATCGCGGATACCATTGTTCATGTAGCCGCACAGGTAGGCATGAAGATAAAGTGCTCCAACGTATGAGATCACCATCATAATTCCGCGCGAAATAAGCCACCACATGATCATTTGGGGAATCGAACGAACCGTTTCTTTAACCTGTGCCTTTGTGCTGTCAATGACATCTGCCGCAAACTTCCGGACAGGGCCTACAGCACCGACCAGTTCGCGCGGCGGCTCTGCAGGATTCCAATCGTGGCCGCTCCATCGCGCCCACTGACCCGTATCGGGAAGTATCTGCCACCAGATTCCCTGTTCATCCTTCACACGCAGACGTGCGATTCTATCCTGAAATTCCTGTTCACTGATGCCCCCTTTTCGAAAGCGTTCAAGAACCTTTTGATAGTGCCGATCAAATTCGGCATAAATCGACGGCTCAGCAGCCTGCCTGCCGTCAGGTGTTGGCAGGGGTGGTTCGGTCTCGACCCACTGTTGGCCGTCCCAACGAACCCAAATTCCGGTTTGTGGAACAATCTGCCAAACAGCTCCGCCGCCATCGGTTACGCGCAGAGCGGCAACAGCCTGATCAAAGACAGCGGTATCCAACTTCCCCCGATTGTGTTGATCCAACAATATTCGATATTGTTCTGCAGTCTGGTCAAACGCATCCGGGCCCGGCGTTTGCATGCATGAAACCGGCATGGCTGATGGTGAACCCTTGGCTTCATGTGCGGTTGCCTCAACCCATGCGCCGCCATCCCAGTAGCACCAACTACCCGTCGCGGGCAGGATCGACCACCAGGTTCCCTGGGCATCCTGAACACGCAGTTTTGCGACTTCGTTATCAAAAAATTCGCGGCTGATCGCTCCTGACTGAAGATGATCAAGTAACTGCCGGTATTGAAGTTGTATCTCCTGGAATATGTCCAATCCATGTCTCCTAAAGTGCCGGTGTTCTATTGGTCAATATTTTCGGTTTTTTCTGTTTCATTCGTTTCACAGCCAGAGGATCGATCCGCACCACACCCGCCAGCGTACCAAGCCAAATCTCTCCCAGCGGGCCACCAACAATGCAGGTGATCTCCTTATGAGGCAAACCATCACTTTCATCAAAAGTCCGGATACCCTGAGCGTTCAACAGGGATAGACCATCATTTTCAAATCCAAACCAGAAATCGCCATCCGTATCCTGAAACATCGATCGTACTTTTGCACCAGGCAGGCCATCTGCCTGAGAAATTATAGCCACCAATTCCCAGCCATTTTCCCCCTTGCGAAACTGACAAACGCCACCTTTCTCAAACTGTCCGGTCGCTGCCCATACTGACCCTTGACGATCAACAAGCAACTGGTTGACATACGGGTGAGGCAAACCCCGATTTGGCGTGAAAACCTCACAAAGATTCTTGTTCAGGATTGTGATACCACCTGTGGGTGTGGAAATGGAACCGATCCAGATGCCACCGGAGAAATCTTCAACGACAGTATTGACAATCGGGCTGAGGAGATTTGAGTTTTCGGGAGCATACACGATCTGTCCGTCATCAATGAATGCCAGACCATTGGAAGTGCCGATCCAGAGTCGACCGCTACGGTCTATTGACAATACATTCACACGATTATCTGGCAATCCGTCAGTTTTTGTGAATGTCACCGCGTTCCCATCCTGGAATCGGGTCAGCCCGTTCACATGGCCAATCCAAAGTGTTGCACCCGCATGTGTGACTATCGTCCGAATATGCGATACTTCCGGACCGAGGGACACCTTGTCCACGTAAGCTCCGTTAAAAATGTCCAAACGATGCAATCCGGTCTTCGATCCAACCCATGCAGCATTATCAAAAAACGTGATCGCCAAAACCGATCCCGGTTCTGATGTCACATTCCAGCCTTCCGGTCGCAACACGGGTTTCTCATCGTTCTGATGACCCAAATTGACAAATAGCAGGCCCAAAATGCAAAGCAGCGCAACCACCCAGTATCGATGTTGATAAGTATTTGTTTGGATCGCCCGGATTTTGGACATAAAATTCGAATGTTCTTATCTGAAACCCACTAAAAAATCGACAACATACCATAGATGATTGGGCTTATGAATATCGACGCCAGTACGACAACCACTCCGCCGACAATCATGAAAATCGCCACTTTCCGCGTTTCTCCGCCGCTGATCTCGCGCACTGCAGCTACGCCCGAAACAATTGTCCACATCGCCAGCAGTCGTCCGAAACTCGGCACAAAAGACAGCATATTGGCGCCCTGAGAGTAGGCAATCGCCCGCAACAATTGTCCCGGCGACAGCTTCACGCCCAGTAAAGACAGAGATAATCCACTCAGAAGCCCCACCATGATGCCAAGGCTGATCAGACTCATCAGCACCGTTGTAATCAGTGCATTCAGGATACCAAATCCAATAGAAGTCGCTCCAAGCGATGTCAGTAAGATACCAGGAGCGACTGTCAGAATGATGGCCAGAATGGCTTCCCAATTTCCACTTTCATCCAATGCTGCCTGTCGGGCGACACGCGGATCCAGAAACGTTGCACGAATGATAAAAGCCAGCACCTTCATGACACCAGTCGGGTTCTGGCCCAGTCCTGCCGCCAAAGATTCTCCTATGGGAATCAGTTTCTCCTGAAATCCCCATAAAGGCGGTGAAGGCGGCAAATCAGGGGTTGACCCGGATGATTTTATCCCAACACTGACCGATACATTGCCAACCGGCGGAGGTGGAGATATTCCCGAAACAAGACCGGTTGCTGACACAGGCTGTCCAGATACTGGCGAAGCACCGGGAGGTGGCGGTCCTGCGACGGGCATGGTGTTTGGATGAGTTGGAGCTGATTTCAGAACAGAATCCGGGCCAGGAGCAGATACACGAATGGGTGCAATCCCTGGAGGTGGAGGCCCCTCTGAGACAATGTCTTTCCGATTTGACATTGGCAGACTCATTCTGACCGGGGGAGATGCTTCTGTCAGCGTCGCAGAATCATTTGTTGATCCAGTTACAGATTTGCCACATTTTCCGCAATAAACTGCAGATTGATTTAGAGGAGTTCCACAGAACCTGCAAAAATTGGCCATATACAATTCCTTCGACCATTTGATGGTTTTTATAAGCGTGATTAGTGCATGACTATTCACCCATGTCGATCATATCACCGACAAACGCAGACTGAAAACGCCCCCGGATGGCGCCAACGGAAAAAAAGATCAGCCACGCAAAACCCAGGCCGGCAAGCACCATCAACGCCCAATCGTTGCTGTCATACACTGTCCACCGTTGATAAATGTCTGCCGGGTCAAAGTATGACCGCTGCTCCCTGAAAGCATCCATCAGAACCGCACAGACATGAAAACCGACCAGGCCCAGGTTGACATAACCAAACAGCGGTACCAGCCAGATTGTCGTGATGGAAAAGCACAGCAGGAGAATCGGCAGCAGCAGGGATACATGAAATGCCTCGGACAACAGGAATGCGGGAACACAGGCGCCAACCGTCAGAACGGAAAGGCCAAACAGGCGAGGCAGCGGGGACTTCTTTTTCAAATGTCGCGCTATTGTCCCATGCGCGGCAAGTTCCCGGGTGATGATGGTTGCAACCGGAGCATAGTTTTGCGGTGTGCAATGAACCACCATCAGTTTTCGCCACCGGTTCTTCAGGGTTATGACAAACCGCTTTGGATCGTAAACAGCGGTAAATGAACCTCCCCAGGCCAATGCAACCGTTTCCTGGCTTTGCGCAATAAGAGCCGTTCCGATGGCCTGTGGCCGGCCAGTAAGGATGCCCAGCCAAAACAAGAGGCGATTGGTTAGTCGTGCCCGGGTGTCGATAAGTTCCAAACAGATACCTTCCGGACCAAGTGTATATCGAACACGAAGCCGATTGCGAAACACCAGTGCCATGACCAGAGCAGAAACACCAAGTATGCCGCAGGTAACAATAGATAGTACGCCCAGCATCGGTGCGATGACGTCCCATTCTCCCTGACTGCCAAAAACGACGGTCAGCAAACCGCCCACAATCAGAAATGATAGTAGATATATCTTCAGCACCCCGCCAAGGATATCACGGCCGTTCAATAAAGGGATTTCCATATCCCAGACCAACCCATCACCCCCGACATCTGCCATCGATAGAGCGGCATCATGTCCATCCACGGCAATATTGTGGCCGCACTGCGAACAATATTTTGCCCGGGTGCTGACAGATGCGCCGCATCGGGTACAAAACGCCTGTAGTGTATTCGCTTTTTGAGTATCGGGCGGCATTGTGATCTTTTGGTTCAAAGGCCTTTATCACGTTTCTCCCAAACACCGATCGGACAGGTTGCAAGACCCTTTTGCCGAAAAACATGATGAGCGGACCAATTGCGGGGTTAATTTCCCGCGTCTTTTTTCAATCTTGCGATATGCTGTTTTGCATCCACATAATTGGGATCAATCCGAAGCGCCTGTTCGAAATCCTGAATTGCGCCATTGATATCCCCTTTTGTCTCTCTGGCCAGCCCCCGGTTGTTGTATGGGAAGGCATAATCGGATTTCAGGCTGATTGCTGTTGTGTAATCCTGTATTGCCAGCTCGTACAATTTGAGATCGAGATAGATGTTGCCGCGGTTGTTGTATGAAAAAGCATCATCGGATTTCAGTGCAATGGCTGTCGTGTAATCCTGTATCGAAAGTTCATATATTCTCTGCTTCTGATAAGAAATACCTCTGTGGTAAATTGCCTGAAAATGATCGGGTTTCAAATCAATGGCCTTTGATAACGATTTTACAGCCTCGGGATAATTGCTCTGGCCCATGAACGTCTTGCCATCATTGAAGAATTGATCCGCCTGAATGTCATTTTTTGATGAATCCAGTTTGGTTGAGGATGACGGTTCCTCCAGACTCGGCGCTGCGGATGACGAGCCGGTTTTTGGGGAAGACGGAAGCGGCTTGGCAGAATCTGCTGTATTTTCACTTTCAGATGTTTTGGAAGCCGACATGGTGGATGGTGCGTCAGATGTCTGGCTTTGGGTATTTTGGGGGCCCTTTTTTGAAAGATAATAATATGCCCCACCCGCGATCAGCAGGATCAGCACAGATCCGATGATGATGTATTTATTTTTATTTCCTGGGGCCGCCTTCACTGTTGATTGAAGAGGCTGCTGACCTGTCGGAGGTGGCGGCAGATTGGGCAGGGGATGAACCTCATTGTTGAAGGATGCCGGTTCGGGTTTTGCCCCGACAGGAGAGCCGCACTGCTCGCAAAACCGTGAATCCGGCAATAACGGCGCACCGCATTTTTCACAATATCCTGCAGGCTGATTCACTTGTCTTCATCTCCTTTCGCCTTTGATGCTTCTGAAGAAAAATCTTAACCGTGAAAATACCATTCGGCCCGGATGCTTCCCCCTGTTCGTAGTGTGCCCGTAAGGGTATTTAAAGCAAACGCCTTACGGCGTCACTACGAACATGCCTGATTTTTATAGATGTGGGTGAACAAGATCATATCGCTTTCAAAAATTCAAGGCGCACCATTTCAACCAGCACGGATAAGAAAACCACGAATTACATTGACCCGGTATTCACCAGCTCCACCCGGCGATTGGCCGCCCTCCCCTGCTCCGTATCATTTGATTCAAGAGGTCGGGTTTCTCCATAGCCGACTGTTTTCAATCGGTTGGCGCCAATGCCAAAATTGTTGGCAAGAAATTTCTTGACACTTTCCGATCGTTTTTTAGACAGTTCCTGATTGTATTCATCGCTGCCCATGGCATCGGCATGGCCCTCGATTGAAATAACCGCGGATTTGAGTGTATCAGAGTTTAAAGCCTTGCCGATTTCCGCCATCTGCGCATAAGATGCCTTGGAAATTTCTGCACTGTTATAGTCAAACGTAATCGACAGCGCGATTTTGGGGCGTACGGCGGATTTGTATGCAATGCCCCGGCTCAGTTCGGTAGATTCTTCTTTCAATTGGGACTCGATGACTTCCGAATTGACCACCTGCAGACCTCTGCTGGCAACCGGCATGCCAGCCTGACATTTGTTCAAACGGTCCTGGATGGTTGGAATACTTTCTTCCAGGTCCGGATAGTTTTTCTTTACGGATGGCGATTGATACAGGATCAGCACCTCATTATACATGGCGGCGGCCAGATTGTACTGTTTTTGCTGAAAATGGATGTCTCCGAGGCCAATATAGGGATGCGGAAAACGCTGGTCCACATGAATGGCTCTGCGATAGAGTTCGGCGGCATCCTTTATTTTTCCCTGTTCCTCATAAAGCACCCCCAGATTGTTCAATCCTTTTGAAAAATCCGGACAGCGTTGCAGAAGGTTGATGAGTTTGTCGATTTGAACGGATGTTGATGAGGTTGACGACATGACGGCTTCCAGTTCAGCATCGGCATTGTCACAGGTTTGAGCCACAACGGAAACGGGAAGCGACAACAGGAAGCTTGCCATCAGTATTGTAACGTATTTCATAACACATCCTCCTCATTACATGGAAATGGAATATCTATCCGGAGAGCAGGGAACGTCTTCGACACTGGCGTAAATATTCAGAAATTTGGACATTCCGACACAACGTGATGTCATTCAATCACCTGGCGAACCAATCCGTCAATTTTTTTGCAGACTTCCTTTGAATCCAGCAGTTTCTCCTTCACACAATAGAAATATCCCTGTGCCAGTGGTTGGTGACTGTTTTCGATTTCCTGTCGGTCCATGTACATATTGGCCTGGGTATAAAACCGGTTTTCCTGGTTTTCGAACAGTTTGTTGATCACTGCTCCAATCTGGCCGACCAGATCATTTCTCAGGGTCACCTTGATCTCTGTTTCCGTGGGCAATTTCATCGCTTTGGATTCGATTCCGGCATCCTTCACCTCATCCTGGAATTCACTGGCATATTCAACATTGGAATCGAATTCCTTGATGAATTCGATCGTACCCTTCCGGGTGTTGAATACCCGGACAGTGGCTTTGGCAAACCCCTTCAGCTTCCCGGTGCCCTTGGTATAACCGACCACCTCATAACGGGGTGTTTTGATGGTTTTGGGTGGAACAGACGGCCATTTTGACGTATCGGCGCCCATTGTCTTTACCATCTGGGTGAATTCCGGGTTTTCCGAAATATCCTCCCCCACAACCACCCGCGCGGTGGAATTGCGTTTTTCGATTGTCGATTCCACATTGAAAAGGGAAACAGAACCCGAAATGATCAGATCTGCGTTCAGAATATTCTGGGCGACCTCCGATTCCTTCTGATCCTTATGTTCCTTCAGGATCATGTCAATCTTTTCACGCTCCAGGATATTGATGCCATAGGGCAGGGACTTGTAAAGCAGGCTGATCAGCGATTCCGAACACTGCCTGCCGGAATCGATATCGGTGGAAGGTGATTCAAACGTGGATATGGCAATGTTTCTGTGGATGCTTTTTTCAACAAAATCCTGGGTATCCCGTAACAGCAGATGATTGTTGAAATTGCTTTCATCGAGTATGGCGGACTGAACCGCATACAGATAGGCGAGATTGATTTGACTGTTATTTTGCGCTTCCTGAGCCTTTTTGTAGTAGTAATCCGAGCCATCAATCCGGATGAACGCATATTTTTCCTTCAGTTCGGATATCGGTATGCTGGAGAGTTTTTCCAATGCCGCTCGCCACTTGTTATTCGAAATCAGTCGGGTGAATTCATCGTCCAACAGTTTGATCAGATACTCCCGGTTCGGAGCACGATCGAATTCAACCGGATCGGGAGAAAGCGTCTTGTACGCCATCAGGTTGGCAATTGCATTGTCGGCATTTCCCGATGACAGGCTTTTGTTGTATTCATTCATGAGACGGATCAGTTTGTTGATCAGATCGTTATAGGAATCGATTTTCGGGGATATGACCCCTGTCGATCCGGCCTGTTCGAACGTTTTTTGGGCTCCGGCCATGTCAAACCCGGCGATTTTCCGATTCAAGGTTTGTATCAACTGCTCGAACTCCTGGTTTTTGGCATTGCGATCTGCAACCGCTTTTTCCCGGGTTTGTTTGAGCCTGTCAATTTCCTGTTTCATTCGTTGCTGGCGGTCATCCCACTTGACAACTTCCCTGATTTTTTCAATCTGAAAATCGATCCGGTTCAGATTGTTCCTGTCTGACAGCGTTATCACCCCATATCTGCCGATCACATCATCCGTGATCAGGACTTTGGCCTTTTCGAGTTTTTCCCTGACATCATCACGATCTGACGAATCCGGCTCTTCCTGCAGGGCCCGCTCATAATATTCTGCTGCCTGGATATAATTTTTTGACTGGTAGGACTGATTGCCTTTTTCCACATGTACGGAGCTGACACAGCCAGACCATACCAACAATAATATCACCATCAAAAATCGTATTGGGTTCATCTGTCACCTTGCATGTCTTGGGGTAATAAAATGACTTGACGCCGATTACCGGAATTTGAAAATAAAATCACCATCTTCACTGCTCAGATTGTCAAACTGGGGACGCTGTTTTCGGGATGTATCCTTTTCCACTTTTTCCTTTACATAAATGGCAAGCTGGTTGAATGTGGCATACCCATCCCGGTCATGTAAATCAAGACCTTTTTTCTCCAGAGCATTGATAATGGCCCGTGTAAACGGAGAATGTCCGGTTCCATCACTGACGGGCTGATCGTCTCCGGCAGTCAAAATATTGATGGCTTTTCTGGACAACAGGTCTTCGTAATATTCATAATCCGTTTTGATGGTAACGGGGAGGGAACGCTTCATGGCCAATCCGGAAAAACAACTATCGAGCAGCAATGCGATATGTTTGGCTTTCATGTTCTTGGCGTAATGATTGAGCTGATTCAAATTGATGGCGCTGTTGTCATATTGAATCAGGTTCATGTCTGCCAATGATATATCCGCATCATACGGGATCAGATACCCCAGTTTTTCCTGATTGTTGACCGTCAATCCCTGACCATGCCCGGCAAAATAAAACAAAAAACTGTCCGATTGCTTAGAGTTTGAATGAATCGCGGCATATCCGTTCAGAATGTTTTGTCGGGTCGCTTTTTCGTTATACAGTTCCGTGACGACAAAATTCAAGCCCTTCATGATGTCTGCTACCGCTCTGGCGTCATTGACCGCATTTTTCAGGGGATAGATATCGCTGCGTTTGTACCGGTCGATACCGATGATCAGCGCATACTGGGTCTTATACCAGTTTGTCAGATCCTTGTTGCTCAGGGGCGTGTTTTCTGCCGGTGATGAATTGACAGATTCCCGCAGTTCTTCTGCAATATCCGCTGATCCGGAAGGTTGAGCCCGGTTATTTTCCGGTTGCGGCCGGATCAGCCCGCGATGGATGGTAATTGATTTTTTGCTTTTATTTCCGGCAGAATCGACGGCCGCTATCTGAATCACATTTTTTTTGTCATTCAGTTGAACCGTATGTTGAAACCGGCCCTTTGAATCAAGGGGAACGTCCATACCATTTATTTCCAAAAGCGATATTCCGGAATCATCGATAGCTTTGCCCTTGAGCAAGAACGGATTTTGGGTGGTTTCGGAGCCATCAAGACCATCCACCAGAATGATTTCGGGCGGTGATTGGTCTATCGGGGTCTGGGGGGCAGTTTCTTCCACCGGTGGAGATGGCGGAGGGGAAGATTTTTTTTCTGTTTCTGATTGGGTTTGAATGGATGTTCCCGGTTTCAGTTCAAAACTCAACCGTTGATTCCGGTTGAGTTTTATTTTTTGTTCACAGGACTGGTATCCGCTTTTTTCCACTCGGATTGAAACCATGCCCGGTTTCAATGTCCCCCTGTATGGCGTTGTGCCTGCCATCGTATTGTCAATATAGATGGTTGCGCCATCGGGATTTGAATAAATATTCAGTTCAAAACTGGATGAAGCAGCATCCGGAGAGGCGCCTTGAGTGGTTATGACAGGCAGTTTTGTTTCGACTTCTCCTGCGGTTGACAGAACAGGCAGAAGACATATGGCTGAAAAAATACTCAGACAAATCCACATCATCCTGAAACATCTGATTCTGTTAAACGCTGTCTTCATGATTTTCCTCCATATTGATGAAACATGAATGGATATCGATGATGCCCTGCATTCCCGATAGCTTACACCCCGGATTCATCCTTTCCGATGGAAACCGTATCGGCTTTCCAGATATCCCGATTGTATTCCTGAATGGTTCGATCAGAAGAAAATCTGCCAATCCGCGCCACATTGATGATGCATTTTTTCAACCAGGCATCCGGATCGGCAAACAGCCGGTCCGCTGACATCTGAGCCGCATGGTACGAATTGAAATCCGCCAGAACCAGATATCTGTCCTCATTCAGAAGCTGATCCATCAACGGTTTGAACAGGTCGGGTTCTTCCGGACTGAAAAATCCCTCACGTATCAGATCAATGGTCTGTTTCAACACCGGGTCACGATTGTAAAATTCCCAAGGATGGTAATCGACGCTCACCCGGGATATTTCTTCTGCCGTCATGCCGAATATAAAAATGTTTTCTTCGCCGACTTCCTCCATGATTTCAATGTTGGCGCCGTCCAGGGTCCCGATGGTCATGGCGCCATTGAGAGCGAATTTCATGTTCGAAGTGCCGGATGCCTCGTATCCCGCGGTGGATATCTGTTCGGAAATGTCTGCCGCCGGAAAAATCCGTTCTGCCAGGGATACCCGGTAGTTGGGTAAAAACACCACATTCAGGCGATGCTGTGTGGATGTGTCCCGGTTGATCATTTCTGCCGTATGACAAATGAGTCTGATGATCATTTTGGCCGTATGATAGCCCGGAGCCGCCTTGCCACCGAAAAAAAACGTGCGGGGACGAATGTCAATATCCGGATTGTCCTTGATCATCAGCCACAGATAAATGACATGGAGGATATTCATGATCTGCCGTTTGTATTCATGAATCCGTTTCACCTGGATATCGAATATCGAATCCGGATTTACCATCAGGCCGGTCAGCGTATAACAGATATCCGCCAGCCGGATCTTGTTCTGCCGTTTCACCGCCTGCCATTCTTTTCTGAATACCGCATCCTCTGCATGGGATTCAAGATTGCGAAGCTGATCCATATCCCGAATCCAGCCGACTCCGATATTGCTGCTGATCAGTTCGGACAACCCGGGGTTTGCCGTCAACAGCCACCTACGGGGTGTTATTCCGTTTGTTTTGTTATTGAACCGGGTGGGAAACATTTCATCAAAATCCCGCAGTTCACCTTCGCGGATCAGTAGGCTGTGCAATTTGGCGACGCCGTTCACAGAATGAGACCCCACAATAGAGAGATGGGCCATCCGGATTTTTTTCTGCTCGCCTTCCTCGATCAGGGACATGCGTCTCAGTCTGTCCGGGTCGCGCATGAACCGTATGGAAACATCCCGCAGGAACCGGCGATTGATTTCATAAATGATCTGAAGATGTCTGGGCAGCATGTTTTCAAACATGGATACCGGCCATTTTTCCAGCGCCTCGGCCAACAGGGTGTGGTTGGTGAATGCGCAGGTACGGGTGGTAATATCCCAGGCCTTTTCCCATGACAAGCCGTATTTATCCATAAACAGGCGCATCAGTTCCACAACGGCCAATGAGGGATGCGTGTCGTTCAGATGAATGGCAACCTTGTCCGGAAAGGCATCGAAATCATCATGATTGACCCGATACCGCCGGATGATATCCTTGATGGAGCAGGACACAAAGAAATATTCCTGCTTCAGACGAAGTTCCTTGCCCTCAAACTGCTGGTCATTGGGATAAAGCACCTTGGAAATATTTTCCGATATGTTTTTTTCCTCAACCGCCTTCAGATAATCACCATCCTGGAAATAATCCAGATCAAACTCCTTGGACGCACGGGCGGACCACAGCCTGAGGGTGTTGACCGTGTTGTTGCCATACCCGTCTATGGGAACATCATAGGCAATCCCAATGACATTGCTGGTGTCATGCCACTCGGATTTCAGTGTCCCATCGGATTGACGGATTTCCTTCACCTTGCCATAAAAATGCACATTGAAGGCATACTCCGGTCGGGCAATTTCCCAGATATTGCCAAATTTCAACCAGTTTTCGGGCAGTTCAACCTGGCCCAGATTTCGAATGGCCTGGTCAAAAATACCAAACTCGTACCGGATTCCATATCCGTACGCGGGCAATTCCAGTGTGGCCATGGAATCCAGAAAGCAGGCGGCCAGCCTTCCCAAACCGCCATTTCCCAGTCCCATATCGGGTTCTTCTTCGGCCAGATCCGCGATATCCACATGAAGCTCTTCCATGGCTTTTCGGGCTTCAGCGTAAATACCCAGATTGATCAGGTTGTTGGTCAGCGCCCGCCCCATCAGATATTCGGCGGAAAGGTAATACACCCGTTTGACATCCTTGTTATAGTATTGCTGCTGGGTTCGAATCCACCGTTCCACCATCCGGTCCCTGGTCGACAGGGCCAGTGCCTGATACATGTCCTTGCTGGTTGCCGTGTACTGATCCTTTGACAGGGAATACTCCAGATGGTTGGCAAATGACAGTTGAATGCTTTTGGCATTCATCCCCTTGTTGAACGTTCCCCATGATTTGAACATGCCGCTGGATTTCATATGGACTGGCCTTTCCATTGGATATGAATGGTTTCAAGGAATCTGTTATATATCTTTCCAGATAAAGATTTTGGGTGCGTTATCGGTGGATTTTTACCGGTTTGTACGAAATATTTTGTCTGGAATTAAACAAATATCAACATGTTAAAATACCCGCAAGAAGATTTTCGGGCTTAGTGGACCAAGTTAGAACCAAAAGCGATAAAAATGCCTGATCCAAAATCTTCAAAAAGGGTTGTATCACAATGAGTTTGATAGCTTTCCAGATAAAGATTTTGGGTCGACGGTTGCTATTTCACCACCAGCACCGGAATGTCCGAAAATTCGATGACCCGCTCCGCCACACTTCCGATCAGAATTTGCCCGATCCCGCGCCGACCCAGTTTGCCCATGACGATCAGATCGGCGTTCCAGGATACGGACTCTTCCAGAATCACCTCGTGTGGAATTCCTTCCCGGATGATCACCTCCGATGTCCGGATGATTTCTTCATGTATCTCGCATCGCATATCGCATAAAAACGTCCGGGCATTCTCCCGGAGCTCCTCCTGAACCATCTCCCTGCTTTTATGGGAAAATCGTGTCAGATGGTCGAGGATCGTCTCATCGATGACATGAAAAATCCGCAATTCGGAGCCGTGAATGCGACTCAGCCGTGAAGCCATGCATACGGCGTTGAGCGCGTAACAGGAACCATCCACGGGAACGAGTATTCGACTAAAGAGAGCCATGTTCTGCATCCTCCCTGCGACCTTTTTGCCGTTTCAACTGAAACAGAAATTCTCTTTCCTTTTCTTCCAGCGTTTCCTCGATATGCTTGATGGTGGCATGGTAAAGCGGGATGTAGATATTCTCCAGGGCGTTGATGCGTTTGAGTGTTTTTTTGATTTCTGTTATCAGGCGAAAAAGCCCCACCTCGACTTCAGCCAGTTCCGCAATGATTTCAAGACTGCGATGAACCGACGATACGGTCTCGTCCATGGAAAAACCGGTTTCCAGAAAGCCATACGTCGGCCGGGGCGGGGGAATGCTGATCCGCAATACCGGAAGGGCAACCCCCATGAAACTTTTTTCGATCACATCGACATCCTCATCGGCCCGTGCAGCCATCGCCGCTCTTTCACAGGCCAGACGCCCAACCATCAACAGCGTCTCACGGTGGCGCCGGTAGGTATCCTGCAACGCCTGGTTGACTTTGGTACGCATCCGGTCGGATCGGGTTGACAGGGATCGGATATGCGACAGGAGCGCCTCCTTTTTTTCATCCAGAAGGGTCATGCCGTCAATGGCAAAACTCAGCTCCTCCCGAAGCCGGAGAAGGTTGCTCTTGTTGGCGGAAAGCGGAAGTCTGTCCATGTGTCGGTCATCCTTTCCGGATGCCGTATTTCCGGATTTGCTCGGGTTTGACCCGGATGAGGTCTTTTTCCGGAAAGATGGTCGCCAGTTTCCAGCCCAGATCGAGGGTTTCAAAAATCGTCCGGTTTTCGTGATGACCCTGTTGAATGAATCGGGTTTCCAGTTCAACCGAAAATTTGAGAAATTGTTTGTCATGGACGGACAGGTCCTCTTCCCCGATGACCTTTGCCAGGGTCTCGACCCGTTTGGATTGGGCATATAGCGCATAAAGCTGGCTGGACAGATTCTGATGATCTTCCCGGGTGCGACCCTCGCCGATACCGTCGCTCATCAGCCGCGATAGGGACGGCAGAACGTTTATCGGCGGATAGATGCCTTTCTGAAACAGGTTGCGATCCAGCACGATCTGGCCTTCGGTGATATAACCGGTCAGATCCGGTATTGGATGGGTGATATCGTCATCGGGCATGATCAGGATGGGAATCTGGGTGATGGACCCTCTGGCCCCGATGATCCGTCCGGCACGCTCGAAAATGGAAGCCAGATCGCTGTACAGGTAGCCGGGATAGCCTTTGCGGCTGGGCACTTCGCCCTTGGATGTGGCGACTTCCCGAAGCGCCTCACAGTAGTTGGTCATGTCGGTCATGATCACCAGGACGTGCATGTTCTCTTCAAAGGCCAGATGTTCGGCCACGGTCAACGCGATGCGGGGCGTGATCAGCCTCACAATGGCGGGATCATCTGCCAGGTTGAGAAACATCACCACATTTTTCAGGCTTCCGGTTGTTTCAAAATCCTGTTGAAAAAACCGGGCCTCCTCATGCTTGATTCCAATCGCGGCAAAGACAACGGCAAATTTTTCATCCCGGTCCGGCAGCCGGGCCTGTCGAACAATCTGTGCGGCCAACCGGGCATGGGGCAGCCCGCTCCCCGAGAAGATGGGAAGCTTTTGGCCGCGCACCAGCGCATTCATGCCATCGATCGCCGAGATACCGGTCTGGATGAAATCCCGGGGATAGATTCTGGCCACCGGATTGATCGGCAGTCCATTGATATCTCTGGACGTTCCGGTCATGGGTGGCGGGCCGCCGTCAAGTGGGCGCCCCAGTCCGTCAAACACCCTTCCCAGAACGTCATCGCCGGAAACGGTGTATTCAAAACTTCGCCCCAGAAAACGCACAATGGAACGGGATGTGGAAAGACCCACGGTGCCCTCGAAGATTTCCACAACCGCCAGATCTTCGGAAATGGCCAGTACACGTCCCAGACGCGCCCGCCCGGATGCGTCAACCACCTCGGCCAGTTCACGAAATCCCACATCCCGAATGCCGCTGACAAAAACCAGCGGTCCCTGCACGCGGGAAAGTCCGATGTATTCAATACCGGATTGGGTTGGCAACGATCTCCTCCTTACCCCTCTTTTTTGAGCAGTCCGGTAATCCCGATTTCAATCCGCTCCCGAATGGCCTCAAACGGTGCGGGATCAGCCCCTGACCAGGTGCTTTTCATCCGGTGGAGTTCTTCGATGACCGGAAGCCGCATCACCCGATACACGGGTATGCGATGACTCACGGCTTCCCGCATCCCATCGATGAACTGGAGTATCCGCTGCAGCATCCATACCTGCTTTTCGGCAATGGCATAGGTGTCGATGGCATCAAAGGCGCTTTGCTGCAGGAAGTCTTCCCGGATCAGTCTGGCCCCATAAAAAATGGCCTTCTGATCATCCGGAAGCGCGTCTTCGCCAATGAGTTTGACAATGTTCTGCAGCCGTGCATCTTCCTTCAGAATGGAAAGGGCCCGGTTTCGAAGATCCACCCAGTCGATTCCGCCTTTCTGCCGCCACCAGCCCGCAACCGTATCCACATAGGCGCTGTAACTGCCCAGATAGTTGATGGCCGGGAAATACCGGGCGCTGGCCAGGTCCTTGTCAAGCGCCCAGAATGTGCTGATAAAGCGTTTGGTGTGCTGGGTCACCGGCTCGGAAAAATCACCGCCCGGAGGGGATACGGCGCCAATGACCGACACCGATCCCCGGACACCTCCCAGGGTGACCACGGCCCCGGCCCGTTCATAAAATTCAGCCAGGCGGGAAGCCAGATAGGCCGGAAACCCTTCTTCGGCCGGCATTTCCTCGAGTCTGCCCGATATTTCCCGCAGGGCTTCCGCCCATCGGCTGGTGGAATCCGCCATCAGGGCCACATGATATCCCATGTCCCGATAATACTCGGCAATGGTGATTCCGGTGTAGATGCTGGCCTCTCTGGCGGCAACCGGCATGTCCGAGGTGTTGGCGATCAGTACGGTTCGCTCGATCAGGGGCCTGCCGCTTCGGGGATCCAGAAGTTTCGGGAAGTCCTGAAGCACCCCGGCCATCTCGTTTCCCCTTTCACCACACCCGATGTACACAATGATGTCGGCATCAGCCCATTTGGAAAGCTGGTGCTGGGTGATGGTTTTTCCCGTGCCAAAGCCTCCCGGAATCGCTGCGGTGCCCCCCTTGGCCAGCGGAAAGAAAAAATCCACCACCCGCTGCCCGGTAAACAGGGGTTCATCCGGAGCCAGCCGCTCACGACAGGGCCTCATGCGCCTGACCGGCCAGCGATGAAACAGAAGAAGATCCTGAATTTTCCCCCGGTCGTCCTCCAGCCGGGCAATCGGCTCTTCCAGCGTGCAGAGCCTTTCGGGGATGATTTCCATAATTCTGCCGCTCAGATTCGGGGGTACCAGGATCGGGTGAACCAGATGCCCGGTTTCCTGAACCCGGCCGATCGCCTGACCCGGCATCACGACTTCTCCGGCTGCCACACCGGGGATAAAATTCCAGGGGCGATTGCGGTCCAATGCTTCCAGGGTTCTGCCACGGCCAACAAATGAGCCGGTTTCCTGCTTTGCCACGGAAAGCGGTCGCTG
>JBFXFK010000012.1:0-50560 GCA_050179135.1 Desulfatirhabdiaceae bacterium | reverse complement strand
GATGTTTAACCGCGGCGAAATAGCCGAAACCATGCAACGCGTTGGTTTTTCATCCGTGGAAAGTGAGACTGTGAAGACCGCCATGATGCCTATGGAGTTGAATATTGCCAGAAAAGCGCTTTAGGCCGCAGGTGGAAAAATCAAAGAGGAAAAGGGGCGCAACTTGATTCGTGATTTAATTAGTTGTGCCCTTTTTTATTGTGTCGTTAGAAAGGAATATTCCATTTAGTTAATTTACAGCCTGCCCAGCCCTGGGATATCGGGCCGGGCAAGGGTAAAAATTAAAACAGGTTTGGGAGCCGCAGTTATCTGGGGTTAGCCGTAAATGATACGGTGGCCCCATAATAGATAGACTGGCATTTCTTGGCCAGTTCTTTGAGTTCATTATCCTTTGTAACCACATTCTTCACCGTGACCGAAGCTGTCCAGGCGCCGGGTGTGGGCACCCGGATCTGGGCCTTGCCGTCCATGATGTATGCCGTGAGCATATATTTATCCGGACCGCCGAAGGTATTGGATGTCATGTGCAGAAAGTTCATGCCCTGCATATCGCAGGTTAACGGTTTTCCCTTGAGCGTGACCGTAAATTTGACCAGGTCGCCTGCCTTGACATTACTCATGTCAGTGTCGGGCATGATCTCAAGGTCATATCCCAGGGGTTTGGGCTGGGTCCATTTTCCAATGCCGAAATAGGATTTTCCCACGGCCTTGTACCGGGTGCTGAATTTAAAGGATTTTGCATCCTTTATTTCGTCCATGGGTTTGGTGACCATCTTGTGTTTGCCGTTGGCATCCACATACCCGGTAAAATAGGTGGCCCTGGATTCGGCTGCCACCTGGTAGGTGCCGGGCATGGTTTTATCGGTCAGTGAAATTTTGCGTAGGCCCAAATCACCTTGTACAATGCTCATCCCGGTTTGGGATGCAGTGGACGCTTCGTGTTTAATAACAGGAAGGGGAATCGGTGAAATGGAATTATCCGGTCCGATAAGACTGTATTTCTCAATCTCGATGTTACCGGATTCAGAGGAGAGAAAATCATCCAGGGGCATGGCATGTCCCCATCCAAGACTGGTGATGACATGTCCCGGGGGATGGGCAAAGGATTCGTTGATGTTGACCCACAGCGCGTGTGCATAGACGGTGCCTGCGCAAAGCGCTGTCATGGCAAGGGTTAAAACAGTGGTTTTTAATTTTCGTAACATGTGATTTCTCCTTTTGGGGTTGTTATTATTTCCTCATGGGGCCGTCTTCACGTACGGTATGTCCCGGGCCGCCATCCAGAAATACGGTATAAGGCTGATCCGGGATGGTAAATTCGGCTTCTCCGTTCTCATCGAGTTTGATTTTTAAAATCTGTTTTTTCTTTTCATCCAGCAGGTACAGGGGCAGGTTTGCGGCCGTGGCTCCGGTGGAAAATATCCCTTCCACGGACACGGTGCCGTCCCCGTTGTCTGTCAGATTCATGAAAAGGGTGTGACCAAAGGCCGGGCCTGTGACAAGCAGCATGGTGATGAGCGCTGCAAGCAAAGGGCGTACGTTTTTTTTCATTGGGTTACCTCTTTGTTTAAATGGGGTTGGGTCTGTGTACCATGGATGGGAATTGTTTCCGGGCCAAAGGCCTTGAGCGCCCGGAGCAGGACCGGGGTGACAAAATAATCGGACAGCAGGGCTGTCATGATGCCTGTACCGGTTAAAATGCCCAGAAAAAACATAACCTTGGCAGGCGAACTTAAGTAAACACTGAAGTTGGCCGTCAGGATCAGGGAGGTGAATAAAAGCGGAATCCCGATGGCACTGAACGTATGGCGGATGGCGTAAGCATACTCCCGCTTCTGTTCAAAGGCCAGCTTGGCATGGTTGATAAAATGGATGGTGTCATCCACGGCAAGCCCTAACAGCATGGGCATAATGGTGATGGTCATCATGTCCAGGGGCACCCGCATCCATCCCATGAGCCCGCCCACGGCAATGGCCGGGGTGATGTTGGGAATCATGGCGATGAGACCGATTTTAAGGCTGCCGAAAACCAGGACCATCAGTCCCGTAATCACGCAGATGGCAATGAGAAACGAGGTGAGCTGGCCCTTGGACACAATATCCTGCATCACCGTGAACTGGGCCACGGAGCCTGCCAGGGTTACGGTTGCCCCCGGGAAAAGTGCGTGGGCTTTCTCGGTGATTTGGTGAAGTTCCCGGTATGCCTCAACCGTGTTGTAGTCCTTAATATCCACCGTCATGCGCAGGCGCCGGTATTCGTAATCAATCCATTTTTCCGCTTCCCGTCCCCCGGCATTTTCATAAAGGAGCATGATCTGGGCCACCATTTCCCGGGTGTCGGGAATGGCGAAAAATCCATGATCACCGTCATGGAGCACCTGGTTCATATCCTTGATGATTTCAGTAATGGACGAGGTCTTTTTGGTTAAAGGAAACCCCCGGGCCTCCTGTTCCAGCAGATCCAGCTTTTTTAAGTTCTCAGGTTCCCGGGCCATGTTCTTGCCGGGAAATTCCACCACCACATTGTAAGAGTAGAGCGCGCCCAAAGGTGAGCTGCCCACCTGATCCAGACGGTTTACGTAGGGCACCTTAAACCCCATATTCTTGCGGATGTCAAAATTGACCTCAAAATAGCGCAGCCCTGCCACAGCCGTCAGAAACACCAGGGAAAATACAATCATGATGGGCACCGGCCGGGCCAGAACCAGGTTGGCGAGCTTTGCCATCAGGCTTCCCAGCAGGGCATTGGAGTTCAACCGGGTCTGTTTTACATCCTGGTCCTTTCCAAAGGCGAGCAGGGCCGGGATCATGATGACCACCATGAAAAAAATAATGGAGACCAGCAAGGAGGTTGACGACCCGATCCAGCGCACGGGCTTGACATCCACAAAGAAAAAGGAACAAAGCGCCCCCACCGTGGTCAGGGCTGTGAACAGGATGGGCCAGCCCGTTTCTTTGACGGCCAGGCGGACCGATTCTTTTCTTTTTCCGGTGTTAAGAAAATGTCGATTAAAAAATGAAAAAATATGGATGGAGTAGCCGATGGATACGGCAATGCCCAGATACAGCGGCAACATGATCATGGCCACGTCAATGGGTTTGCCGATCCAGCCCAGGATGCCAAAGGTCAGGATTACGGATCCGGCCGTGACAATCACCGTCATGGTGATGCCTTTGATGGAGCGCAATGCCACAGACAGCACCACCAGGGAAACGATCAGGGACAACCCCATGGTCCGGGACATCTCTTTCTGGAAAAATGCGGTTTTGTCGTAGGCGATGATGGGCATGCCCGAGGATTTTGGATTTAATGATGCGTATTTGTCCTGGCGGATGATGGTGGCGGCCACTTTTCCCACCACCATATCAGCCGCCTTGTTGTCCTTGCTTCGCCAGCCGTCGGGGTAAGGGGTGAGCCTTAACATAATCCATGAAAACCGGCTGTCCGCTGAAATCAATTTACCGTTGAGCAGCCGCTTATCCAGAATTTGTTCCCGGATGCGTGCAAGTGTTTCACTATCTCTGGGGATAGGGGCCGGCACCGGCGTAACAATCTCAATCTCCCCTTCATGGCCCAGAGAAAATTCGCAGTCTGTGATGGACAAGATGTCATCGGCAAAGGGAACTTGGGTTTTCAGTTCCTTGCCCAGGGCCCGGATCAGGGCCAGGGTGTCCGGATCAAACATATGGTCAGATTCAACCAGCACACCCACATAGTCGTTGTTGCCGAAAATTTCCTTAAACTCATCTTCAGCCAGTTTCAGTTTTGAGCTGTCCAGGAGCCATTTATCCCAGCCCGCATCGGTCTGAATTCTTTTTAAACCGGCAAACCCGAACACCAGGGCCAGAATAAACACAGCCACCACCACATAGCGCAGCCGGATGATCCAACTGCCGAATTGTTCAAACATCTGATTGATTCTATTTATGTTGATCATGATAGATCCTTTAAAAATGGTATGTTATCTTTGTCCAGACCTGGGTATTGTCTTTATACCGGCCATAGGACCCCTTCCGGTCCCCGGCAAAGATATCGGTCCCCAGAAAGAGTTCCAGGTTATCGATGAACTGGTACTCTGCTGTCAGCCGGACCAGGCGGTCTTTTACGTCAATATCCATATATCCGAGAGCCGACAGGGTCAGTTTTTCCCTGAACAGATCCTTTGAAACGCTGAAGGTGACCGTCTTGGCGCACCCGCTTTCGGCAAGGCCGGAACCGGAATTCAGGATATGATCCTGGGCGTACTGCCAGGACAGGGTCCAGTCGTTTCCGGGATACCAGTCCAGGCCGGTGAGCCACTTGATCCGGTCCTTTTGTGCTGTAAAATAATCGCTGTCATATCCCTGGAGCAGGCTGCCTGCAAACCAGGCAGCTTCGGCCCTATAAACAAATTTTCCCAGGGGTTTTGAAAACTCCGCGCCCAGGATATGAACCCGGTCAAACACCGGTTCCAGGGCAGTGCCGGACCGCTGGTAACAGGGAAAGTCATTCCAGGTGTAAAAATAGGAAAATGCCAGGTCCATGCCGGACAGGTACAGGGCATACCGCAATGCCAGCTCACTGTCTTTAAAAGGGTGGTCGGGTTCATTGTCCGGCAGCACCGTGTTGTCCCCATAGCCGCCCAGGTACCATGGACTGTCCGCTGATGGCAGTTCCCCGGACTTGTAAACCGGAATCCACAACAGTTGAAGATCCCCCCATCCGGATGCATACTTGAGATTCAGGGCATCCACGGCCATGCGCATTTCGTCAAAGTCCCGGGTGATGGTCTCGGCGTAGTCCAGGGGTGATACATTGTCCACAATCCGGATGCCGTCTGCCTGGCCCCAGATGATGATCTGGCGGCCTGCCCGGATGGTCACGTTATCCAGGACATAATCCAGGTATCCTTCGTGCAGGCGGACCCCTGATTCATCTTCCAGCAGGTGGTTGGCAGACAGATTGACCGCCCCAAAGCCTGTAAAGTTCCCCTGGCAGGCGGTCAGTTCCAGCCGGGCCAGGGTTTCCGAGGCCAGAATATCGTTGGGCGATTGGACCTGGGCGTTGTGCCGGGTCTCCAGAAAACCGGAAAACTCAGTGTCCATGGCCATCAGGGGCCGGACCGCCAAAACCTGCGCAAGCACGGCCAGGCCGAAAATGGCCGTAAGAATCATGTTCACCGCAGGTGCCCCCGGGATATGGTGTTGACGACGAAGAATCCGTCATCCACCCCGGTATTGTACTCCACATCGGACAGGGTCATCAGGGTGGTATGCTTTTCCCGGTGATTCTCCATCTTCATTTTGAACAAGGTCCAAAAGCCCTGGTGCTCACGCAGCGCTTCCACGGTATAGGTCTTGATCAGGCCCTGGGCGTCGTAATATTCGGCCTTTACCGTTTTATGGGCCTCTTTGGAGACCCAGATGATTTTTTCATCATAGAGGGAATCATCTTCCCTGGGTATGGATTTGATCTTCCAGCAGGCACGGCCGTCCACAGTCTCTTCCCCGATAAGGGTGTGGTCGTCCTCGTCCACATTCCGGTCCCCCATATCGTCATAGGTGAAATCCGATCCCATGAAGTAGTCGTTGGTGGAGGCCCCTGAAATGCGCCTGACCTTTCTCAGTGCCGGCATGTAAAGCCACTTGTCATCGTCCTTGGACGGATCATCATACTCCCAGGACAAAAAGGCCGTGTCCTTGATATCCATGGGCTTTTTAAAGGCCATCAGTTTTTTGGTGTCCTTGCCGTAATCCTTGCCAAAGGATGACATCTCCCGGACCCGTGTTTTGTTCCGGCGGTTAATTAACACCATCTCAATGGTGGATTTTCTGTCATCCCCGTCCGGGGCCTCATCCACCATGACCATAATATCCCGGCCTGTCAGTGGAGCAGCCACGGCCTTGTCTTTAACAAGGGGGCTTAAAAAAAGAATAAAAATAGAAAAAAAACAGATTAAAAAAATAAAATTATATTTTTTCCTCAGGTGGCTTAACATGGGTCCTCCATGAATCGTTATAGTTAAAGTGAAAAAATCATAACATGTCAGGATTTTTAATATGACTTAGCATCAAGATCGAATTACTCTGATGCCAAAATGTCATCTTGGATGCAAATCGCAGTCAGATCCGTACTAAATATTTCCATCCCCCATTTTCTGCATCAGCGCCAGCGCCTTAGCTTTATACTGATGATAACCAGCTGCAAGCGCCAACGCTTTCCGGGCCGTATCCTGGTCCCCGGCCCGGCAGGCACAAAGACCGTGCAGAAACAACGAATTAATATCTTTCCGGTTCAAGGCAAACGCCTTTCCAAAGGCCATGGCAGCCGGTCTGAAATCTTGTTTCTTATAAAGGACCCACCCGTTGATTCGCCACAACACGGCTGAGTCAGGATAAGAAGCCAATCCTTTTTGCGCCGCATCAAAGGCTCTGTCATATTCACAGGCTTCAAGCCAGCACGATGCAAACCGCTCCCAAAGCGGTTTCCCCGGGGCTGTCTCAATCAGCTTTTCATACTTACCGGCAGCCCGGGCCGGAATACCTATATTGGCATAGAGATCGGCCAGCAGTTTCTGTTCATCCCGGGTCAGATCCGTCATCAGGCTGTAAGCCTCAAGATTCTGGGCAGCCTTGCGATAGTCGGGCACCTCAAGATAAAGTGCGGCGGCCATCCGGAAGAGAAACGGAGCAGGCCTGTGGGTGTTCAGAAGCCTCTCCACAGCAGTCAGTGCCGGTTTTGGGCGTTTGAGTTCAATGCAGACCTGGGCAAACAATTTCACCCAATCATCCTGGGGAACTTCTGCCCGGCCTGAACACAGGCTTTCCAGTATAGGCAGGGCGTTTTTCGACATTCCGGCCGAAAGATATGCGGCAGCGGCCTGGAACTGCAACACATGATTGTTGCGACCGGTGAGTTCCCATGTTTTTTCAAGGGCCGCGCCTGCACGACGGTATTTTTTCAGGTCAAAACAGACCTTGGCCAGATTCTGCCAGGCCGGGGCGTAAGCCGGACAAAGTTCCAGGGTTTTTTCATACTGCTGAAGCGCCTCTGCAAGGCGCCCCTGTTCAAGGTTGAGCCCGGCCAGAGTAAAGGCCACGTAAGCGTGGGTTTCATCCGGATATTCCCGGACAAATGCCGTCAAGATCTCCAGGGCTAAAGCATTTTTCTGCCCCTCCATGAGTTGCTGGGCCTTGACCAGGGCGCTCCGGGCGTGCGTCGTCAGGGACGCTTCATCCGGGCACCCGGCGGAAGCCGAAGTTTTGGAATCCGGAGACTGGGCTGCCGCAGAAGTCAGGCAAGCCAGAGTCACCAGCAAAGAGATCAGAAACCGATATCCTGCCATAATCATTACTCCAATTTAAACGTTACTGAGGTAGTGACCCACACAGCCACCTGTCTTCCCATGAGCTCCCCGGGCACATATTTCCATGACGACACCGCCGTCAGAACCGCCTCTTCAAAAAAACCAGGGGGGCTGGCGTCAAGGATAGTGATGTCCGAGACGTTGCCGCCCTTATCCACCTTGAACCGCACTTTCACCGTACCTTCCCGGCCCATGCGCTTGGCCCGGTAGGGATACTGGGGCGGGGCCTTGAATTTAGGCACCGGCACGACATCCACGCCCCCCTGTTCCATCACGCCGTTGAAATCCACGCCGTCGGCACTGCCCACCACCGGCGCAGACGGATTAAGATCATTTACCTGCGCAACCATGGGAATGCCGTCGTTCGACAGCCGGGGATCCATATTCAAGTCCATCTGGGGCATCGTCATTTTCAACTGTGTCCTGGGCACCTGCATGGATTCATGGTGGACAATTTTATCAGGTTCCTTTGGTTTTGCCTTCTCCTGCTTCACCTCTTCTTTCTCCTGGGGCATGGGTTTAGGCGCTTCAGGCTTGATCCTGTCAAAGGTCACCACATTTAAACTCTCCAGATCGCCTTTGTTTCGTTCCATATGGATCATTCCGGGCAAAACGCCGAACAGGGCAACATTGATCAGGATGGCACCCAGTGCCCCCTGAATCAGCCATGACTTTTGCCGGAATTTTTGCTGGTAAAGCCCCATTCAGGATGCCTCTCCCGCCCGGGTGGCGGCAATGCTCACCCGTTTGGCACCGGCCAGCCGGCACTGGTCCATCACCTGGATCACCGTTCCGGTAAAGCTGACTTTATCCGCCACAATCACCACGGCTCCTTCGGGATTCTGGGCCAGGGCCCGGGTGATGTGTGCCCGGACGCTTCTGACATCAATGGCCTGTCCGTCAAAGTGGATGGAGCCGTCCCGGGCCACGGCCACCAGAATGTTGCCGTTTTCCGTCAATGTGGCCGACGAGGCGGACGGCCGCTGCACATCAATGCCGGTTTCCCGGACAAAGCTTGTGGTAACCATGAAAAAAATCAAAAGCAGGAACACCAGATCAATGAGGGGGCCCATGTTGATCTCCATCTCATTGTTCTGCAAGCGCAGGGAATTTTTCACATTGATCATCAAAGTCTCCTTTTTAAAATATAGGCCGCCTCTTCCAGACGGTTTCTGACGGCCAGGGATTTGCGGAAGAGCAGCGTACTCATGAAAAAACCTGGGATGGAGATCACAAGCCCGCTCTGGGTGGTGACAAGGGCCTCTGAGATACCGCCGGCCATGGCTTTGGCATTGCCGGTACCAAACAACGTAATCACATCAAAGGTGGTGATCATACCGGTCACCGTTCCCAGAAGGCCGAACAGGGGAGCCACCGCCGCCAGCACCGCGATGACGGCAAGATAGCGGTCAAGCGCCGGCGTCATGGACATCACGCACTGATCTAGGATGCGTCTGTCCAGAAATGGTTTATGGGTTCGCCGGGCCAGAAGATGCCGGACCAGATGGGCCCTCGGACCTTCGGCATCTTTGGGAACCAGGCATCGGGATGCCGGATCCGGGTCCAGGATTCTCACCAGGGCGTGCAGGGCGATATCATTCCGTTCCAGCCGGGAGAAAAAGAGCAGCCGGTCCAGGATGAGGGTCCACATCACCAGGGAACACAGAATCAACGGCACCATGACGTCTCCGCCCTGGCTCAGGTAGGCCAGGGTGTCCCCTGCCAGATTCGCTAACATTCGTACCTGGCCTCCCGGAAAACGATATTGGTCAGCGCCACGGCCTTTTCCTCCATATCGCCGATGACATGGGTCACGGAGCGGCGCAGGAATGTGTACTCCAGCATAATGGGGATGGCCACGGCCAGCCCCAGCATGGTGGTGACAAGGGCCGTGGAGATGCCGCCGGACATCATCCTGGGATCGCCCGTACCGTACAGGGTGATGACATGAAAGGTGGAGATCATGCCGGTCACTGTTCCCAAAAGTCCCAAAAGCGGGGCAATGGCCCCCATGATGTTAAGTACGGGCAGGAACCGTTCAAGCCTTGGCATCTCCTTTAATATGGACTCCTGCAGGATGCTCTCCAGGGTCTCCCGGTTCTCGTCTTTTGCGGCAAGGCCTGCCCGGAGTACGTTGTACACCGGGATCTTCTTTTCACCCACAATCCTTTGACACTCGTCCCAGGCACCCTTTGCCGCAAGCTCGTTCACCCGGCCCATGACTCTGTCGGTATTGGTATGCACCCGTCTTAAAAAAACGATGCGCTCTATGCCGATGATCACGGCAAAGACCCCCAGGGCCATGATGGGCCACACCAGCATACCGCCCTTTTCAATCTGGTCCTTCAGCGTCTGCTGGTGGGTGATCTGCTTTAGCGCGCCGCCCCGGGAGATATCAATGTAAACGCCATCTGTTTCGCCATTCATATACTGGCGGATATTTTTCTGCATGTGACGGGGCGGAAGCGCTGACAGGGCATACAGTTTTTTTGTGTCCTGGGAATACTCCAGGAAACCGGTTTTGCCTTCCTGTTCATAGGCCCAGGTGAATCCTCCCAGACTTAAGATTCGACCCTCCACAGTCTCACCGGCATCGGAGATAAAGGGCATGGTCCGGATATCGATGCCGCCGTTGAGCTGCATCTCCTCCAGAAGCAGGTCCGCCACAGTGGTCATGTCATCAATGCCGGGAAACCGGCGGGTGTCCAACACCGAGGCCAGACGGTCCAGCCGCTTCGGGTCCGCCGCCGTGAAGGGAGAGGCGGAGACCAGCGCATTCAGATCACCCGCCGCCACTCGCACCGCGCCGGAGAGCTCATTGAGTTCAGCCTGCCGGGTCGCCGTCTTCTGGTCCAGCCCGGCATTTCGGGCAGACAGGTCATTGACCAGCCGGGTTTTCTCATCCACGGTCTGCTTCAGGCTGCCCACCTTTGCACGCAGGCGGGCCAGCTCTTCCGTGAGCCGGGCTTTATTCGCCCGGATCTGCATGCGTGCCACCCGGTCCTTTTCCCGGGCTGCGTCCAGCTCTTTTCCGGCCTCCACGGCAGCCTGGCGGAGGTCCCTGGCCTGCAGCGGGTTCAGGGGTACGGACACGAACAGTAGTGCCAGGGCCAGAGCCGCCGCGGTCCTGGGATATATCAACGAAACAAGGGATTTTCCAAAGTTCATGTATCTCATAAGTAGTCTCATTACCATTTCGCTATTGTGCCGCAAGTTTTCCCAGGGGGAGCCTGATCAGTTCAATGCTCCGTTCCAGCCGTGCCATGGCAATGGCCCGGGAGATATCCCGGTTCGCGCTTTGGGGCAAAATCTGCCAGGCCTTGCCGGCCGGGTTAAACAGGGCACTCTTGTTTTCATCAATGGTCTGGCAGATTAGTGCGACTCTGCCCAGACGCAGCAGGTCCACCAGCACAGGCTCCCGGTCCAGGGTCACCGTGGCCTGGGTCACCTCCACGGTGATGCCGTACTCGGCTTCAATCTGCAGGGCTTCAAAAATGCGCCGGAACTTTTCCGCTGAGGAGATCCCGGGATCCACCAGCATGATTTTCAGGGCATCCAGGCGGCCCCGCCGCTCCTGTTCCAGGAAGGGCAGGTCAGATACGACACCCGATGCCAGCCGGGAAAGCACCTGGTCCAGAAACACGGTAAGTTCGGCATGAACCCGTTCGGTCTCCTTTTCCCGCCGGACATTCTCGTCGTAACGGTCTGTCTCGAGGTTCAGCCGCAGGGAGATCTTTTCCAGTTGTTCTTCCAGCCGGGCGGCCTGGGCCTCCAGAGCCCCAAGCTCGTCGGCCATGGTATCGGATTGATCAGACCACTGCTTCTTCAGGTCCTGAAGATCCTTTTCCACCTGGATGGTTTGATCCAGATCCTTTCGGATTACCGTACCCAGCGGTATTTTCCCGGCGGCGCAATACTGTGGGATCACCAGTGCGACGCCGGTCATAAGGGTGATACAGTGTATTAAAAAATGTTTGTTCAAGTGACGACCTCCGTTGCTGCATGAATAAAGTGTTGCCTTGTGCCTGTTTTTAGGCACAAAGATTTTTTATTTATAAGGAGCGGCCCTGACTTGCCTCACGGATGCGTGGACTCGCTCTTTTTCGCAATGGTCATATCTCAAATAATTTTTATTTGCAACTAAATTTTTTTATTCTCAAAATTTAATTAATTTGACATAACTTAACATGAAGTTTCAAATTTTACTTAAAACAATAAATAGTTTGGTTTAACAACAATTTTTTATTGTTATTAAAAACAAACTGTTACGTTTTCAGAGACTCCCAAAAGGCCCCAATAGGAGCTTCAGCCACCGTCATGAAACAGGAAGCATAGACACGCAAAGAAAATGCCAACGCAAAGCTCAAATTGATGGAGACCTTCGACGCATCAGTAGAACCTTTTTGGGTCCTCCAGAGATGGATGGTTTAAACCCGAACGAATGTCCTTTTTTGCGATGGCTTTATTTGAGTTAAAATTTATTCATGCCCAATCCCCGCCATTTGAAGCGGCAGAGATTCTGTGACAACCCCGAATGCAAAATTGCCAGTAAAAACATAACTAGTAAAAATGGTTGAATAAGCCGAAGAACCGGGATTATTTCTCAGCGCCTGAGAATGTGGACCATATTCAGGATTGGTACCAAAGCAACGAAACAAGAAAAAAAATAATTTAAAAGAAAAGGTTGACATGGCTAACTTTACTTTATATATCTAAATTCAATATTTTTGTAAGTTCCATAGAACAGGGCTGCCTAAAGAGCAGCTAATGTTTCAGAGTGTTAATCAAGACCCTGGTTTCCGGCATGTCGGGTCTTATCCCAAAGCGTTGTCCGGTTTAAGTTCTTTTCTTTTTGAACCCGGGCAGCTTGATAATTTCAAATCATCCAAACGTCACCATTATAAATTTGATCATGAAAATAACAGAGGGGCCACGCCCCGGCCAATTCCCTGGAAAAGACGGTCACGCTTTCATTGATTATCAAAACTGGTATGCCATCCAGACCCTGTCCGGGTGTGAAAAAAAACTGGTTTCAGCCCTCCAGATCCTTTTAAAAAAAATTCAGCTTTATCTTCCGACCCGGAAAGTCATCCATCAGCTCAAAGGGGTACAGCACATTATGGAATTACCCCTATTTCCTGGATATATCTTTGTTTACAGAAGTATTTCAGAATCATTGGACGCGCTTGACAAGGCCAACGCCAGAATCGCTTTTAAACCGGTAATGGCCAATGGAAAATACCTGGAAGCCAACAAAAATGAAATGAAATTTCTTTTTGAGGTGACAGGGGAAGGCGGGGTGATCGAATTATCCCAAGGTGTTATTATGGAAAATGAGGAAGTTCTGATCATACAAGGGCCCCTGAAGCAGTTGAAAGGCAGAATTCTCTTTATTGATAAGAGAAAGAATAAGGCCAAGGTCAGAATTGAGTTCATGAACCGGATGCTGGACGTGTCTCTTGGGCTTGAAATTTTATCCCGCCCTCTTCCTAACCAGAAAACGCCTGCGGGAAAAGAGGCTGAATTATCAAGAATAAAGATTTGATCCTCCCTTCCTTTTGGATATCCCATTGACATATCCCAGCAGGATGCTACAATTGCATCAAGCCTTTTTATATTGATTCATGGTGAAGGGAGATCCATCATGGTGCATGTACAAACAAAGCTTTTTCAAAGCAACAAAAGTCAGGCGGTTCGTCTGCCGAAAAATGTTGCGTTTCCCGATTCTGTCAAAACGGTTGAAATTACAGTTATGGGCAGAAAACGAATTATTCAACCTGTAGGGCAATCCTGGGATGAGTGGTTTGACAATCCAGGCGTTTCGGAAGACTTTATGGAAGAGAGAGGGCAACCTGAAGATCAACTTCGGGAGAATCTGTAATGCTGAAATACATGCTGGATACCAATATGGTCATCTACACAATGAAAAATCGACCGGAACAGGTCAAGATTCGATTTAATCGGCACGATGGACAAATGGCGATCTCCAGCGTGACATTGGGTGAATTGGTATTTGGAGCGGAGCATTCCCGACAGGTGGAACGAAATCTGGCTGACATTGAAGCAATGATTGCCAGAATAGAGGTTCTTTCCTTTGACAATTCCGCAGCTTATCATTTTGGCAGGATTCGGTCGGCTCTTTATCACATCGGTTAACCCATTGGACCGTATGACATGATGATTGCCGCTCATGCCAGATCCTCAGGATTGGTATTAGTGACAAACAATGCTAAAGAGTTTGAACGGGTTCCAGGGCTCTTGTTCGAGAACTGGTGTGAGTTATGATGTTGAAAAACAAAATGCCGGCATCTGCCGGTCGGCAAACGCCATCACCGCTTCGGCATTGGATACATCCGCTGCATGGCCCTTCATTTCACACAGGGCGAACAGCAGGCCCGAGTCTGTGGGAATTTCCGGATCAAATTCATGGAGCAGGGCCGGCCTGAACCGGATAAAGCCGATCACCTCCGGTGCAATCCCGGCCTGCACCGCCCAGTCGATCCAGTCTTCCACATTCACTTCAAATTCCAGACGGAAGTATTCCGGTTCATCGGATGAGTTGCCAACGCAAACTCCTGCATAGGAATGTTCAGGCATATCTGCAGACTTTGTGGGATCGGGGTCGCTGATCGTCGAGAATAAATTCTTTCATTTTGATATAAAAAATTAGTATTACAAAAAAGAGTTGACATAAATAACTTAAGAATATAGATCGAAATATTAGTTTTGAATATCAAAAGATTGATATGACTAACTTTCGATTTTATATCTGATACCCAATGCCATTGTAAGTCCATAGAACAGGGCTGCCCGAGAGCAGCTAATGTTTCAGAATGTTGATAAAGACCCTGGTTCCAGGCATGTCGGGTCTTATCCCAAAGCGTTGCCCGGTTTAAGTTCTTTTCTTTTTGAACCCGGGCAGCTTGATAATTTCCAATCATCCAAACGTCACCATTATAAATTTGATCATGAAAATAACAGAAAGGGCATGCCCCGGCCAATTTCCTGGAAAAGACGATTGCTCTTTCATTGATTACCAAAACTGGTATGCCATCCAGACCCTGTCCGGGTGTGAAAAAACTGGTTTCAACCCTCCAGATCCTTTTAAAAAAATTCAGCTTTATCTTCCAACCCGGAAAGTCATCCATCAGTTCAAAGGGGTACAGCACATTATGGAATTACCCCTATTCCCTGGATATATCATCAAATGAACAGGAGAAGTCGAAAAATGAAATCCGTTCGCCAATATCTTGTCGAGGAAATTGCCTTGACACTTGATCGCCGTCCAGAAGAAATTGATATGGACGTTCCGTTCTCACGTATGGGAATAAAATCAATGGATTTGGTGGCCATTACAGCCCGACTTGCAAACGAGATTGGTCGAGACCTGCCCGCCACGCTGGGGTTTGATTATCCCAGTATCTCTGCTGTTGCTTCCTTTGTAGAAAAGGAAGCTGATGAGGATCGGGCTGCCGATGCCAAGGAATACAGCATCCCGGTTCAACCCTCATGGTCCAAGTCGGACGAGTCCCCCGAAGATGGGGATGAATCTGTCGCCGTGGTGGGAATAGGATTGAAATTTCCCGGAGGAAGCAATACTCCGGCAGCATTCTGGAATTTTCTGGCGAGGGGAGGCGATGCCATCACCCGGGTACCCGGAACGAGATGGTGCCTTGATGATTTCCTGGATACGGATCCGACGGTTCCTGGAAAGATGACTACCCCATGGGGTGGTTTTCTCGAAGACATCGACCAATTCGATCCCGAATTTTTCGGCATTTCTCCCCGTGAAGCCCAGGGCATTGATCCTCAGCAGCGCCTGGTCCTTGAGGTCGGATGGAAGGCACTGGAAGATGCGGGTATTGATCCATCAACACTTCGGGGGGGCAATGCCGGAGTTTTCATTGGTATCAGCGGGAGTGATTACGGGCGGTTATTGTTCAAAGATGTTGAGCGGCTGGACCTGTATAGCGGAGCCGGCACTTCTACCGCCATTGCGGCTAACCGGCTTTCCTATTTCCTGGGCCTTCGCGGACCCAGTTTGGCTGTGGATACGGCATGCTCATCTTCCTTGGTCACAGTGGACCTGGCCTGCAGAAATCTGAAAAACAGAGATTGTGATCTGGCTCTGGCAGGCGGGGTAAACCTCATCCTCTCTCCCGAGATGACCATTGTTTTTTCAAAGGCCGGGCTCATGGCCCGCGACGGACGGTGTAAAACGTTCGACGCTTCGGCAGACGGCTATGTTCGCTCAGAAGGTTGCGGTATAGTGGTCCTTAAACGCCTCTCTTCCGCCATAAAAGATAAAAGCCGTATTTACGGGGTGATTCGCGGCTCTTACATAAACCAGGATGGTGAAAGCAACGGGCTTACGGTTCCCAACGGGGTGGCTCAGGAGATGTTGATCCGGTCTAGTCTTAAACAGGCTGGGGTAGCTCCCCATGAAGTGGGGTATGCTGAAGCCCACGGAACCGGGACAAGTATCGGGGACCCCATAGAGGTTCGCTCACTAGGAAGGGTTCTTGGAAAGGGAAGAAAAGCCCCCTTGATCATCGGGTCGGTAAAGACCAATATCGGCCACCTGGAACAGGCAGCCGGCATCGCCGGCCTGATCAAGGTGTTGCTGAGCCTTGAGAAGGAAATGATCCCGTCCCACCTTCATTTTAACGTGCTAAATCCCTTGATCTCTCTGGATGAGATTCCGGCAAAGATTCCGGTGGAACCCATCCCGTGGCCAGCCAATGCCCAAAAACGGATTGCAACGGTGAGCGGTTTCAGTTTTGGCGGCGTAAATGCCCACCTGGTAGTGGAAGAGCCGCCGGCCAAAAAATCTCCCACTGACCGATTCAGCCCCGGGTTTCATCTCTTAACGCTTTCCGCCAGGGATAAATCCACGCTGGATGCACTGAGCGATGAGTATCTCGTATTCCTATCGCAGCATCCGGAAATTGATCCCGAAGATTTCTGTTACACGGCCAATGCCGGACGCAGGGATTTTCCGTGGCGCGCAGCCGTGGCCGGTAAAGATACCCAAGAACTGGCAAAAGGATTGGTGCATCTGAAAAGCAACGACTTGTCTTTGGATGCGTGGAAATCCGCCCAAAGCGTTTATTCGCGAAATCCAGCCTTTTTATTTACGGGTCAGGGCTCCCAGTATCCGGGCATGGGACGGGAACTCTACGCGCTGCAGCCTGTTTTCCGGAAGCAAATGGATCGGTGCAACGCCATTTTGACGCAATCCCATTCCATCTCCTTGAACCATCTTATTTACGAACAAAATGATCCGCAATTGATTAATCAAACGGTCAACACCCAGCCAGCCCTGTTTTCCCTGGAGTATGCCATGGCCCAAATGTACCGGTCATGGGGGATTGAGCCTGGTTTTGTCATGGGGCACAGTGTGGGTGAATTTGTCGCAGCCTGCGTGGCTGGTGTATTCAGTCTGGCAGATGGGTTGAAACTGATCTCGGCCCGGGGAAGACTGATACAGGCCCTGCCCAGAGAAGGAAAAATGGTGGTTTGCATTTGTGCCTTGGATCTTGTGGAAGAACTGATGGCCCCCTTTGGCAATGATCTTTCCATAGCTGCGGTTAATGGCCCGTCCAATACGGTTGTTTCCGGAAAGAATGCCGCTGTGGACAAGATATGCAGGCTTTTGGAACAAAACGGCATTTCATGGGTTCCCCTGCAAACCTCCCACGCCTTTCATTCGGTGTTGATGGAGCCCATGATCCAGGCGTTCAGAGAAGTTGCGGAAACGGTTCGATATGAATCGCCACAAATTCCATATATATCCAACGTAACCGGAGATCTGGTTGAAAACGACGAGGTCTGTTCGCCTGACTACTGGTGCCGGCATATCCTTTCGGCTGTTATGTTCGATGCGGGTGTTCGTACCCTTTATAATAAAGGATGCAACCTGTTTCTTGAGGTCGGTCCCAATCCTGTTTTGTCTGGCATGGCTTCCGCCATATTGCCTAAGGATACAGCAGTCTTCGCACCTTCCCTCAGGCGGGGAATGCCCGATGAAAAAATGATATTATCCGGGGTGGGGCTCCTGTACACCAATGGGGTCGATATTGACTGGCGCAAGCAGGCGGCATCTTTTACCCCATCCATTGTTTCCATTCCCCATTATCCTTTCCGGCGCAGACGCTGCTGGTTTGAGAATGGCGGCTACTCAAAGGATTTTCATCCATCCGGGGGCACCCGGATTAACACTGCCCTGGACGGGATTTTATATGAGTATACATGCCGGGGTTGCTCATTTTACATGACGGACCACCGGGTGTACGGCCATGGCATTATGTCCGGTTCAACCCTGGTTGCCATGGCCGTGGGCAAGTTACCAGAGGTGTTGGGAAGCCGGGACTGTTTTCTTGAGTCTTATTTCGTCCTGGAACCCTTGCATATTCCCGAAGAGGCGTCGTTTACCCTGCAATTGGTTTTTAAATGGCTGGATGACCAGCGCGTTTCTTTTGAAATATTCAGTCATGATCCTAATGCGGGACAGGAGCATTGGACACGTCACGCCCGGGGGGAAGCCGGGGTGAATTCCGTTGGTTCCCGGCCGGAAAATTCATTTGAATTGGAAGAGATAAAAAAGCGATGCACCGGCACAATTGATCCTGAGCGTCTTTATGAAAACCTCTGGAACGGCGGTCTTGAACTGGGCCGCCACTTTAAATGGATCGAACGGATCTGGCGGAGAGACGGAGAAGCCTTTGCACTGATGCGGATGCCTGCCGATGTCAAAGAATCCTACGACGATGGGCTACCCCCCGGGCTGATTGATTCGTGCATCCAAACCATATTTGCATGCCTTGATTTCGACAAAAACAGCGCTTACATGTTTCTGGGCATTGATAAATTGCGTTTCCACGGCCCGGCGTCAGGGCGGCTCTATTGCCACATGCTCCTTCAAACCGGGGTTGTGGATCAGGACCTGCTAGTTGGAAACTATCAATTCTGGACCGAGACCGGGCAGTTGATAGCTGAGGCCAAAGGGGTTCATGTAAAACGGGCACAACAGGATGCGCTCTCTTTCCTGGCTGCTAAAAAAGATCGGAAATATTTGTATGACATTCAATGGAAAGTAAAAGCCCGGACAGATGTATCTGTCCAACATAGGGGGTCATGGATAATTCTTGCGGAAAATCGGACTGATGGAGAAGCACTCGCGTCGGCTTTCGGAACGAAGCATATCGCCCACAGTCTTATTTGCCCGAATTCGGACACACACCCATGGCCCTATTTTGACACCCTTGAAAGGCAAATGGCCTCATCTGAATTTTCGAACATCATTTATTGTGGCAAAGGGAAAAATTGGGAAACCGAGGAAGCGTTTTCGGATTGTGCCGCCGTATTGAGTTTAGTTCAATGGCTTTCCCGGCGGAACGTGCCGGCAAAACTTTGGCTTCTCACCCGGGGAGCGCAACAGCCGGGTATAGAGCATCCCGATATCAATCCTGTAGCCGCAACGCTTTGGGGATTTGGAAAGGTGATCGCGCTGGAACACCCCGAGCTGTTCGGTGGCGTGATTGATTTGCCATATGAATTGCAAGAACCTGTTGTCGACCGATTGCTGGCGGAACTCACCCGGCCCCAGGATGAAAATCTGATGCTCATTCGTGGAAAAGAGTGCTATGTGCCGCGACTTCAACATTTGGAACCAAATGAGCGGGCGGCCAAAGTCAAAGAGATCCGGGGTGATGCGTCGTATATGATCACCGGTGGAACCGGCGGCCTCGGACTGGGGCTTGCCCGATGGCTCGGGCAAAAGGGGGCGGGACACATTGTACTCACGGGCCGTCGTCCGCCTTCTAAAAAGGTAGAAAAAGATATTAATGATCTGGAAAAAGAGGGTATAGGCATCCAATTTATCCGGGGTGACGTGTCGAATGAAGTCAGTCTGGCGGCGGTGTTTAAAGAGATTTCCGGGACCCTGCCACCGTTGAAGGGGGTTTTTCATCTGGCCGGCGTTGTGGATGACGGATTAATTACAAGGCTCGACTGGGATCGATTTTCAACAGTCATCGCTCCAAAGGTCAGAGGCGCCCGGAATCTGCACCACCTGACCCGTCACCTGGACCTGGATTATTTTGTAATGTTTTCTTCTGTGGTTTCGTTGCTGGGATCCCCGGGGCAGAGCAGTTATGCCGCAGCCAACGCCTTTATGGACAACCTGGCCCTTTGGCGGAGGAATGCAGGACTTCCTGCACTGGTGATCAATTGGGGGCCGTGGAAAGGCGCCGGTATGGCCGGCCGCCTTGGGCAGATGGATCAGAACCGCTGGGAGCGGAGCGGTTTTGAACTCCTTGATCCTGAAACAAACTTTTCACACCTGGGCACCCTGCTGTCCGGATCCGCCGTCCGTGCCGCTGTCATTGATGCGGACTGGAATACCTATATTCGCAACAACCAGGGCAGCCCGGTCGTGCCTATGCTTTCGGAATTGGTAAAAGGTACGGCAGCCGTTAAGGAACCTGCTCCATCGCCCGGCAGTGCCGGTGCTCTGGACAAGTTGAAGAATGCCGAACCTGATATGCGGGAAACACTGGCTCGTGAACTGATTGCCAAACTCGTGGCCGAAGTGATGTGGATGGAAGACACCTCCCATATAGATCCCGATGTTTCGCTTATGGAATCTGGCCTGGACTCACTCATGGCCATGGAGCTTCGAAGCCGGTTTAGAAAGGATTGGGGCGTGGACCTGACGCTGGCTGATTTCCTGAAAACACCCACGATGGAAACCCTTGCCCAGACACTTCTTTCCGGAATTGAAGGCCCTGGTGTCGGTGATGTCAAAGCAGCCGGATATCCCCAGGTTGTCCCGGATCCCGGGCACCGTTATGATCCCTTTCCCCTTACCGATGTCCAGCAGGCTTACTGGATGGGCAGAAGCGGAGGGCTGGTTTTGGGAAATGTCTCCTGCCATGTCTATCCCGAGGTAAGCGTAAAGAATCTGGATATCAAAAGGCTGGAAAAGGCGGTAAAGAGACTTATGGAGCGGCATGAAACACTCAGGCTGGTCGTGTTTCCGGAAGGGCAGCAAAGAATATTGGAAACGGTGCCCGACTATCACATTACCGTCCAAGATCTGAAGAGATGGGCGCCGGACAGGGCCGAGCAGGCCATTGCCGCGGTCCGGGAACGGATGGAAAGCCAAATCCTGGATTCGGAAAACGGCCCTTTGTTTGAAATCCAGGCGTCCCTGCTTGACGGGCATACCCGCCTGCACGTCAGTTTTGACCTGCTCATCGGCGACGGATGGAGTTTCGGAATCCTTATCCGGGATCTTTATCAATACTATCTGGATCCCCAGGCAGAGCTCCCTCCCCTGGAACTTACTTTCCGGGACTATGTTCTGGCCCAGGAAAAGATGAAAGAAACCGATAGTTACCGTGAATCCCTTGAATACTGGCAGCAGCGACTTCCAACCCTTCCGGGGCCGCCGGATCTGCCCCTTGGGACGGCTCCGGAAGCTTTGGGTGCCCAAACGTTTATCCGTAAGACCGGCAGGTTGAATGAAGATCAATGGAATAACCTGAAAAAGCTTGGGGCACGGGCCGGTTTGACCCCCTCGGGTGTACTCTTGGCGGCCTTTTGCGACGTGTTGGCCGTTTGGAGCAAATCCCCGGATTTTACAATCAACCTGACCATGTTCAACCGGTTTCCGCTCCACGAACAGGTAAATGATATTGTGGGAGATTTCACCACCCTGACCCTGTTGGAAGTCCATATTGACGGGGCGCAAGCCTTTGAAACACGGGCCGGCGAAATTCAGCAGCAATTATGGCGGGATCTGGAATACCAGCAGGTAACAGGGGTAGAAGTTTTAAGGCAAATGGCCCGGCAACGGGGACGCGGCAGCGAATTAAATTTTCCGGTGGTCTTTACCAGCGTGCTGCCCTACAGCGGGGCCGGCAATGAAGGAACAAGCATCAGCGTGCCCGGAGCGTTGGGACTTAATCTGGAATACTGCATTTCACAAACACCCCAGGTCTGGCTGGATCACCAGATTTTTGAGCAGGACGGCAGGCTCATCTTTAACTGGGATCTGGTGGACAATCTGTTTCCTCCCGGCATGATCCAAGATATGTTCGATGCCTATTGCGGCCTGATTGAACGGCTGGCCCAGGACCCGGCTGAATGGAAACAGACCGGGCTGACCCTGATACCCCAGTCCCATGTTCGCCTGCGAGAAACGGTGAACAATACCATCGTTCCTTTGTCCGGTGATTTGCTCCATTCCGGTTTTTTCAGGCAGGCCGACCTCAATCCAAACCGGGACGCCCTGGTTACCGCTGAAATGAGAATGACCTACAATGAACTGGCGCTTCGGGCCGAGCAAACCGGTCTGTTGCTTCAAAACGAAGGGGTCGGCCCCAATGATCTGGTGGCCGTAGTTATGGAAAAGGGGTGGGAGCAGGTGGTTGCGGTCATGGGAATTCTCTGGGCCGGTGCAGCATATCTGCCGGTTGACCCGAGCATGCCCAAGGCAAGATTGGACCGGATACTGGCAAATGGGGATGTCGGCGTTGCATTGATCAAATCCCGGCACCGGAAAAGGATCGACTGGCCCGGGACCGTTAAATGGTTTGCCGTCGATGAAATGGGAGTTTCACAGCAAAGATTAGCGTTTAAACCCATCCAGGGGCAGGAAGACCTGGCCTATGTGATTTACACGTCCGGTTCCACAGGCATCCCCAAAGGGGTGATGATCGACCACCGGGGCGCGGTGAACACCATTGCGGATATTAACCGGCGGTTCGACGTGGGGCCTGGTGACAGCGTGCTGGGTCTTGCTGAACTTAGTTTTGATTTGTCCGTCTACGATATTTTCGGGATACTCGGGGCCGGCGGCAGGCTGGTCCTTCCGGATTCAGCACCGGTAAAAGATCCTTCCAACTGGCTGACACTAATGGGAAAAGAGGGTATCACCCTTTGGAATTCCGTCCCCCAATTGATGCAAATGCTCATTGAAACGGTTTCCGGGGAGTCATCTCCTGCTTTACCGGACCAGCTTCGCCTGGTCATGCTCAGCGGGGATTGGATCCCCGTGGACCTGCCGGAGAAGATCCGGGCCCGTTTTCAGAACACCCGCATCGTGAGTTTTGGCGGGGCCACCGAAGCGTCCATCTGGTCTATTCTGCATCCCATAGAAACTGCGGCTTCCAATGGTAAAAGTATCCCATACGGCAAGCCCATGGACAACCAGCAATTTTATGTCTTTAACCGGCATCTGGCGCCGTGTCCGGACTGGGTGACCGGAGAGCTTTATATCGGCGGCATCGGGCTGGCCAAAGGGTATCGTCACGATGAAGAGAATACCCGGAAAAATTTCATTATCCATCCTGATTTTCAGATTCCACTGTATCGTACCGGAGATCTGGGGCGATATCTGCCAGATGGCACCATTGAGTTCCAGGGCAGGGAAGATTACCAGGTTAAAATAGGGGGGTATCGGATCGAATGCGGGGAAATCGAAGCCGCACTGAATTCATATCCGGGAATACAGGCATCGGTGGTTCATGCCGCTGCACACGATTCAGACAAGGAAAAGTACCTTGTTGCATATCTTGTGGTTTCCAACGGTGACTCCCTGTCCGTACCTGAACTGAAAACATATCTACAGCAAAAAATCCCGGAATATATGGTTCCTTTGTTTTTTGAAATCCTGGATCAATTGCCGATTACGGCCAACGGCAAAATTGATCGAATGCGTTTGCCTGCGCCAAAGGGCATCTCCAAAGAGGTGCCGGAGCAATCCGCCATACCGGCAAATGAGATCGAACAGCAGATTATGAAAATTATTGAAAAGGCAGCAAGGATTGAAACCATCGGTGTGAATCACAATTTTTTTGACTTGGGCATTGATTCTCTTCAATTGGTTAAAATCCGTTCCCGGATCAGGGACGAATTGAGCCGTGACGTGAAAATTGTCGATTTGTTCAGGTATTCAACAATTCGCTCTTTGGCAAAGTTTCTGGACGGCAATGAAACAGAGACCCGTCATATGGATCAAGCCGATCAAATCGCTGTTGCAAGGAAAACAAAACGCGGACGGCGCAGGCAGGCAATCTAAATTCTTTTCAGGCTGAAGCGAAAAATAAATGAAAAATTCAATATTAAGATCGTTGCAACGCATTGTCGGGGAGGATTTCGTTTCCAATGAAGCGGAGGAACTTTTCCTCTATGCAAAGGATCTTGGGTCCGGTCGATCCGGATGCCTTGACTATGTCGTGCTGCCAATATCCGTGGATGAGGTTCAAAAAATTGTCGAAATTGCCGGACAAAAGAAGATACCGTTGACGCCGGTGGGGGCAGGCTTGAATTTATCCGGTCTGACCATCCCGGCCAAGGGCGGCATCGCCATGGACATGAAGCGGATGGACAATATTTCCGAAGTGAACGAATCCAGCCGCTATGCCGTGGTTGAAGCCGGGGTGTCCATTGGAAAGCTGGTGGCACATTTGAAAAAAAAACATCCAAAGCTGCGCTTTTCCGTGCCGGATGCACCGCCCACCGCTACTATTACGGCAAATGCAATATTCAATGGATCCGGCCATCTATCCAAATACGGAGTTCACCCCGAGATGATCAACGGGCTTGAGGTGGTATTGCCGAATGCGGAAATATGCCGGATGGGCTCCTGTGCTATCTCCCCTTATTGGTTCGGCAGAAGTCCGCTGCCCGAGCTATCGGGATTGTTCGTCAACTGGTTCGGCACCACTGGTGTGGTTACCAAAATGTCGTTGAAGCTTTATCCCCGGCATGAAATGAGGGAAATGCTCTTCTTTATGTTTACGGATCCCAGGGTGATTCCAAAGGTACTCAAAAAACTTACCAACACGGAACTGATGGAAGATATTATCATACTGGTCCACAAGATGCCCGGGCGGGTGGATTTGACCAATCTTTTGATTGTCTATGTAACGGCGGACAACCAAAAGGAGTTTGACCTCAAGGTGGCACTATTCACGGAACTGCTGACCCATGGGGAAAAAAATAACATAGTAAACGTACCCAAGGAGATGTTTCCAGAGAAGTTTCTGCGTGATTACCTGGCTGAACCCAAGTCTGCAATGGAGATTGCCGACCTGAAAAAGGGTGGGGGATTTGAATACCTGGGCGTTCATTTCCCCAATGAATTGATACCCGAGGCCTATTGGAAAGGCTGCAAAATTGCTGAAAAATGTGGTTTTAACGGTCCTATTTTTACGATTCGGAATGTTGGTGTCGGGCACGGTGTAATTTTCACATTCATGTACCCCTTTGACCGCTCGGATGAGAAGAGTCTTGCAAATTGCCAAAATGCCCTCATCGATACGACGCAGATGGCGCTTGATCTCGGCGGAGTGCCATGGAAACCATCAATCAAGGAGCAGCAGATGATACTCAAAAAGATACATCCGGGAACATTGAATTTGATGAAAACCATCAGGCGGACACTTGATCCGGACGGCATTATGAATCCGGGTCAGTGGGATATCAGTTAAATGTCTCTTCAGTCATATAAAGAACTTCTGCACCGCTGTTTCCGGTGCGGGTATTGTAAGTTGCCGTCAGGGTATACGGATTTTAATTGTCCTTCATACAACCGCTATCGGCGGGAATCGTATTCTCCCGGCGGCCGGCTTTGGCTGATTCGGGCCGTGGCGGAAAAGGCGATTGAGCCATCTGCACATTATGCGGATATTTTGTTTTCTTGCACCATGTGTGGAAATTGCAGGGTCCATTGCTGCCTCGAATTTAAGGATGAGATTCTGAATATGATAAGGGCCGCCAGGGCCGAACTTGTCGATGAATCAATTTTGCCTGGGAATGTTCAAAAATATTTGGAGAATATCTACTCATTCAATAACCCATGGAAAAAATCCCCTAAAAAAAGGGATGACTGGGCAGCCGGAACCGGAATCCGCCGTTATGAGAATCAAGATACGTATTTATACTATGTCGGGGATGTCGGTTCATACCATCCCCGGGCAAATGCTGTGAGCCGGGCCGTCGGTCAGTTATTACTTGCGGCTGGCGTTTCTTTCGGCATATTGGGTCCCGAGGAAGTTTCAGATGGAAATGAGGTCCGGGATATGGGGGAGACGGTGCTTTTCGAATATCTGAGGGAGAAAAATACAGCTATCTTTCAGAAAAAAAAGGTCCGGAACATCATCACATGTTCGCCCCATGAATATCATATCATGAAAAATCATTATCCGGATCTGTCCAATTCCACATCTGTCATTCACTACCTGGAGCTGATGAACACTATTTTATCCCAAGGCCGAATTCACCTGTCGGAAAGGGTTCCGATGAAAGTGACCTATCATGATTCATGCTTTCTGGGAAGATGGAACGGCATATACGAATTGCCACGGAAAATCTTGCGTCAGATTCCCATGCTTGAACTGGTGGAGATGGAAAGAAACAGGGCGGATGCCTTTTGCTGCGGCGGCGGGAACGGGAATTTTTTCACGGATATGCTCGGAGGAGATAAAAACAGTCCCGGAAGGGTGAGAGTACGGGAAGCCATTTCATGCGGGGCCGAAGTCATAGCCGTATCATGCCCTGTCTGTCTGATCATGCTGGAAGATGCTGTGGAAGGTGAGGGCGTTGCTGATCGAATAAAAGTGATGGATATCTCCGAAATCATTCAATCGGCGGTTATATCAAGGAATCCAGATCATAAAAATCAGGAAATCTGGGACACCATTTAAGGTGTCCTTTCATGTTCGGTCAATAAAGTAAACAGGGTAAGGAACTCGGAAAAAATGAATGGTGAAAATGTAAGAAATGGAATAGCCGTAATTGGGATGGCCTGCCGTTTCCCCGGTGCAGTGGACAAGGATATATTTTGGGAAAATCTTAAAACCGGGGTCGAATCAATCACCTGTTTCTCAGATCAGGAATTGGAGGAGTCCGGTATCGCCCGTGAAATTTACAATCAACCTGCTTACGTCAGGAAAGGGTTCATCATAGAGGATGAGGACAAATTTGATGCCGCTTTTTTCGGGTATTCTCCGAGGGAAGCCGAAGGCATGGATCCCCAGCAGCGCCTGTTTCTTGAAACCGCATGGAAAGCCCTTGAAGACGGCGGATACCCTCCTGGTGAATACCATGGATCCGTGGGTATGTTTGCCGGATCCAAAATCAGCACCTATCTGTTGAATCTGCTGAATGAAGGAAAGTCCTTGTATGGTACAGCTGCCGGATACCAGAAACTGATCGGAAACGATAAAGATTATCTGGTGACCCGCGCCTCTTACAAGCTGAACCTGAAAGGGCCGAGTGTCGCTGTCCAGTGTGCCTGCTCCACCTCTCTTGTCGCTGTGCATTTTGCCTGTGAGAGTGTGCTCAGCGGTGCATGTAATATGGCCCTGGCCGGAGGTGTTTCCGTATCCGTGCCTCAAAAAGCCGGATACCTATATCAGGAGGGAATGGTGCTTTCTCCGGATGGGCACTGCCGCGCTTTTGATGAACAGGCAAGGGGTATGATGCCCGGCAATGGCGTCGGCGTGGTGCTATTAAAGGATCTGGAAAAAGCCCTTAAGGATAACGATCATATTTATGCCGTCGTCCGGGGAACTGCCGTGAACAATGACGGAGCCGATAAAACAGGCTATACAACACCGAGCGTGGCAGGTCAGGCCAAAGTCATACGGGAGGCAATCACGATTGCGGAAATCGACTGCGAGTCTATTTCATATGTTGAAACACACGGCACAGGCACTGAACTTGGGGATCCCATCGAAATAGAATCCATCAGCGATGTGTTCAGGGCCGAAACCGATAAAAAAGGCTTTTGTGCCATCGGTTCGGTCAAAACCAATATCGGTCACCTGGACACGGCAGCAGGTATCGCAAGTTTTATTAAAACTGTTTTATCATTGCAGCATGCTCAAATACCTCCCAGTCTAAATTTTTCGAGTCCCAATCCTAAAATTGACTTTGATGAAACGCCATTTTTTGTAAACACACAGCTTTCTGAATGGCAAACCAATGGGACTCCAATGCGTGCTGGCGTCAGTTCCTTTGGCTTCGGCGGCACCAACGCTCACGTGATTCTGGAACAGGCACCGGATCGGGCCTTTGAAATACAAGCGTCCAAACATCCATTATACCTGTTGACCCTTTCCGCCAAAACACCTGCTGCCCTTATGCAACAGATCCAAAACTATGATTCGTTTTTAAATAATCGTGAGTTTTCCATCAATGATGTCTGTTTTACCGCCAATACCGGTAGATCCCATTTCAAGTACCGGTTCGCAGCCATCGCTGCCTCTTTAGACGAGTTACGGCGGCTATTATCTGCTTCCAAACAGGGGGAAACAGCCTCAAATCTGTTTACAGGCGTTGCAGATAATCATATTCAACCGAAAATTTCATTTGATTTGTCCGGGCAGTCCAATGACTTTGATCTACTAACCGATATTTGTTCTGATTCCCATGTACTGAAATCCAGTTACCGGCTGCCCTTGTCAAGGTTAAATAAAGAAGAGTATCGGTTAATTTTTTCTGCTTTGGGAAATCTATATGTGAGGGGGGCTGATATTGACTGGGGGACTTACTATAATGATGCAAAAAAAAACTGCCGTATCCCATTACCGACGTATCCTTTTGAAAAAAAGAGGCATTGGCGAGAAAAAACGTTGCGTTCTTCAGATGCGATATCTTTTTCAAAAGCCCGTGACAGCAGTACCATGCCTTTTAACGGACGGCAGATGGCCTGCGCGACTCCGGTTTTTCAATTTGAAGTGTCGCTTTCGGCATATCCGTTTCTGAAAAAACATCAGATACACGGAAAAGTGGTCATTCCTGTGGGTGCTTTTTGGGAAATGGTGCTGGCCGTCGCTAAGACTTATTTGGGGACAGAGCACTTTTTTATCAAGAACATGACACTGCATGAGGCCATGGTGATATCCGAGAATCAGCCTGTTTTAACATTACAGATTGTGCTGGATACGGGCGGCCTGGGCGATGTAGGATTTAATATTTTTTGTAAAGAAGAATTGTCTGGTCAGCCAAAGGATGACTGGAAAAAATATGTATCCGGAAAAATTGCAGTAGAAAGCGTATATAGGGACCCAATGTCTTTTGAAACGATCCGAAACGTCTGTGAACATGCTTATGATGTTTCCCGGTTCATTCAAGATCTATATGCTTTGGATAATATCACGGGTAACGCCTGGGAAAGTCCCTGGCAGTTTCAGGAAATATGGGCCAATGACAGCAATGCCCTGGCAAAAATAACCTTTTCAAATCCTTTTCTATCTGAAGCCGGCACTTGCCAGCTTCATCCTTCTATTTTTGAACCTTGCCTTCAAACCATGTTTGCCATTCCATTGAGTCAAGCGGATGATACGATCAAAGACAAAGTTTATCTACCCATTGGTTTTGATAGGATCAATTATACTTCCGCTATCTTGAAAGAGATATGGTGCCATGTTGCGATCCATCCAGGGAAAAACTGGCATGATCCTGATTTTACAGCAGATTTTCAATTGTTTGGTCAACAGGGTGAGATCCTATCCCAAATGCTTGGTGCCCATATGCGTCAAGCACCAGCCTCTATGTTCTTACGGGCTGACGGAATATTGCCATGCTATAAGGTCCAATGGCAAAAGTGTGCCTCAATAAAACACTCTCAACGCACCGCCCAGGCCTCTTCTACCGATTGCTGGCTTGTCCTTGGAGACCGAGGAGGCATTGCCGAAAAATTGGTTCAACAGATCCAGAGCGACGGCGGTGCCTGGGCCATGCTGTATAACGACGGAAGCTTGCGTATCCACAGCAATCAAATAGAGCATAATGACACACTCTTGCCCCGGGAATCATTTGAACATATTTTTATGGAAAAATTACCCGGACATGGTCTTCGTTGCATCGGGATTATTCATTGCTGGGGGCTTGATTCTCCAGACAGGGAGGAGCAGACTTGTGAAGAACTTGAGAGCAGATTCTTTTTCGCTTATTCAAGCACGGCCAAGCTGGTTCGGGCATTGGTTTCTTCAGGTTTAACGATTGATCGCTTTTGTCTGTTGACCCAAGACGCCCAGGCAGTGACCGGAAAAGAATTGGTGGATGTGGGCCAGGCTTCTTTACGGGCGATGCAAAAATGCCTGGAAAAAGAGCACCCTGAACTTAATGTTCACCTTTTTGATCTGGATAAAGCCGGTGGTTCAAGGCAGATCAAGTCTCTTTGGGAAATGTTACGGGCTGGCACCATTGAAAGAGAGATAGCCTTTAGGCATGATTGTCTGTATGTTCCAAGGCTCGTGTCACTCGGTTCATCCCGCGACCGCCTGTCATCACCGGATAAAAATTTGGGTATTTATCCCGATGCCACTTATCTTATCACTGGCGGATTCGGCGGGGCCGGATTGGAGACTGCCGGCTGGATGGTTGAACATGGCGCCAGGCATCTGGTGCTGCTGGGCAGAAGCGATCCTGGCCTGCCGGCGTGTACAAAGATTGATGAACTTCAAAAACAAGGGGCTCAAATCATATGTAAAAAATCTGATGTTAATAACTTCAAGACGCTTTCAAAGGTACTCTCAGATGTGCGGGAATCCATGCCCCCGTTAAAAGGCGTCTTTCATTTGGCTGGTATTCTGGGGGAAGGAAGTATACTCCATCAAAATTTGGACCATGCAAAAGACATCATGGCCCCCAAGGTAAAAGGGGCCTGGAATTTACATTGCGCAACCAATGAAGATTCTCTTGATTATTTTGTCATGTTCTCCTCCATTTCTTCTCTATGGGGAGGCCATGGGTTGAGCGCTTATGCCGGAGCCAACAGTTTCCTGGATGCCCTGGCTCATTATAGAACGGCAATCGGACTGCCCGGACTCAGCATCAACTGGGGGGCTTTCTCCCAGGTGGGAATGATTGCCGAAGATCAAAAAGGCGCCGCATTCAGACAAAAATTCGGACTGAGATCTTTTACTCCTTTAGAAGCCCTGACCCATTTTATCCATGTTCGGGAATTTCCCCAGGCCTGCATCTGTGAAATGGATTGGAAGCGTTTTTTTGTACACTCTGATATGAAAGATGAACCTTTCTTTTCAACTCTTTTTAACAGGTATGGGGCGCTTCAAATCGCACAGGGGAAAAATACGGATTTTTTAACTCAACTTGCGTCGCTTTCCCACGAAAAGCGATGTGAAATGATGGGAACTTATCTAACTCAAAAAGTATCTGCTGCTTTGGGAATGGATGCAAGCAAAATCTCAATCAACGATAATTTGTTTCATTTGGGGATGGATTCATTAATATTTCTTTCCCTGGCCCAAACCATCAGCGACGATCTGCATATCACAGTTGTTCCACATAAATTGTTTGAGAACCCGAACATTGAAGGGCTAATAAAGCAATTTATCGGTGAATTACAGTTTGAAGCGCACCAAGAAAAGGATACAGAGGTAAAATTCATGGTGGAAAATGATCCGGTTAACCAGAATAAACCCTTTCCTTTGACCGACATTCAACATGCATATTGGCTGGGGCGCAGTGGAATTCTGGAGCTGGGGGATGTTGGCTGCCATGCCTATTTTGAGATATCCACCCAAAATCTGGGACTTGATCGTTACACCGCTGCCTGGCAAAGGGTGATTGACCGGCATGAGATGTTGCGGGCAATCATCTTGCCGGACGGCCACCAGCAGGTATTGGAAACGGTACCACCATTTGAGATACAGATCACTGATCTTATGGGCGAATCGCCTGGTACGATTGAAAGGCAAACCGCTTTGATTCGTCAAGAAATGTCCCATCAAGTCAGGCCTGCAGATCAATGGCCCTTGTTTGAAGTCCGGGCAACGATTTTGGATGACAGACATACATTGCTGCATATCAGCATGGATATTCTAATTGCCGACGGGTACAGCATCTATAATCTTATGCAGGAAATTGACCATTATTACCGGATATCGGATGATGACCTTGCCCCCATTGAATGCACTTTCCGGGATTATGTCCTGGCAGAGTCAGCTTTCAGAGAGTCTGATACATATCAGCGGTCAGAACAACATTGGATGGGCAAATTAGAGACGCTACCGCCGCCACCTGAACTGCCTTTGGCAAAATCGCCGTCTGAATTGGAACAGACCCGGTTTGTAAGACGTGAAGCCAGGTTGGACCTAAGGGCCTGGGAACGATTACAGTCCAATGCATCCCAGTCCGGACTGACCCGGTCCAACGTGCTTTTGTCCGCCTATGCCGAGGTGCTGGCAACCTGGAGTAAATCCCGGGAATTCACCTTAAACCTGACGTTTTTCCATCGTTTGCAGGGGCATCCACGGATCAATGAGGTCATTGGGGATTTTACCTCACTGATTCTTTTAAATGTGGATGTTACCCACGAGATACCGTTCATGGAACGGACCCGGAAAATCCAGGAACAACTGTGGAAGGACATGGAATTTCGTCATTTCAGCGGTGTACGGGTCTTGCAGGAATTGTCCCGAAAGAATCAGGGGGGGGGGAGAACGCTGATGCCCGTGGTATTTACCAGTAACCTGGGGCACGAGAAGATCAGGCCGGAAAACACTGGATTATCCTTGCCGGGAAAATTGGTTTACAGTATCTCTCAAACCCCCCAGGTTTGGATAGACAATCAAATTTCCGAAGATAAAGACGGACTGGTCATTGTATGGGATGCAGTGGAAGAACTATTTCCTGAAGATATGCTGGATCATATGTTCAACGCGTACCATGACTTGCTGAAGCAGCTTGCACAGTCCTACGAGGCTTGGCATACAAATCCCGAACTTCTGCCGGAAGTGCAGATACAGCGGTACAGGGAAGTCAATGCAGCGGTCCGGCCGATTTCCCCGGAAACATTAAACAGTCTTTTTATAAAACAGGCAGAGCAACAACCGGATCATACTGCCGTGGTCACCTCATCCGGTCGTATCAGCTATAAGGATCTGCACCATAAATCCATGGTTATCGCCTCCCTGCTTGCTGCCCGTGGCGCAACGGCCAACGCCCTTGTGGCCGTGGTGATGGAGAAGGGGTGGGAACAGGTGGCTGCCGTTTTAGGGGTGTTGAATGCAGGTGCCGCCTATCTGCCCATAGATCCTACCCTACCTAGGGAAAGGCTCTGGCATCTGCTTAAGGATGGTGAGGTCAAATCGGTGCTGACCCAGTCCTGGTTGGATCGAACGCTGGAATGGCCGAGTGATGCAGAGGTGTGTTGTGTTGATACACAGGACTATACCCGCAATGATCTAACATCGGTACAAGTAAAGCAAACACCTGATGATTTGGCTTATGTCATTCATACTTCCGGCTCCACGGGCCTTCCCAAAGGGGTGATGATCGACCATAAAGGTGCGGTCAACACGATCCTGGATATCAACAACCGTTATCATCTTACCCGCAGAGATTGCGTATTTGCCCTGTCCAACCTGAATTTCGACCTCTCTGTCTACGATATTTTCGGAACTTTGGCTGCAGGCGCCACCATTGTCATGCCGGACGATGCCTTGCGCAAAGATCCGGGCCATTGGTTGTCCCTGATCAAAGCGGAACACGTGACCGTCTGGAATTCCGTACCCGCCTTGATGCAGATGCTGGTGGAATTTGTCTCCGGCAGGGATGAATTTCATTTTGATACCCTTCGACTGATCCTCCTAAGCGGAGACTGGATACCCCTTGATCTGCCGGATAAAATCAGGAAACGATTTGATCCGGCTAATATCATTAGTTTGGGTGGTGCCACCGAAGCCTCCATCTGGTCCATTCTTTATTCCGTCAATACTGTTGATCCGAACTGGAACAGCATCCCCTATGGCCGGCCCATGGTCAATCAGGCATTTTACGTTTTAAACGAAAACATGGCCCCCTGCCCGGACTGGGTTCCTGGGCAGCTTTTCATTGGTGGAACCGGACTTGCCAAAGGGTATTGGCGGGCCAGGGAAAAAACCAATGCAAGTTTTATACGAAATCCCAGAACAGGTATCTCTCTTTACCGGACCGGCGATATGGGCAGGTTCCTGCCGGATGGAAATATTGAATTCCTGGGTAGGGAAGACCAGCAGGTCAAGATCAACGGGTACAGGATCGAGCTGGGGGAAATAGAATCCAGATTAAAACAGATACAGGGAATTACGGAAGCGGTTGTAGTCCCGGTAGCAGACCAGGAGAAAAACAGATACCTTGCCGGGCATATTATTGCCGACCCAGAGTACGGATATAAGGACAAGGATCTAAAACAGAAGCTGGAGTTGGTCTTACCGGGATACATGGTCCCTGGGTTTTATCTTTTCCATGATGCCTTTCCTGTTACGGCAAATGGGAAAATCGATCGGAAAAAACTATCTGACTCCACCAAAAAATCTTTAAGAAAAAATACTATCGATATTGTTCCTCCTGTAAATGAAACAGAGCAGACGGTTTCAGACATTATTAAGGATGTGCTTTGTCTTGAAAAGGTAAGTACCAAATCTCTTTTTTCTGATATAGGGGCCACTTCCATGCACTTTGTCCAGATGCAAAACAAACTCAATGAAGTTTTTGCTAAAAATGTATCCGTCGTAAATATCTTTGAATATCCTACCATATCTTCTCTATCGCAGTTTATCAGTGAAACGGACAATGATTCCGGGGCAGGTGACCGTACGGATAAACGAGTTGCCATACGCAAAAGATTAAAAAAAAGAAACCCTGGCCTGATAACCAGATAAAAACAACATAGAGGCTAATGACCTCAATATAAATTTAAGGATTAAATTCTATGAGCCATTCAGATGCCATTGCCGTTATCGGTATGAGCTGCCGGTTTCCCGGTGCCAGGAATATTACGCAATTTTGGGATAATCTGAAGAACGGTATAGAGTCAATTACCCAGTTCTCAGATCAGGAATTGACCGAAGCCGGGGTTCCACCGTCGCAATTGCACCATCCGGATTATGTCAAATCTGGGTTCATCCTTGAAGGTGAGGATCTGTTTGATGCCTCTTTTTTCGGCTATTCTCCAAGAGAGGCGGAAATCATGGATCCACAGCAGCGCCTGTTTCTGGAAACCGCATGGGAAGCAATGGAAGACGGTGGATACGCTACAGAACAATATGATGGTTCCATCGGTGTTTTTGCCGGTTCCAGGATGAGCAGTTACTTGGTCAATGTAATGGATTCAAATGCCTTAACCTTAGGCGATTCTGCTGACCTGCAGATGCTCATCGCAAATGACAAGGATTTCCTGACCTCCCGGGTTTCGTTCAAATTCAACCTGAGGGGACCGAGCATCACGGTTCAGTCTGCCTGCTCCACCTCCCTTGTCGCGGTACATATGGCGTGTGGCAGTCTTTTTATGGGCGATTGTGATATGGCATTGGTCGGAGGAGTATCGCTGAACCTGCCCCAAAAAAAAGGATACCTGTTTCAGGACGGTTTGGTGTGGTCCTCTGATGGCCATTGCAGGGTGTTTGATGCCAAGGCGAGCGGGATGGTCCCGGGAAACGGCGTGGGCGTCGTCCTTCTCAAAAGGCTGGAGGATGCGGTTGCCGACCATGACGCCATCTACGCCATTATCACCGGGTCAGCCGTCAACAACGACGGTTCCCAGAAAGTGGGATACACAACACCAAGCGTTACGGGACAATTGGAAGTTATCAGGGAGGCCCAGGGCATTTCCGGAGTTTCTCCCGACTCAATTTCATATATTGAAACCCATGGAACCGGAACCGTTCTCGGCGACCCGGTGGAAACAGAAGCGTTATGCCGGGTCTTTGGTGAGAAAACAGATAAAAAAGGATTCTGTGCCCTAGGATCGGTTAAATCCAATATCGGCCATCTGGACACGGCCGCCGGAATCGCCGGGTTTATCAAAACTGTACTTTGTTTGAAGTATGGGTACCTGGTCCCAAGTTTAAATTATGAACAGCCCAATCCGAAAATTGATTTCCGGAGCTCTCCATTTTATGTGAATACCCAATTGTCACCCTGGCAGGTAAATGGGTACCCAAAGCGCGCCGGCGTCAGTTCGTTTGGCTTCGGCGGAACTAATGCCCATGTCATTATGGAAGAGGCTCCGGATCGCCCGGTAACGTCGGCACCAAATTCTCCGCTTCATTTGCTGACCCTATCCGCAAAGACAAAAGATGCATTGAGACAGCAGATTCACAACCATTGCCGTTTCCTTGAAAACAATCCCGAAGCCTTGATGGAGGATGTCTGTTTTACCGCCAATACAGGTAGATATCACTTTTCCTACAGGTTCGCTGCCATTGGAACATCTGCAGATGATTTTCATCTGCAATTATGCGCCGCCACCCAAGGCAATTCTTCCCCAACCCTGTTTCAGGGCCATGTCGGCGAGGGACGCACGCCGAAAGTGGCCTTTGATGTCCCGGACAATGTATTTGACCATGATTTGTTGGCCGGTATTGCCTCTGATTCCCATACACTGCAACCCCTTTACCACCTGTCCAAGTCATGGACGGATAAGAAAGAACTCCTGCTTTTTCTTTCTGCACTAGGAAAATTGTATGTCCATGGCGCAACCATCGACTGGGAGGGGTTTTATCATAACATCAAGCCCCATCGGATATCTTTGCCCACCTATCCTTTTGAACATAAGAGGTATTGGAAAGCGGTTTCTGTTCACAAAAATGCTTCAACAATTGATCCTTTTTTAAGCAAAAGGATTTGGGATCATTTCAACAGGGGCATTGCCGATTATATAGAGCAATACGATTTCAGCAATATATCTAAGGATAATACCATAGAAAGAATAAGCGTTTTTTATTTTGCACGGGCTCTTCAAAATATTGGGGTCTTTTCAAATGATGAGCATGTGTTCACTGCTGGCGAGGTGGTTGATAAATTCGGCATATTACCGGCGTACCGACCATTATTGACACGGGTTTTCAATTTTCTAACCCATCATAAAATGTTGCGAAAGACGGGGAATAAATACCATCATCTTGAACCGGTATTAACTCAAATGTTTTGTAATTCCATAGCCGAACTTGATAGCGACGAAGCAAATCCTGAAGGGCTTGCTGAACTGATACAAGCCTGCGGAAAAAATTTTGGAGAGGTGCTTAGGGGAATAAAAAATCATAAGGAAATCGTGTTTCCGGAAGGTTCAATTGAGCGTATTGAAAAGTTATATGTGAACAGTCCGCAGGCGGTTTTTTTTAATTCGGTCATCAATAAAATTATTTCTGAAATTAGTTCCTTGATGTCTTCGGAAAATGTCTTAAGAATTTTGGAAATCAGTGCCGGAACCGGAGCGATCACCCAAGCTGTTTTGCCTGGGTTGAGTCCTCAAAGCCGGTATATATTTACGGATCGTTCGTCATCGTTTCTGAATAAAGCTAAGAAAAAGTTTCAAGCATATCCTTTCATGGCATATGAAATACTGGATATTGAGAAATCGCCCGGGGCACAAGGATTTGAAAATGCTTCCTTTGACCTGATCATTGCATCAAATATTTTGCATACCACAAAGGATATGGCTCAAACGCTTTCCCATATCCAGACATTGCTGGCACCGGGAGGCGTCCTGTTAATTCGGGACATAACCAGGTACATACCGCAGTTCGATTTTGTTTTCGGCCCGCTTCTTACAAAATTTGATGATGGGACTAAACGGGATACAGAACCGTTTTTACCCATTGAGAGCTGGAAAAAAACGCTGGCTGAGCATCAGTTTTCGCAAATCATGGTATTTCCCGGAGACCTAAATGATAGGAGAGATATTGGTGAGCATATTCTTGCTGCCCGTACCGATGTCCAAACCAAAGCAGAAACAGGCCATACCATACCTGCATTTACTTGCAGAAATCATATTGCGCAACCCGGTCACCAAAGTGACGAAGACACAGTTCATCCGTTTTTAGGTAAATTGTTCTACCTGCCTTCAGGGATAACCTATCAAAAAAAAATCACTTTATCCAGCTTACCTGCCTTCTTAAGAGAGCATCGTATATTCGGAGAAATTGCGATGCCGGGCGGATATGTTTTTGAAATGGCTTTGACAGCCGGCAAAGAATCTCTTCAACAAAAAACTGTCCTGAAAAATGTTTTGATGCATGAGGCCTTGGTTCTTGAACCGGACGATTGCCCTGTCACAGTGCAGACGATTTTGTCTCAGGAGAAACCGGGGAAATTTTCATGTAAGATATTCAGTACGCCCGAATCAGAGCCGATGGATCCAAAGCATTGGAAACTTCATTTTTCAGGAACGCTTGAAAGGCAGTCTGACTCCCTGTCCGGGTCTGGAAAAAAAATGATCCAGATTCAGCAAAGATGCATCAAATACATAGAGATAGGAGATCATCTGCCTGTTGTATACGGAGTCGTCCATGATGTGAAACTGGGGGGGAATGAAGCCATCGGCCAAATTACATTCCCCGAAATGATTATCCCGGAAACAATGGGCTATGACATGCCGCCGGCATTTCTTGATCCCTGCCTGCACATATGGTCGGTAATATTGCGTGACACTTTGGGTCATGATGATGGTGATACCTTTTATTTGCCCGTGGCGGCGGACAAGGTCTGCTACTTTTCCAAAGCCCCTGAAAGCCTTCTGTGTCATGTAGAATTGCTGGATTTGACCGATAAAAACAACCTTACTGGAAACATCACTTTATATGATATGGCCGGTGAGACGATCGCTGAAATTGCTGGGCTGCATTTGAGGCCTGTAACGCCGAAGATGATTTGGGCGAGCCGATATAAAAAAATAAGCTATGAAGTTAGCTGGCAGACATACCCGGATCAAAAAACGCCCGAACCCGACACGGCGGTTCCCGGTTGCTGGCTTCTGCTGGCAGATCAAACCGGTGTCGCGGAAAAATTATCCCGGGAAATCCGAGCGTCGAATGATGAGGCTATTGTTGTTTTTGCGGAAAAAAATCAAAACCATTCAAAAGGTTGGACCGTATCTGAATTTGAGAATCTATTTAAAAATGAAATCATCTCCAAGTCAATTCCATGCAAAGGGATCGTATTTATGTGGGCTTTGGATACCCCTGATACTGATGAATTGGCTTCTGATTCGATCGAACAAATCACAAGATTAAATTATTTGACTATTCTTCATCTTCTCAGGGCAAATGTTTCATCAGGACTTGACGTGCCCAAATTATACATCGTGACCCGCAACTCGCAACTCGTGAGCCCTGGCGACCATGTTGCCTGTGTCACGAATTCTATTTTCTGGGGATTGGGCAAAGTGATTGTTCATGAGCATCCTGAGATACAAAACGTATGTATCGACTTTGATTCTCAAAAAATGGCAGATGAAGGGAAATTATTATGGCACCATCTGCGCCTTATAGACGGTGAGCATGAAATCGCTTTTCGGGATAATCAAAAACTGGTCAGCAGACTGGTACGGACCTCCCCTACAGACAGGAACTATCCAGTTCAGGATTTGTCAATATTCAATTCAGACGCAACCTATATAATAACCGGTGGTTTCGGAGGCATGGGCATTGAAAGCGCCAAATGGCTTGCAAAAAACAAAGTAAGTAACATTGTTTTACTCGGCAGGCACTCACCATCTGCATCGGCAATTGAATCAATACAGGAAATTCGGGCTGCCGGTATTAATGTAAGGTGCAGACAGGTAAATGTCGGTGATGAGAAATCCTTATCAAGGATTTTGCATGATATTAGAACATCTATGCCATCTATAAAAGGCGTTTTCCATCTTGCCGGTGTGCTGGGTGAAGCCGATATTCTGCGGCAGGATGTCAAGGATATGGAAGCGGTGATGGTACCTAAAGTGGAAGGTGCATGGAATCTGCATCGTTTGACATTGAACGATCCCATTGATCACTTTGTAATGTTTTCCTCAATCACATCACTATTTGGGGGGCACGGGCTGGGCGCTTACAGTGCTTCAAATATGTTCCTGGATATTTTGGCGTCCTATAGAAAGACGCATGGATTGCCTGCCTTAAGTATAAACTGGGGGGCGTTTTCCGAGAAAGGTATGATTGCCAAGGACAATGCCGGTGCAAAATTAAGAGCTAAAGCAGGCATTGATGCCTTTACCCCCCAGGAAGCCCTGGCACATCTTTTTACCGCTATGGGGCTTAAGAATCATCACATCTGTCTTGCCAAAATTCGCTGGTCCGATTTTTTCAGCCACGGATTAATGGGCAACAACAAATTGTTTAATCAGTTGGCTGCAGAAGTAACAATTCCGGAAACGGTATCGGTCAACAAAGGTTCAGATTTTCTGTCACGCTTTACAATATCGTCTTTGGAAGACCAGCATAACCTGCTGGAAAACCATCTGAAACAAAAGGTGTCTGAGACGCTTCGGGTTGACAAGAAAGATCTTGCAGCGCATACGGACCTTATTCAGATGGGGATGGATTCTTTGATTTTCCTTGAGTTGTCACAATCACTGGGCAAGGAACTTGAAGTACAAATTACCCCTCATACTCTTTTCAAAGAACCGACAATCAAGGGGCTGACCCATAATATTCTGGAAATTATAGGAAAAGAAAGAGATTCGGAAGTAAAAGCAAAAGGGGATGTAACAGAATATTTCGCTCTACAGGCAGACCCTGCGAACAGGTTTGAACCTTTCGAACTTACAGATATTCAGCAGGCATACTGGGTGGGCAGGCATGGCGTTATGGGTATGGGGCAAATAGCCTGCCATACCTATTATGAGGTTGACATAGACAATTTGGATATGGATCGCTACACCCATGCCTGGAACGCTTTGATAAGCCGTCATGAAATGCTGCGCGTTATTGTCCTGCCTGATGGTCGGCAGCAGATTATGGAAAAGGTGCCTAAGTTTGAAATTGATGTCACAGACTTCACCAGTCTGAATTCCGAGTTTGTTCAATCCAAATTGTTATCCATACGAGAAAGGATGTCGCACCAGATATTTCAAACAGATGAGTGGCCGCTTTTTGAGATAAAGGTATCATTGCTGAATGAAACGATAAGCCGTGTGCATATGAGCCTGGATCTCTTGTTTGCGGATGCCCACAGTATCAGACTTATTTTTTACGAATTGAACAGATTTTATAATGAGCCGGAATGGGCACCGGACAAGCTTGACATTTCCTTTCGGGATTATGTCATAAGTGAAAAAAAGTTCAGGGAATCCGTTCTCTATACCACGGCAAAAACCTATTGGTGCAACAGACTTGAAACACTGCCCGGGGCACCGGGACTTCCGGTCGTCAAGCAATTGCAGGATATCGATAATCCGCATTTTAAAAGAAGAACTCAAGCACTTGCAGCAAAGAAGTGGTCCGGATTGAAACGGCATGCCTCCAGTGTGGGCCTCACGCCAGCCGGATTGTTGCTATCCGTATATGCAAAAATTCTTTCCCGGTGGAGCAATACGAATCAGTTCTCCATCAACTTGACTGTCTTCAACCGATTGGCAGTACACCCCCGGATTAATGAAATTATAGGTGATTTCACTTCCGTCATGTTTCTTGAAGTTGATGATTCACAACATCTATCCTTTGAAAAGTTTGCCGCAAATCTACAAAATCAATTGTGGCAGGATATGGAACATCGCTTTTTCAGCGGCGTACAATTTCTTCGGGAACTTGCCCAGGTCCGAGGCCGCTCTTCAATGGAAATTATGCCGGTAGTTTTTACAAGCAATATCACCGCGGATACTTTTTCTGATACGGGGAACGGATTTTCATTGGCTGACAAACCGGTTTATGGCATCAGTCAGACACCCCAGGTCTGGATGGATCTTCAGGTTTCTGAGATTAATGACGAGCTTGTCATCTTTTTTGACGCTGTGGAGGACCTTTTTCCACAGGGGATGCTGGATGATATGTTTGCTGCCTATGGTAAACTACTGGATATCCTTTCCAACGATGAAAAATCCTGGACCCGGGCAAGATTCCGCCTTCTACCGGATCACCAGGTTCAAAAAAGAGCACAGGTCAATGCAACGAAGTCCAACATATCAGAAACTTTTCTGCATGGGGGATTTGAGATACAGGCACGGAATCATCCGGATCATGTTGCTATGATAACCTCGGATTGCTCCGTGACCTATGGGCAATTATCCCGATTGTCAAATAAGCTTGGGTATCTGCTGCAGCGCAATGGCGCGGAAAAAAATTCTTTAGTTGCCGTAGTCATGGAAAAAGGATGGGAACAGGTTGCAGCTGTCTTGGGCGTTTTAAAATCCGGGGCTGCGTATCTACCGGTAGATCCCGGTGTGCCCAAGGAAAGACTTCAGCATATTCTCAAAGATGGTGAAGTCGGATTGGTATTGACCCAGCCCTGGCTGGAGCGGGATTTGGCGTGGCCTGATAATGTCAACAGGTTTACCGTTGATATGCATGACGACAGCCAGATGGATGCAGTTCCTGATCAAATTAAAACATCACCTGAAGACCTGGCCTATGTCATCTACACCTCCGGTTCCACAGGGATTCCCAAAGGCGTCATGATTAATCATAAGGGGGCGGTCAATACGATTCTGGATATCAACAACCGTTATCAGCTTACCAGGAAAGATCGCGTATTTGCCCTGTCCAACCTGAATTTTGACCTCTCTGTATACGATATTTTCGGCGCTTTGGGCGCCGGTGCCGCCATTGTGATGCCGGACAATGCCGTGCGCAAAGATCCGGGGCATTGGTTATCCCTGATCAAAGAGGCGCATGTGACTGTCTGGAATTCTGTACCAGCTTTGATGGAGATGCTGGTGGAATACGTCTCGGGCAGAGATGAATTCCATTTTGATACCCTTCGCCTGGTTCTCCTCAGCGGAGACTGGATACCCCTTGGCCTGCCGGATAAAATCAGAAAACGGTTTGATCCGGCAGATATTATCAGTCTGGGTGGTGCCACCGAAGCATCCATCTGGTCCATACTTTTTCCTGTCAATACCGTTGACCCCAACTGGAACAGCATTCCCTACGGCCGCCCCATGGCCAATCAGGATTTTCATGTTTTAAACAAAAAGATGGAACCCTGCCCGGAATGGGTCCCCGGCCAGCTTTATATTGGTGGAACCGGACTTGCCAAAGGGTATTGGCGGGATGTGGAAAAAACCAAAGCAAGTTTCATTCAACATCCTCAAACCGGCATTCCTCTCTACCGGACCGGAGATATAGGCAGATTCCGGGCAGATGGCAATATTGAATTCATGGGCAGGGAAGACCGGCAGGTCAAGATCAACGGATACCGTATCGAGCTTGGCGAAATTGAAGCGGCTATGCTGCATTATCCGGGTATTAAAGAGGCTGTAGCCAATGTTACGGCAGGCACGGATAATAAACAGCGTATTGTGGGATATGTCGTTTCAGATGGCGAAATCGGTATCCCCGGGAATGGCTTGGAACAATTTCTTGGGACCCAGTTGCCTGCATACATGATACCCGGCACTGTGGTCGAACTGAAAAGCCTGCCGTTGACGCCAAACGGAAAGATTGACCGAAAAAATCTTCCCATGCCTGATATGGAAGAAAAAACCGTTGAACTTGAATATTACCCGCCTGAAAATGAATTGGAATTAAAGCTTTCCAGAGCAGTACAAAAAATCCTCCGAATAGACAAAATTAGCACCCGGGAGCTATTTATGAGTATCGGCGCAAACTCATTGGACATGGTGAAAATTCAAAATGCGCTGGCAAAAGAATTAAAGATAGAAGTCTCTGTTGTAGATATTTTTGAGCACTCAACCATCCACCGTCTGGCCTTGTTCATTTCACAGAAGAGTGAAGAACCAACAGGATCATTGCAGGTCCATGATAAGGTATTTGCCCGGAAAACGGCAGCTTCGAAAAGGTACAGGAAAAAAGCGGGAGTTTTGTAACACCAAGTGAAATAGCCTTTGAAAAAATTGAAAAAAGGAGCAGTTATGGCCCAAGATACAATAGAGGAAGGGATTGAACCCATAGCGATTATCGGTATGGGATGCCGTTTCCCGGATGCATCAAATATTAATGAATTCCGTGATAATTTACTCAAAGGAAAAGAATCGGTTACGGTTTTTACAAGATCGGAAATGTTGGCTGCCGGAGCTGATGAAAGTTTTGTGAGCGAAACTAACTATGTTGACTCTGCATGTGTCCTTGAGAACATTGAAATGTTTGACCACCAGTTTTTTGGATATACCCGGGAAGAGGCAGAATTTATTTGTCCCCAACAGCGTATTTTATTGGAATGCGCATATGAGGCTCTGGAAGATGCGGGCTGTCCAGTAAAAAAGGAAGGTCATGATATTGGTGTCTTTGGTGGAATGCGGACAAGCGGGTATGCAAGGGTGCTTGGGCCAGTATTAAACAGAGCAGGGTCAGCAGATTCCTTTCAAGCCTTGTTGGGAACTTCAGTTGACCAGTTATGTATGCGGATATCCCATGCATTGAACCTTAAGGGGCCCAGTTTGGGTATTCAAACCGCATGCTCTGCTTCCACTGCCGCGATTCATGTTGCCTGTGAGAGCCTGCGCAACGGAGAGTGCAGTATGGCGCTGGCCGGAGCCTCATCCATATTGATACCCCAGAGGAAGGGATATATCTATGATCCTGACACGATCTCTTCGCCGGATGGGCACTGTAGGGCATTTGACACCGGTGCCCAGGGAACGATATCGGGCAACGGTGCCGGTATGGTGCTGCTCAGACCCCTGTCCGATGCAATAAAAAACCATGACCATATTTATGCCGTTATCAGAGCCAGTGCTGTTAACAATGACGGTTCAGAAAAAGCAGCGTACCGGACGCCAAGTATAGAAGGGCAGGCACGCGTCATTGAGGAGGCGTTGCTGATGTCAGGTGTTGGCCCTGAAAATATCACTTATGTTGAAGCCAATGGCACAGGCACTTTCTTGGGTGATTCCATAGAAGTTGAAGCCTTGTCCAGGGTTTTTCGGATGACAACTGACAAAAAGTATTTCTGCGGGATTGGTTCCGTAAAAACCAATATCGGCCATCTTACCCAGGCCTCAGGGATTGCCGGTCTTATTAAAACGGTGTTGTCATTAAAGTATAAAGAATTATATCCCAGCCTTAATTGTGACACCCCTAATCCAAGTTTGACCGACAGTCCTTTTTATGTGGTTCGTAAACAAATGAAATGGAAAGCAGATAATGGGCCCAGGCGGGCAGGGCTTAATTCCTTTGCCATTGGCGGTACCAATTTCCATCTCATTTTAGAACAATCACCTTTGCAGATACGCACTGCACCATCCGGAAGTAAAAACAGGTCTCATATCCTCACTATATCTACCAAAAAGGAACATAGTTTGAGGCGGATGGTCCATAGGTATAAAACTTATCTGGAATCAAACCCCGATGCTGGGATAGAAGATATCTGCTTTACATCCAATGTCGGGCGGTTTCATTATCCCTGGCGGTTTTCATCGGTAGCAGGATCCAAGAAGGAATTATTAGGGCAAATAAACAATTGGCTTAATGATAGTAAAGGGCTTTCCGTTTTGGGGACAAATGCCAGAAAAGATATACCCAAAGTCGGTTTCTTGTTTTCCGACTGTTCTCATACCCGCTTTCCCGGAATCAAATCATTTTATTCCGGACAAGCCTGCTTCAGGGACGCAATTGATCAATGCCTTGAAATTTTAAGGCAATTTGGTAAAGCTCCTTCATCTGTATTCGATTCACAGGCTTTTAATACTGACCAATCCGATCCAATAAATACTTTTATCGTGGAATATGCATTGTCCGCCATGTGGAAATCATGGGGCATAGTCCCTGTTGCGGTCATGGGAGAAGGCATAGGAAAATACCTATCCGCATATATCTCGGGCGAATCAAACCTTGAGCATGTATTAAAACAGGTGGTTGAAAACTATGTTGCCCAGCCTTCCTTTTCTGATACTGTCCCTAAAATTTCGAAAAAGGTTTCGCAAATCCAATCTGATTGGAAAAATAACGGAGTGAAGGTGGATATTTTTATTCTGATCGGTCCGGATAAACAGCTTTTGCAGCAAAACAATTCAATCAATTCAAAAACAATGGTTCATGTCCATCAAGGCGATGAAGATGAGTGGCACGATACATTGCAATGTCTGAGTAAATTATATGCTAAGGGAATGGATATTGCCTGGGACAGAGTGACTGAAGGTTTGCCGTATTATAAAACAGGACTGCCAACTTATCCCTTCGACAAAAAAAAATGCTGGTTCAATGGCTGAGGACTTTACGGAAAAAGTTAATTTGATAAATCATAATCATAAGGTGTAAGCATGGGAAAAAAGAAAGTACTGATTGTCGGATCAGGTCCAGGGGGCGCAACTGTTGCTAAAGAGATGGCTCAAAAAGGGCACCAAGTCGCGATTTTTGAATGGGGAAAAGACAATTCATCTGCCCCTGGCGCATTCTCCAGTCCCTTCAGATTTTTTGGCGGTATTAAAAATAAATCAAATGCATTCTTAAGCACTGATGGCGATCCTTCAATAGAAATTGTTAGACCGATCACCCTGGGTGGTGCAACACTTGTTTATGGCGGTGTTTCCTGGGATCCTCCGTTTGATCTTTTTAAAGAAAAATATGGGATTGACCTGAAGAGTGAAGTTGAATCCATTAAGCAGGAAATCATCGTCAAGCCCCTTGATGACTCGCAAATGGGGCCTGTTGGACAACTGCTCAAAAAGTCTGCAGTAAAATTAGGGTTGAAGTGGGAAAATATTGACCGGTTTTTTAAGGCGCCTGAAAAATTCCGGCAAACCGCCTACCTGTTCGGCGATAAAACCGGTGCGCGATGGGATGCAAGAATGTGGATAAAGGACGCCGTGGCAAATGGTGCGGTTTTGTATAATGAAACCTATTGCGAGAAATTGATCATTAAGGGTGGAAAAGCAACCGGAGTGATTGCGGTCGATCCCAAGGGCAGGAAGGAAAATTATTTTTCCGATATTATCATTGTTGCCGCTGGTGGCATCGGCTCTCCGGTGCTTCTTCAAAATTCCGGGATTGCGGCTGGAAAAAATATTTTTGTCGACCCTTATGTAATGGCTACCGGTTACCTTGACCGTAAACTCATGAAATCCGAGGTAACAAGGCAATCAGGGGTGTTAATAAAAGAAGAAGGAATTTCCCTTGGAGATGCCTCGATTCCTTCCCAGGCGTATAAAAAGTTGATTATGGCGAATAAAAAAATCGACAAGTTTTTTAAAAGGAGCCGATCCGTATCAATTCTTGTGGAGATTGATGACGACATCGGTGGCGAGATCTCAGCCACAGGTAAAATTAAAAAAAGCCTGTCTGAAAATGATTTTCAAAAGCTGGAAAAAGGAAAGAAGATCGCCGAGGAGATTCTGAAAACAGCCGGTGCAAAGGACATCTGGTTCACCCGTATTGCAGGCGTTCATCCCGGAGGTGGCTGTAAAATTGGGTCTGTGGTGGACGAAAATCTATCCACACCAGTCAAAAATCTCTATGTCTGCGATGCGAGCGTTCTTCCCGAAGCATTTGCCATCCCCCCGGTTATGACGATATTGGCTCTCGCCAAACGGCTTGCCAGCCACCTGGAAGCACAAATGATCTCCTAAACTGAATAAACAGGCCGCGAAATTGATGCTTCTGTGTTTATAATTTCTATAGTATTTTTAGGAAGAAAACATATGGATTTTCTGTGGCGAATTAGATGTATCCCCACCCATAACGTGTTCTAATCCTTCCTGCCTCGTACTGATATTAGATATTATGTTCTAATAACAACGTTTAAGTTTTAGATAAAGTGTTGACATTACTTTTTGAGTTCGTGTAGGAATACTTTTGAAACATCAATGAACAAGAAAGATTGTTTAACAAAAAGATGACAAAGGATAAAAATGATGAATTTTTTGCGTGGCTGGATTTTAAAAAGTTTTCTAATAGTTTGGTGCATGGCAACCCTAGAAATTGCCCAGGCAGAGGATAGCTTGAGTTTAGAAGCGATAACGGTAACGGCAGAAAAGCAGGAGAGAAATCTCCAGGACGTACCCATGGCGATCACTGCTTTCACTGGCCAGGTAATTGAGGACGCAAAAATTGAGTCCCTGTCTGATCTGGTTGATCTTGTCCCTAGTCTAATGATATTTAACCACGGCAATTCCGGCATGAACACACCATCCATGAGAGGTGTTCATGCCCCCTATGAGACGTTTACGCTTTCCACAGGACTTTTTGTAGACGGTGTCCTGATTCCGTCGATGGGTGGTTTTGATAATACATTTCTTGATATTGAACGGGTGGAGGTGCTAAGGGGCCCCCAGGGGACTTTGTACGGGAAAAACACCGAAGCAGGCGTAATCAATATCATTACCCGTCAACCGGACAACGACTTCAGGGCGAGCGTATCGGCCGATATCGGCACATGGCTCTCTTCCGAGAATAATGACCGCTTATTACAAACGTATGCCATCAAACTCAGCACTCCCATTAAAACAGACAAGCTTTTTTTGGGGGTTGCCGGAAGTTTTCTCAAAAAAGACGGGATCGTTGAAAATACGGAAACCGGAGAGGCTGCGGATGATAGAAAACGTTGGTTTGGCAGGGCTAATCTGCGATGGACCCCCACAGATCAATGGGACATCTCTTTTATTGCATCACAACTCAAATATGACCAAGGGGGAAATCGTGAGAATATGGGAGAATATATGGCGTCTTTATTTGGATTGCCTTTGCCCGATTATCGCAAGGTCTCCTCAAATTTAAAGGGGGAAAACAATAGTTCAGACCAGTCCCAAGCCCTTAAAATTAAGTATAAGATCAACGACGCATTTGAATTGACGTCTGTCACGACGAGAAGGGTCTTTGATGACAAGGCTATAAGTGATTTCGATTTCACCAGCACAACATTATCGCATATGTTTAAAGACAATCAATACTCTATATTGTCCCAAGAGCTTCGCTTGGGCTATGACAATGGCGGTATGAAGTGGATTGCAGGTGTCTACGCGGATAAGGATGATGCAAATTATGACTATGAATCGGTTTCCGGGAGCACAATCAGTTTTACTGACAGGGATATCGAAGGGAATACGTATGCGCTTTTTACAAATCTGACCTATCCGCTGTCCCAACGATTCAGCGTTGTCGGCGGTTTGCGCTACGAGACAACGGAAAAGGATTTTCAAGATCATATTAACGTAAGGCAGGCTGATGATTCATGGGCTTCCATAAGCCCCAAGCTTGCCCTGGAATACCGTCTTTTGCCGGGAACCATGACTTACTTGAGCGTAGCCAAAGGATACCGGGCAGGCGGATTTAATTTTATGTCCACTGATCCGCAATACTATACCTTTGATGAAGAGGAATTATGGTCCTATGAAATCGGAGTTAAAAATACCTTTTTTAATAACAGATTGATCGTCAACGCCAATATTTATTTGATGGAGATTTCCGATATGCAGGTGTCGGAAACGCTTTCAGGGGGATCTTCTTACATAACCAACGCTGCCGAAGCAACGGGGAAAGGCATTGAACTGGAGTTAACGGGCAAAATAACCAACGGACTGACCGTAACGGCGGGTTTCGGCTATACCCACATTGAATTCGACGATTTTAAGGATGCTGCCGGAGATTACGAAGGGAACAAGGCGACTTACGCGCCGGAGTATACCTTTAATGTCGGGGCCCAATATCGCTGGGAAAACGGATTTTATGCCAGAGCCGATTTGATTGGTTACGGTGAAATGTACTTTGACAAAGCCAACGAATATAAACGGGATCCTTACCAAATCGTCAATGCTAAAATCGGATATGAAACCGAGCATTATGATATTTACCTTTACGGTAAAAATATTTTTGACGAAAAATACGACTCCTACGGCTACTATAGCGGGTATTACACCCTATATAGTGATCCCGGAGAAGTCGGTCTCCAGGTGACCTATCGTTTCTAACTTTTTTTTACGGATCACATTGATGGTTATCGTTCAACGGTATGATGAGCATCTATACACACAAATTTTATTTAAAAGAGAGGATTTGATGAAAAACGTTTTCTGTATTTTGATTATCACATTGTTACTGACGGTTTCAACTGCCGGCGCGCACTCATTATGGGTAAATTGCTTTGAATCCAAGCTCCACCCTCCTGGCCATGCAACCGTATCCCTTGGGTGGGGTCATACCATGCCTATTGATGACATGCCCAACAGCGTTATGGCCAAACTCAACATAGCGGAGTTTTCCCTCGCAGATCCCGTCGGGAATAAAAGCAAACTGTACAAACCACAACCCAAAGCCGTGAAAACGTTTGAAAGCAATGCTGACTATGATCTGTATATCGCTGATATTGCCAACCAGCAGATTGCTTTAAAAAATGAAACCAGACAAGGTACTTACTTGATTGAGGCCATATCCCAAAAAACCAATTACACCCAGTATATTGACACAAAGGGCAGGACCAGACTGGCATTGAAACCCATGGATGCAATTGATGGTATTCAAAAAGTACTGTCATCTGTACAATACCAGGCTTTTGCCAAGTCTTATCTGACCGTAAAAAAATGGACAATGCCCAAGCCTGCGGGCCATGATCTGGAGATTACACCGTTAACTGATCTTTCTCGGGTAAAAGTTGGCGATATGGTCGAATTTGACGTCTGTTTTCATGGTAAGCCCTTGTCCTGGGGGCCTAATAGTCAGGCTTATATAACAGGTAATAGCCCTTCATTCGGTGGAGATAGGTTTGCTGTTTTCTCTATGGTATTGGGAGGGAAAGCTCAATTCCAGGTGCAAAGTGCCGGACAATGGCGGGTTAATATTCTCAGCTCTAACATGGTCACCCAGGACGGGCCTTTAAAAAATTTGTACGGAAAAATAAAAACTGTCAATAATGCTGCTACATTAACGTTCACGGTAAAACCTTAATATAAACATCAACAGCTCGTTTGTGAGGATACATTACGAGCCGTTCAAATACGCTTCAGACTTACAAGGGCCGGGCCGGAAACCTAAATTTTAAAGGATTCTCGGCTCATGGCCTTCTTTCTCCAAGGCCTGGTTGGTCTATTTCAGCATGGTGAGTACAGCCTCAAAAAATGATGGAAAAAATCGCTAAAATGGTCCAGAAAAGTGAGGGAAAAAGTAAGGAGCCCCCTCACGTTTCTTGGCCGATGCGTTGATGGAGGGCTCCTGCCACATTAACCAATGGCGGGAACCATGATATCAGCAATTCTAAATTTGGCATCTTATCCTGTTATAGGGATTTTGAGCTGTTCAAACATAAAGCCCATTAGATGTTCCCAACTATTAAAGAAAAGGTACTTGGTCAGTGTTGTAAAGTCATGAAAG
>JBFXFK010000011.1:0-51319 GCA_050179135.1 Desulfatirhabdiaceae bacterium | reverse complement strand
AATGGATTTTCCTGAAATCGATATATCCCTTCTCCACATCGGTATGGATGAGCTGCACCGTGAGCCGGTTGCCCACATCGACGCCGTTTTGTCCTTTGATCAATCGGCCTTCAATGGGCGGATGAAAGATGCGTACCCATGTCCCTTTGTCGGCAGCACCCGTGCACAGGGCATCAAACTCTTCTCCGATTCTCGAAGAGAGCAGCATGGCCGCGGCTGACTTGGCAACAAGCCTCTCCACCTTGTTGGCGTCATTTTCCTTTCGGGTGCAGTGTTGCGCCAATTCCGCCAGTTCGTCTCCGCTGTAGGACATGGGCGAATCGTCCAGGGCCGCCTTCAGAATACGCTGGGTGATCAGGTCCGGAAATCGCCGATTGGGAGCCGTAGCGTGTGTGTAGTCACTGACAGCCAGGCCGAAATGGCCGGCCCCTGTCTCATCCGGAAATTCGACGACATATTCACCCGGGCCGAGAAGTTTGATGACGGATAGAGACAGATCGGGAAAGCGGAGCGGATCGGCTGCTTTCCGAGCATCCAGAAAACTTGCAAGCGCCACTGGGTCCGGCTGTGGAGAAAGCTTAAAATTATGGTCGGCCGCAATTTCCACGATTCTGTCCCAGCGCTTGGGGGTGCGAACCATACGCCTCAGGGAGGGGATTTTTTTCCCGTACAGAAACCGTGCGGTTGCGCCGTTGGCGGCAATCATGAAATCTTCAATCAGTTCTTTGGCCGAATCCTTTTCATCCACCTGCAGATCCTGTATCTCATCTCCGACAAAGACCGGGCGGGCTTCCAGTGTCTGGAGATTCAAGGCGCCTTGCTCATGTCGCAAGCCTCTCAATTGCTGGGCCACCCGATTCTGGATACGAAGATTCTCTGCAAGGCCCGGGACAACCGCAACCGCCTCCGGCATGGGGCCTCTACCCTCCAGCCAGGCGCCCACAAGGGAGTAGGTCAGCTTGGCGTGGTTGTTGGCCAGGGCATGATAGATTTCCGCATGTTGCATCTCTCCGGCAGCGCCGATCACCATCTCGATGACAATGACCGGACGGTCTTCATGATAATTCAGCGATGTGAGATCCGTAGAAAGTGTTTCCGGGAGCATGGAAAAAACCCTGCCGGCAGTATAGATCGATGTCGTATTCTGCCGCGCATGCGCATCGATTGCCGAATTCTTCTTTACAAGCGCATCCACGTCGGCAACGGCCACAAAAATCTTTACCGTCTTATCCGGCAGGGCCTCAGCCACCGTCAACTGATCCAGGTCCAGGGAATCATCATTGTCAATCGATGCCCAGAGCAGGTGGCGCAAATCCTTTCCGGGGGATTTTGCATTCCGGTCGACCCGGGCCATTATTTTTACCTCGTTTTGCGCAGCCGCTGAAAAATCGACCAGAAACCCGCGATCGGTCATCGCTCCGCGTGCGATACGCTCCAGAATATTTTTTCCTCTGTCATTCCGATTCGTTGACACAGGTTTCCCACCTTTCTGCTTTTTGATCCTGTTTTATCCGATAAAATTCTTCTGGACAAACGCCGTCAAAATCCCAACGCCCCGCATATATAGCGCCTGAACGAAAACCTTTTTTCTGTATCATAAAATTCGAAATTCGAAGCACGAAATCCGAAACAATAAAACAAATAACAAACCCAAATGTTCAAAACGGCGCATTGTCTGACAGATCGTTTGGGGCATTCAGACATTTGAATTTTGAATTTGTTTCGAATTTCGGATTTCGGATTTCGATATTCGAATTTGGTCTGAAAAGGACTTTTCGTCCAGACACTATATAGACTTCCAGAAAAATAATTTTGCTGCGTTATCGGTCGGGAATGGCCGACTAAGGCCTGTCCCTTCCCTGCCGCCTTCCCAAAATCATTATCTTTAACGCTATAAAGGCGGGTTAATCATCGTCATCATCGTTATCATCATCGTCATCGTCACCATCGGCAAGCTCGTTTTCATGGCAGAGGCCGCAACCGATCTGCGTGCCTTTTGAAATAAAAACGGTACGGTCCTCTACTGTAAACGTTCGATTTACGGCAGCCTTTGAAATCACGGCGCCTGATCCGGTCACACCATGACAGGCCCCGCATACCTCTTGAGATTTGAAATCCTCATGTCCATTGACCCATGCCTGACTGTTTACATTGTGCATGCCATGAGGTCCGTTAAGGGTCAAGGGCAATCCGCTTCCATGACAGGCCGTACATTCGGATATCATGCCATCATGGCCCTGAATCGTCGTTGCAGCCAGATTGTCGTTTGCCCCTCGCGACGGCCACTCTGCATGGGGGCTGCCGTGGCAGGATTCACAGGCCACACCGTTATGCCCCACACTGTTCCGGTAAAGCGTGTTGTCCTGCTCCGCAAATCGCTTGTTGGTGGCAACAATAAAGGTGGCTGTATCCGGACTGTCTGTATACGCGCTGCGCCGAATGATCTGTCCGTCCTGGTTATTGATGGCATCACCCGTGTGACAGGACTGGCACATGGGCAGATCGGCCCATGGGCTCCGGTTTGCCTGAGACACTGCAGTCATGGTGCCATGACAGTCCAGACAGCTCAGACCCGCCGTATCCATGGGCCCTCTGGCACATCTCGTTTTCTCGCCCGGATGGCAATAATAACATGCGTTTCCGCTGGGTGGTTGGGTGGCAGTCCGTGTGGCATGAAACCCGTGAACGGCCCGTGACATGGTCGGGTTTTCCACTTGAGGTCCGACCGGTCCGGTATGGCCCAAATCCAGCGCAGGGGAATAGTGGCAGGATGCGCAGAGAACCGGCTGGCTGTTGAAAAGGTTGGTATTGTTTCTGTAATCGTGAAGAATCAAAATGTTCTCCCGGAATTGAATCGCAGGATCGTTATTCTGACTCCAATTGACGCCTGCAAGGCTGGCGCCCACATTTCCGGTATCGTGACAGACGTTGCAGGCCATTTCATCGGATACGGGAACCACCACAGGCAATGAAGAAAGAACGGTTTCGTTTGTCGGATCAATGGCCTGAACATTCATCAGAGGATAGGGATTGATTTGAAAATTATCGTCCAAGGCTGTGATCGGGATACCTGCAGCCGCAAACCAGTTCTGTGCCCCGCCCTCCCATGTTAAGGGTTGGGGCTGATTCATGTATCCCGGCATTTTCGCTCCCAGCAATCCTTCATCCAATGGCGGGTTTAGACCGAACAGGGCCAGAACATAATCCCAGAAATTTGTTTTACCGATGCTTGTCGTGTTGATTGATCCGGCCGGGTCTGCCATGGACTGATACGTAACAATGACAGCCGGATCAATGATTTTTGGAGAGATTCCTTTCTCAATGATCTGCGCATGCAGCACATTAAAGACCGGCAGGATGCTGAAGACAGAAAAATCCGGGTCGTAGCAGTGCATGCCAAGATCATTAAAGGCGAAAACCTGATAATTTCCCGACAGCGGAGCGGGATTGATAATGACTTCCACGATGTTCGAATATTCGCTTAATCCGGAGTCGTCGCGGGACTGGATCGCCACATAAAACGCTGCGCCAACCCAGAGATAGCCCGTCACGCTGGTGCGTGTCCCCATATCGGCTGTTCCGATGGAATCAATGCCCGTGAAGGGAATCGGAGCATAAGACAGGGTATAGCCTGTCGCTCCTGAAACCGCAGTCCATGTGAGGTCAATCCAGGTTCCAGAAGTAACCAGGCTCAGAACAGGAGGCTGGGGTTGGGCTTGTGCAGTGCCGGATAGCGAAAAAATAAGGATGCCTGTCACAACACGTAAAAGCTTGCTCCATTTCATGTCTTTCTCCTTTGCGATAGCTTTCAAGATAACAATGCGCGTGATCGCCGGGTTGAATCATATCCGCCATCATCTCATCAGCCTGTTACGATTGATATCGTGATGCCTGATTCTATAGCCCGAGGATAATGGCGTCATCATGAGGGGCGGGGCCACAGACAACATCTTTCTCAGTTCCTCACCCTGGACACTTTCCTTGTGCGAAAGCAGACGGGCCAAATCATCCAGGACCGTTCGTCGCCCCGACAGAATTTTACGCACGCGCTGATGGGCTTCCTCGACAAACCGCGTGACCTCTTCGTCAATTTCGGCGGCTTTTGCCTCACTGTAATTTTTACCGGGAGAAAAACTTTCCGGAAGAAACATCGGCTGTCGTTGTCGCTCATAGCTTACCAGTCCCAGGCGGTCACTCATGCCATATTCCGTGACCATGGCCCGGGCAATGTCTGTGGCCGCTGCAAATCGTTCTGTGCGCCGGTTGAAATTTCATTAAAAACCAGCTCCTCCGCCACCCGGCCACCCAATGGAACCGCCAGTCGATCGATGAGCTCCGAGCGTGTCATCAAATAACGGTCCTCAGTGGGTTGCTGTTGGGTATAACCGAGGGCCGCAATCCCTCGGGGAATAATGGATATTTAATGCACCGGATCGGCATGCTCAACAGACTCGGCCACAATCGCATGTCCGGACTCATGGAACGCGACAATTTCTTTCTCCTTGGCATTCATCACCCGGTTCTTTTTCTGAAGACCGGCGACCACCCGGTCGATGGCCTCATCAAAGTCCGACAGCTCGACCATTTCCTTGTTATTTCTGGCTGCCAGAAGTGCGGCTTCATTGATGATGTTGGCCAGATCCGCTCCCACAAAACCCGGGGGTCGACCGGGGATACTGCGAAGATCGACTTCCGGACCCAACACCACAGTTCTGGAGTGAATTTTCAGGATGGCTTCCCGTCCATTGATATCCGGCCGGTCCACCAGAACCTGCCGATCGAACCGGCCCGGCCGCAACAATGCGGGATCCAGAATTTCGGGCCGGTTGGTGGCTGCCATTTTGATGAAATTAGAATTGATCTTTCGAATGAGTTCATCTGCCTCTATCATTAATTGTTCGATATCTTTGGGTTCCTGGTTCTTTTTCATGCTGCTTCCCTCCCGTTTCTGTAATGGCTGAATTTTGGGTGGTGGCTGGATGCAATCATTTGAGCCAGATTGGCAACCTCAACACATTGGTCAATGACCTCATTCTGTATTTGGGGCTGTAAAGACCTCATGGCCATGAGCAATTTCGAACGAAGTGCAATCACCTGTTCATCCAGATCGTCCAGAATTCCCAGGGCGATCTCTGTTTCCCAGGCAGACATGGTTTCGTCAAAATCCAGGAGTTCCGTTTCCATTTTTCCTGAAAACCATGTCAGACTTTCCCTGACCGGGATGGTCTGATGTTTATTCCTATTCAAAAATGGAATCAGAACAACGGCTGCTTTTTTATCAGCATCCATTTTTTGAACCGTGTAGTTGATATCTCTTTTAATCGCTTTCATGTTGCCTCCTTGATTCACACAGAAATACTATAGAATATATAATTCACATATCTTGCGATAGTGATGGCCATATATGGATAGGGTGACAGCCAATGGAAGTTGTCTGGGCCTGCGGGTCAAGGTCCACAGCATCAGTTGCCAGTAGCGAAAACGTTCCTTTCCCAAAACCCCAAGCCGAAAAGCGGCCCGAAAGAATGAAAGGAAACGCTGAATATTGATGGGTTGGTTGATTTCAGGCGATTTGAGTTCCTTCAGTAACGTTCTGACGCGCCGGTAATAGTTTTTTGGAGAATAAATCTGTTTCATAATCAGTTGATATCCGTCCAGAAGCCTGTCCAGCCCCATCCGGGGAATGATATTGGTTGTGCCATCGACATTATCTCCGGTAAAGGTATTGATTACCCGGCTCTCCCGTTGAAGCCGGTCAAAAAGACAGGTTCCCGGCGGGGCCTGGAGCATGCCAACCATTGCCGTGACAATTCCGCTTTTCTGAATAAAGTCTATCTGCCGCTGAAAAATGGAAGGACTGTCGCTGTCAAAGCCCACAATAAAACCCCCCATCACCTGTAATCCGGAACGGTGGATTATCGCAACACTTTCAAGGAGATCCCGATTCTTGTTCTGGGTTTTGTGACATTCGGTCAGGCTGACCTCATCCGGCGACTCGATACCGATAAAAACCGAATCGAATCCGGCATTTACCATCATGTCCAGCAGTTCCGGATCATCCGCCAGATTGATGGAGGCTTCCGTGAAAAAGACACAACCTTTTTTATCCTTGCGCCATTCGATCAAAACGGGCAGCAAATGTGTTTTAAGGTAGCCCTTGTTTCCAATAAAGTTGTCATCAACAAAAAAAATACTGCCGCGCCAGCCGGATGCATACAGACAATCCAGTTCCGTGATGATCTGCTGAGGTGTTTTTAATCGCGGCCGGTGGCCGAATAATGTCGTTACATTGCAGAATTCACAATTGAACGGGCACCCTCTTGAAAACTGAATGTTCATGGATGCATATCGTTTCATTTTCACCAGATCCCACGAGGGGGTCGGTGTATCGAAAATATCGCAGAAACCGGAAGCCCTGTATATTTTTTTGGGTTCTCCGTTTTGCAGGTCCGCCAAAAAAACGGGCAATGTCAGTTCCGCTTCGTCAAGAACAAGGTGGTCAACCGCCTTGAATTCCCCGGGTTCGGAAGTAAAGAGTGGCCCACCGGCAACAACCTTTACATTCATGGCCTTGCAACGGGCGATAATTTGTTCCGCCGATTTCCGTTGAATGGCCATGCCTCCGGTAAAGACCATGTCCGCCCATGAAATGTCATCATCTGTCAGGCTGTCCACGTTCATGTCAACGAGACGCCTGGACCATGTTGCCGGTAACAGGGACGCAACGGTGAGCAAACCAAGCGGCGGAAACGCCGCTTTTTTTCCGATAAAACTCAACGCATACGTAAAAGACCAAAACGTATCCGGAAATTTTGGATAAATCAGGAGAACATTCATACAAAAGGCTCCTTTCCGTTTTTGGCGCTATCGCTTTTCATGTTCACAGGTCGGCCCTTTTTTATTTTTCACCGTATTGAAAAGTCTGACCGGTGGAGCTAATCAGTAGCCTTTTTTCTTGCTGAATTGACAGCTTCGATTCCTTCAAAATCTGAAACCGTAAAAATATTAATCACAATTGGTTCGCTTAAAAGGCTTTTGATTCCAAGCAAAATGCCAAATTTGTCGGATCTCAAATGATGATCCAATTCCTGGCGGGATTTCCATTCCGAAATCAGACTGAAAATGTTCTCGTCCTCTATGCTCCAGAAGATGCCATAGCTGAGACATCCCCTCTCGATCTCTGGCAGCTCGATCAATGAAAGAAGTGTCTGATAAACCTCTTTCTGCTTTTCCGGAAGGACGCTCATGATGATTCTGACCAGGATCATTGTTGAATAGCTCCTTTTTTCCATCAGACAATTCGGTTATCCGTATTTCACGAATGTTTTTTTCTGTCCACAGCCAGCAGAACAATGCCGCCCAATAGCGCAAGACCGCCAACAATCGGGGGTAATGGAATCGTTCTGCTTTTTTCTGTCGTCACTTTCAATGGGCCGAGATACACGACATTTTCCCGGGTCGTGTAGGTGATTCCCTGGTGCCCGAACGCCATGATCCCGATACCAATCAGTATGATACCTATAAGTGTGATTGTTTTCATATCGACCTGCCTTTTTAACTGTCAATTTTGTTTGTGGTATTCCGATTATCATGCATTTCCCGGATTGGTGGTGTGCTCAGAATCCCAGAGAAATTCCCATACCATAGTATTCAACCTTGTTATTATAAAATTGACCGTGCGGATCATACCCGTTGTAATAATCGACCAAGAGGCGAAGCCGTCGCTGACCCGGGTTGGGATGTCCGAATTCGAGGCCGACCTTGACACTGGTATCGATGTCCCAGTCATTTTCTTCCATGGACTGCATGTCCACGCCGCCTATCGGCCTGCCGTTCCACACCAGCGGCTTGCTGCCACGATACTCAATTCCCCAATGGGCAATGGCCGGTTGCAGATCTTTCGGCTCCCTGTGGATCAGATACTCACCGCGGCCACACGCCCGGAATCCCCGCCATTCTCAGGAATAGATGAGTTCCATGCTTTCGTAACTGAGGTTCACCCGCTCCGGATGATGCGCACTCAGAAGTAATTCATCTCCGAGGTGCGGACTCTGGTGATAGGTTCGAAAACGGAGCGAATTGATGCCATGCCGGTAGGTGACGGGAATCCCGATCGTGTAATCCGCATTGATTAGATCGGAGGAATCGCTGTCCAAATTGAATTGGGCGAACAGGGCGCCTTCCAGACTCAATTGCAGGCCGTCTCCCTCGCGGCTGCCGAAAAACCTGTACAGGCCGAATGTCTCTCCAAAACCGACTGACGCCATGGTGTATCGCAAATCCAGTGAACTGAACCGGTTGATGCCAACAAAAAACTGTGGCTGCTTCGGATCTGCAAGGAGTGGCCGGAACAAGTCGCCCGTTGGGAATGTGTCTCCCTGGCCGGTTAACCCCACAAGTCTGGCTACCGTTCCCGGCTTGTCTGCGTTTGCGGGTTTCACGACAATCTCCACCCGCTGAAGTCAGTCGATATCGCGCAACTGATTGCCGGCCGTCTCCTGTCGGACTGGATCATCTTCAAACAGGGTGATTGTGGCAACCCCGTTGACAACTTTCAAACTATAGCTGCCTCTCTCCCAGCGCAGGTCCCGCTCAAGTATGGAGGCAACATAGCCTGCCAAAAATTCATCACCAGCCCTGTCCGCAGCCGCAACAGGAAGAAATTGAAACAGAATCATGAAGCAGAAGATGGTAAACCGAATCAGCAGGATCACGTCATCCTCCTTTTATAATGAAATGTTTGGCGTCTGACATCAAAGCGCCGGGGTCGGCATTCCGGCTCATTTGAACTTTGAAACCACATTGTGGAAGGCCGCCTTGACTTCATCCCATGTTTTTTCCGCGCCGGTTTTAACCTCTTCCCAAGCCTCGTCTCCGGCGGACTTCAGCTCTTGCAGTCTGGAGACGGCCTCTTTTTGCCTGTGTTCCAATGCTTCGATTTTTTTGTAGTATTCCATACGGACATCGGCCTTGGCCTTGTCGGCTTTGGCCTTGAGCAGCGCGATCTGCGCCTTCCATTCCTCAACCTGTGCATCGAGCTTTTCTTCATATGCTTTTCGTTTGTCAGTCATTGCAAACTCCTTTGGGTTTATATCGTGACCTCTTTTCAGATCGTTTCATTTTTCACCATCCCCAACACGATATTGACCACAGGCACAGCACGCCTACTGCTCAAGGAGGTATCCTGCAGCCCCACCGACACCCGCGCCGATCAGCGCGCCTGTAGCCGGACTGCCACCAACAACCCCACCCAATATCCCGCCGCTGACAGCACCAATGCCGGCACCGCTCAGGGTCGATTGTTGTGTTCTGGACATTCCGGTACAACCCAGTGAAAAAACCAGCACAAGAATCATAAAACCACGTGTTATTCGCTTCATATCCGCATTCCTTTCATATTGCTTTCAGGGCGATTGACACAGCCATCCGATCAACTCTTTTCAAATTCATCATGGTCTGTTTTTCAGTTGACGACCGGCTATACCTGTTTTTATGTTTGGCCGGATCATGGTATCCCAGAGTACACTTGTCACCGGTTTATCCATGTCGTCCGGATGCGTTTCATAATACCTGTCAACTTCGATAATGATCTCATTCATCGGGATATTATCCATGCCCTCAACAACTTTTTCGACAAAGCTGTCTCTTTTCAGCTCCGGATATTTTTCCATCAGGTAATGTTCAATGGAAACCACATGCCCGAAACCCCAGATAAACCCCACCTTGGAATCGTGGGTCATCTGTCGCCAAAGATCGCCTTTCAGAACCGGCATTCCCAGTGAATCGTCCAGCTTTTTTTCAATGGCCTTTTGGGCAGCTTTTTGATTTGGACTTTGATCTGAAGCCCAAACTTGAAACACGTGACACATGAATCCGAGTAAACAGGCAACCGAAAAACAAATCATTATCCCTTTCCATTTTTTATTAGGCATTTGATCCTCCTTCAAATATTTATTGTGATTGTTTCATTTTTTTACCGCTTGAATATCATTTCCGGGTTTCACCTCATTTACGATATGATACGCATCCTGGATATGTCTCCAATGAGTCCGAATAAACTCAAAAGCCAGAGAATGACGGCAATGATCACGACAGCATTCAAGATTGACTTTATTGTGGACTGCATCGGGATGAAGCTGTTGATCGTCCAGAGTACCACACCGATGACAACCAAAATGATTACCAATTGAACTAACGGCATGGATTGCCTCCCTTCAATTTTGTCTGTTCAGGGTAAAGGCGAATTCTTTTCAATGCGATATTCAGGTTTTTAAAGGCTGTCGGGGTCTTCAGCCCGATCATGACCATTACCCGCGAAAACGCGGTCGTGGGTCAATGTGCGGGTTTTAGGAAATCAGTCCCGTTCAGGATTTGCCGCATGGCGTTGCTTTCGAAGCATAGTGATTACCTCATCCCATTCGTACTTCAGATCTACACCGGCATTTCTCAACGTGGTCTCCAGTTTATCAAAATCAGCATTCCAATCATCGAGCAGAGATTCCAGTTTTTTGCGATATGTATCTGTTTCACCCATTGGCGTTCCAATCCTTTCATTAAATTGGTGTTTCAAAAGTGGCATTTCAGAGGGATACCGCTGTCAACCATATGCAGCAGTTCCTTAGGCTGTCGGAAATGTATAAATACACTGGATTGCGACGGATTTTTGTTCGTCTGCAAGGCACATCCGCCGGTGCACGGGATATGTGCCGGTGGATATCACCCAGCAGGAAGGCCAAAAGACATGCAGGATGTGGATTTTTTTGTTTCCGACAGACTTATCCCTTTTTCCTTGCCGAATCGACAGCCTCGATGCCTTCGGAATCTGAAATCGTAAGGATTTGAATCGTCATGGGTTCGCTCAGGAGACTCTTTATCCCCAGAAAAATGCCAAACCTGTCGGATCTCAAATGATGGTCCAGGGCCGTCCGTGATTTCCATTCCGAAACCAGGCTGAAAACGTTCTTGTCCCTGATGCTCTGGAAGATGCCATAGCTCAGACATCCCGGCTCAATGTCTGCTGGCTCGATCAGTGAGAGAAGTGTCTGAAAAACCTCTTTTTGCTTTTCCGGAAGCACATTCATGATGATTTTGACCAGGGTCATTTCTGAATCGATCCTTTGCTCTTTTTCCATCAGACAAAGTATTTCCAGCAGCCCAATCGCGTTCAAAAAATTTTTGAATTTTTATATTGCATGCTTTGTGCCATGTTTTCAGCGTACCGCGACATGCCATCCATCATATTGTTTTTAAATGTTTTTCGATCATATGGCTTTTACATGTCCACCTTGAATGGCCCTGAAAAAAAGGTTATATTTCACTTGTGGTCATATATGGCTTTTTTTTCTGGTTTTCTTGATCTTAGGGACGGCATACGCCCACCCGCAAAAACCAGGAATCGGCTGACCCGGCTTCTGGGCGAATAATTTTTTCTGATTTTTTCTTGATTATGCGTTAACCTTTATATTAAATGGAGTTAACCAAATGGAGGAATATGAAAGCCGACATATTGAAAATTCTCAGATCCCGGGACGGGGTTATTTCCGGAGAGGCCATCAGCGAACAGTTGAATATTTCCAGGGTATCGGTGTGGAAGCATATTCAGAAGCTGCAGGAGGCCGGATATACCATTGAATCTTCTCCCAGGGGACACAGGCTGGTTGATTCTCCGGATACACCCTATCCGTGGGAATTTCCGGAACAGGAATTTCTGATCCACTATTTTCCGGAAATCGAATCGACCATGAATACCGCCAGGGACCTTGCCCGCAATGGATGCGCCCCGTTTACAGTTGTGACTGCCGATCGTCAGAAAACAGGCAGAGGTCGAATGAAGCGGGTCTGGGTGTCTGAAACCGGCGGGCTGTATCTGACCATTGTGCTGCGCCCTCAGGTACCGCTGGCGTATGGCATGCGGTATATGTTTGCGGTATCCCTGGTGCTGTGCCGGACCATCCGGGACGTGACCGGCGTGGATGCCCGGGTGAAATGGCCCAACGATATTCTGGTACATGGTCAGAAACTGTGCGGCATGCTGTCGGAAATGGAGGCTGAGGCCGATATGGTCTCCTACCTGAATGTGGGAATTGGCCTCAATGTCAACAACAACCCGACCGTAGTGGAACCCAATGCCTGTTCCCTGTTGCAGTTGACCGGAAAATTCTGGAACCGGAAAGATCTGCTGACCCGATTTCTGAATGAACTGAAAGACTATCTGAGCCATATGGATATCGGACAGGTTGTTTCCGAGTGGAAGCAACTGTCTTCCACCCCTGGCAAACCGGTTCGCATCGTCATGCAGAACCAGACGATCGAAGGAATTGCCCGGGATATCGATGAAACCGGTGCGCTGATTCTGGAGCTTGCCGATGGGACCTTGAAAACCGTTCTTTTTGGAGACTGTTTTGAACAGAATGAATGCGCAACCCACCTCCCCTGAAGACGCCACACTGTCATTCCGCATGAGCATTTATGCCGCCCTGTTTGCGTCCCTGATGGCGGCCGGTGCAGCCATTGCCATTCCCATTGGCCCGGTTCCAATTGTGCTTCAGAATCTGTTTGTTCTTCTGGCCGGACTGGTTTTGGGCGGGAAATGGGGGGCAGCCAGTGTGGGGATTTATCTGTTTGCCGGCGCGGTGGGGCTGCCTGTTTTTTCAGGCGGAACCGGAGGCATCGGACGCTTTGCCGGACCGACCGGCGGATATCTGATCGGCTTTCTTCCCGCCGTCTATATCGTTGGGAAAACCGTGGAAAAGCTGGGAACCCGCCCCATTGTTCTGATCTTTGCCATGATCGGGGGCACGGCCATGATTTATGTCCCCGGCGTAATCTGGCTGAAAACCCTGACCGGCATGTCCTGGATCAAGGCATTGAGCGTTGGATGCGTTCCATTTCTGCCGGGGGATGCCATAAAAATTGCCGCTGCCGTTTCCATTCACCGGGCCATACGAACCGTTATCCGGAGAGCATAGGAATCAGAATCCAGGAGCCAGAATTCAGGAGTTGATCCGAATCCAGTTAATTAAAGAAGTTGACGATCAAAACAAAGCTTACATGCGGGCCATTCCGAATTCTGACTCCGGTTCCTGAATACCTGAGTCGTTACGTATTCTTTTTCAAGATGCCTGATTCCCCATGCCCATCATTGACATCCGCAATCTGAGCCACCGGTTTTCAAATGGTCAAACCGGTCTGAAGGATATCAGCCTGTCCGTCGATTCCGGAGAATTTGTGATTCTGGCCGGTCTGAACGGTTCCGGAAAAACCACGCTGATCAAACATCTGAATGGTCTATTGATGCCTTCACGCGGCGCGGTTTACATAGACGGGGTCCCGGTCAAACAGAATATATTAAACGCCCGGAAACAGGTGGGGATGGTGTTTCAGGATGCAGACAGCCAGATTGTGGGCGAAACGGTCTATGCCGATGTGGCGTTCGGACCTGAAAATCTGGGGTTGAGCCGGGATGAGATTCATTGCCGGGTGTTGGCGGCGCTGGAGAAAGTCGGGTTGCAACATCTGGGGGACAGCCGTCCGCACCGGCTTTCCGGCGGCGAAAAAAAGAGACTGGCCATTGCCGGTGTTCTGGCAATGAACCCCCGCATTCTGGTTTTTGATGAGCCTTTTGCCAATCTGGATTATTCCGGATCGCTTCAGATTCTTTCCCACATCATCGACCTGCATGCGGCAGGCATCACCATTTTTGTCTCGTCCCATGATCTGGACTGGTTCATAAAGCCGGCGACCCGTCTGATTTTAATGGAAAAAGGCCAAATTGTGGGAGATGGAAAACCGGAAACGCTGCTGCATCAGGCCCGGGAAATGGGGATTATTAAAGGGGTTGACCGTCGGACCGTTGGACCGTAAGACCGTGAAACTGTCCGACCGTCCGACCGTCCGACTGTCCGACCGTCAGACCGTCAGACCGTAAAACTGTCCGACTGTCCGACCGTCCGACCGTCCGACCGTCCGACCGTCAGACCGTAAGACCGTAAGAAAGGCAGTTGCACAACAACCTGTCACCCGTCACGCGTCACCCCGCCCAGATCCCGCGTCAGTTGAAGAATGCCCTCAAAATCAAAATTTTCAATGAGTTGTGCGATTTTCACCCGGTATGGGGCAAAACTGTCGGAGCGGGCGGATATCTCATCGGCAATGGCAGTCAGCCCGGATATATCGCCCATTTCAACAGCCTCACCCAGGCGTTCAGCCGCCTCTTTGGCCAGATCCGGCGGCAGTTTTTCGTCGAATGTTGGTTCAACTGGCGGCGCCAAATCCGGCGCTGATCCATGAGATAACATGGTTTTGACGGATTGCAGGGCCTGATTCATCTTCGATTCAAAGTTGACAAATGCCGCATTGACGTCATTTTGTGGTGGCGGATTTTTTTCGTCCGCATGTTTGACCAGATTATCCAGTTGGGTGGCTGCAACATGCAGTTCATGCGCCGCCAGATTACCGGCCAGTCCCTTGATATCGTGTGTCACCCTGTGAACCCTGCCGTAATCTCCGGAATCCAGCGCCTGCCGAATGTCGCCGGCCGTCTGCATGTAGCGGGTGGAAAAATCCGTCAACAGCTTGCGATACAGCACCCGGTTGTCCCGCAACCGGCTTAACCCTTCCGAAAGATCAAATCCCTGCAGAGAATCCGGAAACGGCAACTCCCCGGATGGTATTGGCGCCGGTTCAGCCTCTGGTTTGATGACATCCTTCCCGGTTGCCGCCGGAGTCACGTCTGCCCTGGCGGAATCCGATGCGGCTGAAATCCATCGGGACAGCGTTGCAAAGAGCTGAGGCGGGTCGATGGGTTTGTTGATGTGATCATTCATGCCTGCCGCGACACTCTTTTCCTGGTCACCTGTCATGGCATGCGCCGTCATGGCGATGATGGGCAGATTCCGGAAGCGCGCGTCCCGGCGAATGATCCGGGTTGCGGTATATCCATCCATAACCGGCATCTGAACATCCATCAGTACGGCATCAAAATGACCGGTTTCCAGCATGTTCACAGCCTCCTGGCCGTTAACAGCCAGGGACACCACAATACCGGCATCGGCAAGGATTTCCATGGCGACCTGCTGGTTGATCTCGTTGTCTTCAACAATCAGGACCCGGGCGCCTTCAAGACCTTTCAGGGTGTCTTTGGCCTGTTTTTGTTGCCCGATTGACGATGACAATTTTGACGGGTCTGTTGACAGGGCATGCATGATGGTGTCAAACATCACCGATGGACTGATGGGTTTGATCAGAAATCCATCCAGTCCGGCGGCATCGGCCCGCCACATGATTTCTTCCCGCCCATAAGCGCTGACCAGAACAATGACCGGCTCCCGGGTCAATTTCCGGTTCTGTTTGATCCGTTTGGATGCCTCGATCCCGTCAATACCCGTCAATTTCCAGTCCATGACCACAATGTCATAAGGGTGTTCGCCAATGGACTTTTCAATCTCCTGCAACCCCTCTTCACCCGAAGCCACCAGGGTGACTTTAAAGGAAAAGGACTCCAGCATCTTCTGAAAAATTTCCCGGGATGTGGGGTTGTCATCGACAACCAGCACCTTCATGCCCCTCAGATCAGGGGGGGGGATATGGCAGGTCTGACCGCTTTCATGACCGATACCAAAAAATGCGGTAAAGAAAAATGTGCTGCCGACACCAAGGGTGCTCTCAACCCAGATTCGCCCCCCCATCATCTTTACCAGACGCTGGCAAATGGTCAGCCCCAGACCGGTTCCACCATATTTACGGGTAATCGAGCTGTCTGCCTGGCTGAAAGAGGCAAACAGATGCTGTATCTGGTCTTCGCTCAGGCCAATGCCTGTATCCCGCACGGCAAACCGGATTTCAACGGTATTCTCCGTCTGGCTGGCCAGTTCGGTGGAAACCACAATTTCACCATGATCGGTAAATTTGACCGAATTGTTGGCCAGGTTGATCAAGACCTGACCCAAACGCAGGGGATCTCCCACCAGAAAGCGGGGCACATTGACGTCAGTAGCGAATAAAACCTCGATTCCCTCTTTTTCCTGGGCCTTGACCGTAATCAGGCTGGCCAGATTTTCCAGTACCTCATCCAGATTGAAGGTGATGGACTCCATGTTCATCTTTCCGGCTTCGATCTTGGAAAAATCCAGAATGTCATTGATGACACCCAGCAGGGAATTGGCGGAAAGCTGAATTTTGCTCAGATAGTCCCGTTGTTTGGGTGTCAGATCGGTCTTGAGGGCCAGGTGCGTCATCCCCAGAACCGCATTCATGGGAGTGCGGATTTCATGGCTCATGTTGGCCAGAAATTCCCCTTTTGCCCGGGTGGCGGATTCCGCCCGGTTTCGGGCCTCGATCAGTTCTTTCTCCATCCGTTTACGATCCGTCATGTCGGTCACCATCGCAAACGAACCGGTTTTTATACCGGTTTTATCGTAAAACGGGGTGGCGTGGAACAGACAGGGCACGGTCGAACCGTCTGGCCGGCTCAGGGCGATTTCATACACGCCGGTTTCGCCGGTGGCCCTGCGTCTGAGCTGTTCTTTCATGATCGGCAGATTTTCCGCGTTCAGAAAATCAAATACCTTCTTGCCCAGTATTTTTTCCAGGGGTCTGCCCAGAATTTTGCACAGGGAATCATTTACAGTCAACGTCACCGCATCGTTGTTTATCCACCAGAAGCCTTCATTTGTCGAACTCAGAACTGTCTGGAGACGGTATTCGCTCTCCTGCTGCGCGTCTTCGGCCTTTTTTCGCGCCGTGATATCCCGGAACACCACAACGGAACCGATAATCGCATCATCTTTCCGGTTCGGGACACTGGTATAGGAAACATCGATATAGACGCCATCCTTGCGCCAGAACACCTCATCCCTTCGGAAACTGCTTTTCCCGTTCGTAAAGGCCAGATAAATCGGACAGTCTTCCTGATTATGCGGAGTGCCGTCGGCGTTTGAATGATGGAACACATCGTGTACGGATTGACCCAGGATTTCGTCTGCCGCATATCCCAGCATCTTCTGGCCGGATTCATTGATAAAGGTGCATCGACCCCGGGTATCGGTGCCGAAAATACCTTCCGCCACCGACTGCAGGATGAGGCGGCTGTACTCTTCGGACTGTTTGAGTTTCTCGGTCCGCTCCGCCACCTGTTTTTCCAGAAGGGTCTTGTAGCGCGTCAATTGCCTTTTGGTCTGCTCGGTGCTGTCGGCGCGAAGGTTGCAGGCTTTTTCAGCCTCCAGCGCCCTGATCCGCTCCAGGCTGAGCGAGGCCACCAGACGGGCAAACCCGCCCAAAAACCCCAATATGGCCGGGAGTTTTTCTTCGGAAACGATCGGAACCTCATCCAGGGCTTTCAGGTAATCGGTCGTGTCAAATCCGAATTCCTTCGCCTGCTGCAGGAAATGATCCCTGTCTGGCGGGGCCAGAAGAAACTGCCCCACAAAAACATTGGCGACATGCCTGCCCTCGATCATGATCGGGCAAGCCGCGTCGGTCAAGCCGTTCTCGCAGCAGTAAATCGCAAAGGGTTTGCCTTCCTGGAGATTTGCAGCCAGTTTGATGTCACTTTCGATACAGCGGGAGCATGTCCGTTTGTCAATCCGGTGAAAATCCGTACAGATACGCTGCCAGCAGGAAGCGGTCAATACATTGCCCTCAAGGTCAATGATGGCGGAAGCAATCCCGACCGCCTTGCAGAAGTCTGCCAGTATCTGGCCCAATTGATGCAAATCAAAGAGTTCCGTCAACGGGACATCGGCTGTTTTGACCGACGCCGGACACTTGCCGGCACGCCTGTTTTTTGCGGGTGATTTTTTCGCTTGTCTGGTTGGTTTCACGGCAGTGCCCCATATCCTTTCCGACAGCCTTATTCAGCCACCATAATCAGCATCGCCTGATCATCGTCTGCCGGCAGAATTCCGGCAAATTCCGACAGATCGTCCATAATTCCTCTGAGGATGTCTGCCGGATCATCGGAGTGGACCGTTCCAAACTGCTGCAACAGCCGGTTCGTTCCGTAGAGTTCCCCGGTTTCACTGAAGCGCTCGGTGACGCCATCGGTATAAAACAGCAGTTGATCGCCGGGTTGAAGCGTGATTTCGGTAATCGGAACCTCGGAATAGGGCTCCAGCCCCATCAGCAGTACGCCCTCACAGAAAATTGCAGTGGCGGTTTTCTCCGATGGCCTGTAGAGAACCGGAAGCGGATTACCGGCGCGGGCCATTTTCAGCGTTCGGCGCCGGGCGTCATAAATGGCATAGATGGCCGTGACAAAACTTCCCCGGTTTACTTTGCACAGGTTTTCATTGATATAGGAGAGCATCTGGTCCGGTTTGTCGAGACAGTCCGTACAGGAGCGGAACAGGGCACAGGTCATGGCCATCATGACCGTTGCCGGTGCGCTGTGACCTTCGGCATCCGCCACCAGAATGGCCAACCGGTCATCGGGCAACACGGCAAAATCGTAATAATCCCCGCCCGTATATCGGCTGGTTTCATAATGAACCGCCAGTTTCAATCCGTCAATTGCCGGCAGACGCTCGGGCAACAGGTTTCGTTGAAGCTGCGATACAATCTGAAGCTCATGCTCCAGTTCATCCCGTTGTTTTTGTACCTCCCGGTTCAGGCGGTGGATCGTCAAATGGGTATTGACACGGGCAATGACTTCCTCAACCTGAAAGGGCTTGGCAACATAATCCACGGCCCCGAGCTGAAGACCGCGCACCTTGTCGCCGGTCTCATCCAGCGCAGACAGAAAAATCACGGGAATTTTTTCTGTGTCCGGATTCATTTTCAAACGTCTGCATACTTCAAAGCCGTCAATTCCCGGCATCATGATGTCCAACAGAATCAGATCCGGACGCATTTTTTGGGCAATCGCCAGAGCCGCCTCGCCGTTTTTTGCGATCAAAAGCTTGCATCCGAGATTTTCCAGGGTATGGAAAAGCACCTGAAGGTTGGCCAGTTGATCGTCAACCAGCAGGATGGATTCCATGTTTTTATCCGTTTCTTTCATCATGCGGTCTCCTCATGTGAGCCTGACCCGGGTCAACAGCAACCTGCTATGGTATTTCAAATTTCAGATATTTCCGAACACAGCTTTCATTACCAATACATCAAATGAAAGATTACAAAATTATTTATCTGAAAAACTGTAGCTTTTGAGATAATGATTTTGGGAAGGCAGGTCCTTTCGTTCGTAATTGCCTTGCGGCAACTGATAATTCTGATATTTTTCCCTCGCTCTGTGTGAATAACAACCAGCAATCTGCCTTATTTATTTTGGATAACACCAGTCCCATATGCTGTCAAGGACATTGAAAGACCGGTTTCATGCACCGCCGCCCAGCACCGCGTACAGTTTCACGCGGGCGGAGTATTCCAACAGCCGGAGCGTCACCAGCCCCTGCCTGGCGGAATACATGGACCGCTGGGCGTCCAGAACACTCAGATAGCTGTCAATTCCCTTGTCATACCGGGCTTTGGCCAGACGATAAATGGTTTCGGTTGCATTCACCAGGGACGCCTGGGCCGCAAGCTGCTCACGCACTGCGCCAGTGACTGCCAGGGCGTCCGCCACTTCCCGGAAAGCGGTTTGAATGGCTTTTTCATACAGCTTCAGTGCAATTTCGCTTTCAATTCGGGCCGCATCATAGGCTGACCACAGCCGGGCGTCAAAAATGGGTGTCACAATCTGGGGCACAAAACTCCAGGTTGCCGAGCCCGAACCCAAAAGTCCGCTCAGATCAGAGCTGGCGGTTCCCAGGGTTGTGGTCAGGGAAATGCGGGGGAAAAGGGCTGCGCGGGCAGCCCCGATATTGGCGTTGGCGGCTTTCAGACGATGTTCAGCCGCCAGAATATCCGGCCGTTTCAGCAGGATATCGGAAGATAACCCGGCATGGACCGTCTGTGGCGCCACAATATCGGTCAGAGTTGCTGCAAAAACGTCAGCCGGCGCCGGCTTTCCCAGAAGCAGGTTCAACGCATTTTCATCCAGGGCAATCCGTTGGGTAAACAGGGCGATATCGCCGCGCGCCACGTCCACCTGGGTTTGCGCCCGATTCACATCCAAGTCATTGGTCAGACCTGAACGGTAACGGCGTTGAACCAGGGCCAGAATATCCTGTTGGGTCTGAAGCGTGATTTCGGCCAGATTTCTCTTTTCACGGTCTGCCGCCAGGTTCAGCCAGGCTCCGGCGGTTGCCGAAATCAGTACGATCTGTGCACTGCGCCGGGCCTCCTCGGTTTCCATGTAGAGTTCCAGGGCCCGGTCTTCCAGGCTGCGGATCCGGCCAAAAAAGTCAATTTCCCACGAGGCGATGCCCAGGTTGACACTGTATATTTCCGTGGTGTTGGCCAGTCCGGACGTTGTCAGATCAGCGGGAATCCGTTGCCGGTTCATGCCGCCTGTGGCATTGACCGATGGAAACAGCTCGGCTTTTTGAATGCCATACAGGGCCGCCGCTTTTTTTACGTTCAGAAGTGACAGTTGCAGATCCCGGTTGTTGTCGAGAGCGGTTTGAATAATCTGCTGAAGCCCGGGATCGGTGAAAAACACATTCCATCCCGGATTCGGTGCAAGCAGATGTTCCGTGCCGGCGGCTTCGGGGCGATAGGCATCCCCCTCCGGCCAGGTTTGGGGGATTGGGGCCTCGGGTGGGTGGTACGCCGGTGTCAGGGAACACCCGGATATGAGAACAAGTGAAAAAACAATCGCTGACACAATTCTGTTCATATCATGACCTCCGGATTGTCGTTGGCTCCGGCCGGTATATCAGGGGCGGATTTCTGCTTTCCTTTAAAAAACTGATAAATCAGAACAAAGAAAAGCGGAATGAAAAACAGATCGATGAACGTGGCCGAGAGCATGCCGCCGGCCACGGCCGTGCCAATGGCTTTCATGGCGCCGGCCCCGGCGCCGGATGCGATGGCCAACGGCAGAACACCAAAGAAAAAAGCCAGTGATGTCATGATGACCGGCCGCAATCGCAGACGGGCCGCTTCCAGGGTGGCCGAGATCGCATCCTCACCATGAGCGATCCGCTCCTTGGCAAACTGGATGATGAGAATGGCATTTTTGGTGGTCAGACCCAGAGTCGTCAAAAAGCCGATCTGAAAATAGACATCATTGGGAAATCCGCGCATCCAGGCCGCCAGGGTGGCGCCCAAAAGCCCCAGCGGAAGCATCAGCAGGTTGGCAATGGGAACGGCCCAGCTTTCATACAGCGCCGCCACACACAGAAAAATGACCAGGATTGAAAACGCATACAACAGCGGGGCCTGGGACGTGGCCATGCGCTCCTGATAGGAAAGGCCGGTCCAGTCATATCCAATTCCGCGCGGCAGTTTGGCGGCCAGCGCCTCCATGGCCTTCATGGCCTCTCCGGAACTTTTTCCGGGACCGGGTTCACCCCAGATATTGATGGATGGAAACGCATTGAAGCGCTCCAGTTTGGGAGAGCCGGACGACCACCGCCCCGTGGCGAATGCGGAAAACGGCACCATTTTTCCGGCGGTGTTTCGAACATACAGTTTTTGCAGATCATGCGGCAGCATCCGGAACGGGGCGTCTGCCTGAACAAATACCCGTTTGACCCGCTCGCCCTGTATGAAATCATTGACATAGGCGCTCCCGAATGCCGCAGAAATGGTATGGTGAATGACGCTGATGGGAACTCCCAGTGTCCCGGCTTTTTCCCAGTCCACGTCAATACGGTACTGGGGCACATCTTCCATGCCGTTGGGCCGGACGCGTGTCAGGTTCGGATCCTGGGCCGCCATGCCCAAAAGCTGATTTCTTGCGGAAAGCAGGGCTGCGTGCCCCACGCCCCCCCTGTCCTGCAACTGAAAATCAAATCCGGTGGCATTGCCCAGTTCAATGACCGGCGGCGGCGGGAACGCAAACACCATGGCCTCCCGAATCTGGGAAAAGGCTTTCATGGCCCGGCCCGCCACTGCCCCGACTTTCAAATCCGGCCGGTTCCGGACCTCCCAATCCTTCATTCGGACAAAAGACAGCCCCATGTTCTGCCCCCGACCGGCAAAACTGATTCCGGCAACCGTCATGATGGATTCCACAGCCTCTTTTTCCGTTTCCAGAAAATGCGGTTTGACCTTGTTTTTGAGAACATCCAGGGTCTGTTCCAGGGTTGCGTTGGCCGGAAGCATCATCTGAACCAGCAGAATCCCCTGATCTTCATCCGGAAGATAGGCGGTCGGCATTTTCAGCAACAGGACGTTCACACCGGCCACGATGATGATATAAATCAGGATATATCGGGTTTTTCGGGAAAACGACCGGCCGACCATGCGAACATACCGGTCTCTCATCCCGAAAAAAAACCGGTCAAACCATTTGAAAAACGGCCTCAGAAAAAAAACCGCATTGTCCGAGGGTTCATGGCCTGCCCGAACCGGCTTCAGAAATGTGGCGCACAAAACCGGTGTCAGAATCAATGCCACCACCACCGAGAGCAGCATGGCGGCGATGATGGTGACCGAAAACTGCCGATAAATGACACCGGTCGATCCCTTGAAAAAAATCATCGGACCAAACACGGCGGAAAGGACCAGGCCGATGCCGATCAGTGCGCTGGTGATCTGGGTCATGGATTTGGCCGTGGCATCCCGGGGTGAAAGCCCCTCCTCGGCCATGATCCGTTCGACGTTTTCCACAACCACAATGGCGTCATCCACCAGAAGGCCGATGGCCAGAACCATGGCAAACATGGTCAGCATGTTGATGGAAAATCCGAAAAAATTGAGGGCGGCAAAGGTTCCCAAAAGGACCACCGGAACCGCGATGGTGGGAATCAGGGTGGCCCGGATGGTCCCCATGAAGAGATACATGATGATAAAAACCAGAAAAACCGCTTCAAAAAGGGTTTTGGCCACTTCCTGAATGGCAACCCGGGTAAACGGGGTGGTATCGTAGGGATACACCACCTTCATTCCGGGCGGAAAATACCGGCTCATCTCTTCCATTTTCTGTTTGACGGCGTTGGCCGTATCCAGCGCATTGGCCCCGGCTGCCTGCCGAATGGCCATTCCGGCGGAAGGTTTGCCGTTATAGTACCCCTCGATATCATACACTTCGGTGCCGATTTCTGTTCGGCCGATATCCCTGATCCGTATCACAGATCCATCCGGCGTGAAGCGAATGGGGATTTCGCCGAATTCCTCAGGCGTTTTGAGCATGCTCTGGACCATGATGGATGCGTTCAGGCGTTGACCGGTAACGGCCGGCGTACCCCCGAACTGTCCGGCCGAGACCTCCACATTGTATGATCTCAGGGCCACAACGACATCGGCCATGGTCAGATTGTACTCGGTCAGCTTGTCCAGATTCAGCCAGATGCGCATGGCATACTGGGTGCCGAAATTCTCCACCTCGCCCACACCCGGCACTCGGGCCAGAACTTTTTCCAGGCTGGACTGGGCATAATCCCGGAGATCGTTCCCGTCCATGCTGCCGTCTTCGGATATCAGTGCGACAATAATCAGCCAGTTCCGCATGGCCTTGCCTACCGAGACCCCCCGGCTCTGCACCACATCCGGCAAGCTCGACATGGCCAGTTGCAATTTGTTCTGAACCTTGGACCAGGCCACATCCGGATCGGTTCCCGGAGCAAAGGTCAGTTCAAGCCTGGCTGTTCCCGATGAATCACTGGTGGCCGACATGTACAGCATGGATTCCAGACCGGTCATCTTTTGCTCGATAACCTGTGTCACGCTGTTTTCTACTGTTTCTGCGGATGCGCCGGGATAGAATGCGGAGATATAAATGGAAGGCGGTGCAATCGGCGGGTATTGGGAAATGGGCAGGTTATAAATGGATAACCCTCCCACCACCATGATGGCAATGGCGATGACCCAGGCAAAAACCGGCCGATCCAGAAAAAATCGTGATAGCATGTCATGTCTCCGTCAGTTGGATTTTCCGGTGTTGGCCGTATTCGGCGCGGGTTCTGCCGTCTTGGAGGTGTTTCCGGCCGGGGCGATTCGGACAACCGTCCCGGGCCGGGCCTTCTGGATTCCTTCGACAATAATTTTGTCACCCGGTGCAAGTCCCGATGCAATCAGCCATTGGTCGTCAATACAGCGGTCGAGAATCACTTTGATCTGCTCAACCTTGCCTTCTGCGGAAACGGTCAATACCATGGGATTTCCCTTGGGATCGCGAACAACGGTCTGCTGTGGAATCAGAATGGCCGCGTCCTTGATGCCTTCCTTGACCACAACCCGAACAAACATGCCGGGCAACAGCGCCATTTCGGGATTTGAAAAGGCAATCCGCACCATGACAGAACCCGTTGTCGGATCCACGGACACATCCCGAAACTGAAAAACGCCTTGAAAGGGGTAGACGGTGTTGTCTTCCAACATCAACTGAACCTTTCCCTGATCCGATCCATTCTGGTTCAGGCGTCCGTCAGCCAGTCGCCGCTTCAGGCGCAGCAGTTCCGCCGTGGACTGAGACGCATCCACATAGATGGGATCCAGTTGCTGAATGGATGCCAACGGAACCGGCTGATAGGCGGTCACAATGGCGCCTTCGGTGACATTGGATTTGCCGATCCGTCCGGAAATCGGCGCTTTGACCGTTGTATATCCCAGATTGATCTCTGCCGATCTGACGGTTGCTTTCCAGTAGGCGACATCGGCCTCGACCTGCTTCAGTGCCGCAGACGCGTCATCGTAATCCTGCTGACTGACCGCATTGTCAGCCAACAGGTCGTTGAAACGCTCGGCCCGTAACCGGATGGCGGGTACATTGGCCTCTGCCCTGCCAAGAGCGGCTTTGGCATTTTCCAGAGCCGCCTGAAACGGCGCCGGATCGATTTCATATAGAACCTGACCCGCCTTGACATCCCCGCCTTCAACAAACAGCCGTTTCAAAATCAACCCGTTTGCCTGGGGTCTGATTTCCGCAATTCGAAACACGGCAATACGGCCCGGCAACTCCGTTGTCAGGGTGATTTTCCGGGCCGTGACCGTCATCACGGAAACCTCGGGCACTGGCGGAGGAGGCGGCGCCGGTTTTTGCTTGCAGGCAACAAGACTGGAACACAACAACAAACATGACAGCGCCACTCGCCATAAGGGCAGGCCAAAAACGAATTTACGGGAACGCATCGACAAATCCTCCACCGGGTTGCAGTCAAATGTCCTCGGGCTGATTGAATCCTGTAGTATGAATCAGCCCCTTGAAAAGAATATTCAAAATGGTATCCGGATTTTCCGGATACGGAAATTTATCGGGATTTTCCAGCCAGAGAAAGAGAAATGCGTTGCACAGGCTGTCAAGGGCGACAGCCAGAATGTAGGGGTCGGCAATTTTCTGGAATATGCCGGCATCAATTCCGGATTTGAATATTTCAGCCATCCGGTGAAGAAAATTTTCCCGGCGCTCCCGGATATCCCGGTCAATTCCGGCCATAATGTTGAAGCTGGCGCCACTGGTTTCGGCAAAATAGAGACGAATGGTGGCGGCATTGTCCCGAAACAGTTCGCCCTTGGCCTGAACAATCCGGCCCAACCGTGAGACTTCATCACCCGGATCGTTTATGGCGTTGGAAAGTGTTGCCTGAAACCGGTCTGCCTGTTCCAGCATCAGGGCCTTGTACAAGTCTTCCTTGTTGCTGAAAAACTTGTAAAGCGTTCCGATTGCAAATTCGGATTTGGCCGCAATTTCGTGCATGGATACATTATGGTACCCCTTTTCCGAAAACAGGGTCAGGGCAGCGGTAAGCATTTCCTGACGCTGGACCAATTTCTGGCGTTCACGCCGCGTCGTTGTTTTTTTTTCCATCACATAACCCTGTGTACCACACTTTCAATACCCGTGATAATCGATGTTTCATAGAATGAGGCGTCATAATATCGAATACAATGTCATGTTGTCAACACGAATATCATCTGTCTAAAAACACAGTGGGAAAAGGAGGAAAGGGGTGTAGGTCAGGCTGGCCGGTTGTTTGGCCTGCCTGACCTAGGTCAATGGCAATTTGACTTTTCTGCTGGCTGTCAGGGAACTCCCGTTGGTCGCACCCTGACCTACGCCAATGGCAATATGGGTGTTCTGCCGGCTGAATCCGGCATGTCCGGCCTTTCGAATTTTTTCTTTCGTGTCCGTGTTTAAAATAGTATCATTCCGGGTCATCACGGATTCACGTGGAAACCGTGGTAAAGGGCAAAGGGACAGAGGGGAAAAGGGAAGGGAAGACAACATGACTGATTACACCAGAATAACGGTAGAAACCCGCGGAAATGTTTTCATGATGGGCCTCAACCGCCTGAAAAAACGAAACGCATTTGACCTGGAAATGTACGAAGAACTGGCGCATGCCTATGGCGAACTTGACCGGAATCCCGAGCTTCGCTGCGGGGTCCTCTTTGCCCACGGAAAACACTTTACATCCGGCCTGGAACTTGATAAGTGGGCGCCATTGCTTTCCAGCGGCAAATGGACCATACCCGATGGCTGCATTCATCCCCTGGGCATTGACGCCGGCAAAAGATGCAAAAAACCGGTTGTCATGGCCATTCAGGGCATCTGTTTTACCATCGGGTTTGAGCTGCTGCTGGCCCAGGACATCCGCGTGGCATCCACCGATGCCCGCATTGCCCTGCTGGAAGTCCGGCGCGGCATCTATCCGGTGGGCGGCGGCACAATCCGTCTTTTTCGGGAGATCGGCTGGGGCAATGCCATGCGGTATCTGTTGACCGGCGATGAAATGACCGGCGCCGAGGCGCTTCGGCTGGGCCTGGTTCAGGAACTGACCGAGCCGGGACAGGAACTCGACCGTGCTCTGGAAATTGCAACAGCCATATCAAAATGTGCACCGCTGGGTGTCATGGCAGCACTGAACTCCGCTCGGATTGCTGAAGCTGAGGGATCACATGCGGCATTTGCCCGGCTGATACCGGATCTGAAACCGGTCATGGAAAGTGAGGATGCCATCGAGGGGGTCATGTCATTCATGGAGCGGCGTGAAGCCAATTTCAGGGGAAGGTAAGCCTGTCATGCGTTTTCACGTTGAGCCGTTATGAAAACCATATTTATTAAGGAGAAGGCGGTTATGAAAAGGCATTTTTTTTTGGCGTTTGTTGCCCTGGTTGTTTTTTGTTTTGCGGCATCGGCTTCAGCAGATGTAATCGACCCCTATGACGCCATCTCCGCACCGGCAGGGACCTTTGGGCTGTTCAGCTATTTCGGGCAACTGCATCTCCCGGACTATGCCGACAACACCGGCAACGAGTCTGATTTGGGGTATGATCAGAGTTACATGGCCCTTCGACCGGTGTACTTTATGGGACAAATCGCCGACAAGCTGTCATATGGGTTAAATGCGTATATCCCCATTGCCCATGTCAGCCTTGACGGCGCCAACAATGAATTCGGCCTTGGTGATATCGCGGTTTCCCCATTCATCTATCTGTATGAAAATCACAATTCAAAACTGTATCTGTCCTTTTGGGAATTCATCTTTCTCCCCACAGGCGATTTCGATGAAAACAATGCGGTCAATCTCGGCCGGGATGCCTGGTGGTTCCAGCATCAAATCGCCATTGGATGGTATCCCAACAAATTCGGAATCGATTTCAACATCAACTATTTTCAGTTTACCGAAAGCGATAAACTGAAATATGATGAACCCGATGCCATTGAACTCGAAACCGTGGTCCATTATGGAATCACCGATGCCTTCCGCGTCGGCATCAACGCCGCCTACTGGATCGGGATCGATGATGCGGCTTATGGCGACATCACCCTGCCTGACACCGAACCCATGAATGTCAAGCTTGGCCTTAACCTGTCCTATACCCTGTCGGAAAAACTGACCGCCGGTATCCGCTGGATGCATGATGTTGACTCAGAAAACTATGCCAGTGGCGACTGGGTTTATCTCCGTCTGGCCTATATTTTCTGATCCGGTTCAAAATACACTGTTTTCCGGATAAAGATTTCAAATTTGAAAATTGCATTTACAGAAATTCCGCTATATCATGACCAATTTTCAACATCTGTTTCATCTGATAAATGTTATGAATTGCGGTAAATACATCAACAGGCAGCATACTTGAAACAATGACCCATTCAGAGACAGACGACAATCCCATACCGGAAACACCACAGGAAGAACTGACACGGCTGCGGGCAGAAAATGCCCAACTGAAGCGCGACATGGCAGACCTTGAAATGCTGTATGACACCACGACGGAACATGGTGAGGCGATCGAGGATGAACTGGCGGAAAAAAACATCGCGCTCGAAAAAATCCAGGCACGATTGCAGGAGGAACTCAATCAGGCGCTCCGATATGTCATGGCGCTTCTGCCGGAACCCATGAACGAACCCGTGCGTGCGGAATGGCTTTTTATTCCGTCATCGGAGTTGGGCGGAGATTCGTTTGGCTATCACTGGATTGATTCGGAGCATCTGGCCGTGTATCTGCTGGACGTTTGCGGCCACGGCGTCGGTGCGGCCCTGCTCTCTGTCACGGCCATCAACACGTTGCGTGGCGAAACACTTTCGGGCATCGATTTTCGATGTCCGGACCAGGTGTTGACGGCCATGAATACCGTTTTTGACATCTCCAAACAGAACGAGATGTTTTTGACCCTGTGGTATGGCGTATATAATCTGGTGAGTCACCAATTGAGATTTGCCGGCGGCGGGCATAACCCGGCCATCCTGATCATACCCGGTTCCGGACAGACCGGGGAAATCATGAAATTCACCCCTTCCCAACCCATTATCGGCATGATCCCGGATTTCACGTATCGGGATCAGACCATGCCGGTTACGCCAGGCAGCCGGATGTTTGTGTTCAGCGACGGCGTGTATGAGTTGCAAAAGGTTTCGGGCGGCATGTTTTCCCTGAAAGAATTGTCCGACATGATCGCCCGATACGGCCCGCAGGACCGACCTGACATGAACGGCCTGGTTACCGATTTGCGCGCAGTTCAGGGTCGAAATGCATTTGATGATGATTTTTCAATGATTATCCTGGATTTCTGATTGAAATCGGGATGTTCATCGCAGCCGGAATGGATGACAGGCTGCAGGATATGTCATGCAAATCCGTCTGAAGAATACCAATTTCATTATCCTGTAAATCCTGAAAATCCTGTCCAAAAATTACTTGATGACGATTGTCGACAAGGATACCTATGACCCAGATGGCAGATTCCATGACGATGCCGGCAGCAATTCGGTTGTGCTGCGATATGCCCGGCTTTGTTGCCGATTGGCGCAGATGTGATCAGTTCTCCAATTTTTTGGCAGAATCCTTCAGTTTGGCCAAAGCGGATCCGTTTGCGTTCTCCAATATGCTTTCCACGATCATCAATGAGGTGCTTGAGACGATATTCTATCATAATGCCGGCCGGGGTTCCCTGACGTTGCAGTTGACTGAGGAGGACATGGCAACGGTATTCCGCGCAGAATTTGCCGTGGATTCCGCCACCCGTTCGATGTACGAAGATATTGTTTCCACACTGGCGAACCAGGACCCGGTCCGTTTATATGAACAGTTGCTGTTTCATGTTTCGTCGGCAGATACGCGCAACATTTGCCTGTATGAAATTGCCGCCGATTACGGCGTGCGTTTGGCCGTTGAAAACGGAAGCCAAAAAGGCCTGATTTGCCTGGTTGTGCATATGGACCTGAACAAATAGAAAACAGAAATCGGAAAACCGCAATGCCCCCCCATCCTGTCATCACATTTGACGAGCATCGTCAGGAACTGATCCTGACTGGAACTTGGTTGCCGCGTGACAGTGCCGCGACAGAAAGCGCCAAAATCCTTATGCGTTCTGCTGCATCCTCGGTCAGGGGAACACTTTATATCAATTGCAAACGGTTGCTCCGAATGAATTCACCCGCTTTCAGTGCGCTGCTGGATATGCTGTGCTGGGTGAAAAAAAACAGACCCGATCTGTGCGTGAAAATCATTGTTTCCAGTGTCATCCCGTGGACAGAAAGGCGTTTTCGTGTCTTGATTTCGCTGCTGGGGGAAAACTTCAGCATGGAACAGTATGACAGGCAATTTTATCCGGGACAGGCTGCAGTGGAAGACGCTTCTTTCATTCCGGTGCTCCAGACGCAGGCCAAAATCATCTGGGAACAGGAACAGCACATTCTGGCCCGCCACGGATTGTCCCCTCACATGAAGATTGCCGATATCTGTTGCGGAATCGGCAGCTTTGCCATGCAAGTGGCGCGCCACTTTGCTCCAAAATTGGTTGTTGGCGTGGACCATTCCCAGTCATCCCTGATCTATGCAAGGGATTTGGCCAAAGAATTCCATCTGTCAAACCTGGAGTTCATTTATGGCGATGCAAGCAATTTGCTGCTGGCAGACAACCGGTTCGATTTTGTCTCATGCCGTCTCGCCCTGCAGATTTTTGACAAGCCTGAAAATATTTTGCGCGAGCTGTTGCGCATCTGCTGTCCGGGCGGCCGAGTCTATCTGATCAACGAAACATATTCCCGCTGCTTTGGTTATCCCAACGCCGAAGCGATTGCCTGGACCTACCGGGAGACATCCGGCCTGTATGGCGCCCTGAGCATGGACCTGGAATTTGGTCCCAAAATGCGGGCCTATATGACAGAAGCCGGCTTTGAGGATATTTATGTGGAGCCCCTCATCCTGACCAGTTGCAACACCAACGGCGCCGACTTTGCCGATGTTATCCGAAGCTGGGAAACCTATGCAATCGACCAGCTTGCACGGAATGCCGGAAAGGACGACGCGTATTGTCAACGATTGCGTGAAGGCTTTGCGGCGCACGTGCGCTCGGTAACGCATGAAAAAGGTTTTGGGGGGTGGCCGATCTGGGCCGCATCCGGTCAAAAACCGGGGTGAAAAAGGCTGAAGGATGAAGGCTGAAGTCCGAAGACTGAAGGCTGAAGACTGAAGGTGCCGCATACCGGCGGAGCCGCCGCCGGGAGGTCGGGCGGCCTGACTGTTTCTCAATACACAATACTCATTTCTCAATACTGAAGCGATTTTCACGGTAAACCAATGAACGAATCAGTTGCCAAAAAACAATATGGGGGACGCAGAAGCAGTTTTCGGGTCAAATTTTTTCTCGTGGCCGCCGGGGGGGTTCTTCTGGCGCTGATTCTGAGCGGGATGTTTGCCGTACGCAATTTCACCCGACTGGGTCAGGATGCGTCTGTCAAAATAGAGCAGGGCCTGACAGCCGCCAGTCATGAATACCTCTCGAATTATATACGAACCATTGGCGAACGAACCCGACTGATTCTGGAACAGGCCTTTTCGGAAGCGCAGGTGGTGGCGGATGTGATGCAGGTTTTGATGGACAACCCGGAAGATGCGCGAATGCTGGGAGCCGCCCTTGCTCAAACCACGGCGTTCAGCAGCCGCCTGATCACCAAAGTACGCGAAAACGAGCCCATCTGGGCACAGAACGAGCCCCCGGCGCGCTCTGTCGTCACTCTCTGGAAGCCGCTTCTGGAAAGTGACGGCAATCCTGGTCCTGACATGCTGGCTTCGGTGCAGGATACCGCGGTGCTGGACCTGCTGCTCCCGACCATGACCGACAACGGGGCCAGCAAACTGTATATGTATATGGTTGGCCCCCATCAGCAATCTTTTTTGCGATTGAGTCACTATTGCGACATGGCCGCCGAATTTGACAAAAACTATCCTGGCAGCACATCGGCGGATTTTTGGGATTATTTTTTCCCCGGTATTGTGGACTGTTGGCAGCAACTGCCAAAAACACTGTCGCCGGAAGACCTTCGCCGAACCGTGACCACCACGCCGCCCTATCTGGATGCGGCAGGCGGCGGCATCATCGTCAGTCTTTTTCATCCGGTCTGGAAATGGCATCCCGATAAAACCGCCTCGTTTGCCGGCGCGGCAGGCATGGATTTTTCACTGGAAGACATCATTGATCTGGTTCGTGACGTCAAACTGGCCAAAAGCGGGTTTGCCTTTATCACACAATCCGATGGCAATGTCATGGCCATCAACGAGTCAGGCGAATCGGTTCTCGGATTGAAGATGATGACCAGTCAACTGGGCGTCAATGTGCAAAAACGCGAGCTCAGCCAAAGTTCACAGCCAAACGTCAAAAACCTTCAACTGCCGCAGGACGATCTCGTGCACAGCAAGCAACTGATGCTCCATGCCCAGGGACAGGATGTTCCGTACATGCTGACCCTGTTGCGACTGCCACCTGTCCGGATGTGGGAATACCGCGAAAACACCGGCGTTTCGCCAGCAGCCCATATTCGGGACGAGTATTGGACCCTCGGATTTGTTGTTCCTGAAAGTGAAATTTATGAGTCGTTGACGGCTGCCCAGTCGGAAATCGAAAATACCCTGCGCGGTATCCTGCGGAGCTATGGTCTGGTTGGTGTCATCAGCCTGTTTGCCGCAATTTTGAGTGCACTCCTGCTCTCGAAACGCATGACCCGGGGGTTGAGCGATCTGGCCGATGCCGCAAGACGTCTGCAAAGCAAGGATTATGCCGTACGCGTCACTGTCGGGAGCAATGATGAAGTGGGACAGTTGGCAACCGTGTTTAACGGAATGGCGGATGAGATACAGCTCTACACCACCAACCTGGAAAATCTGGTGCGCAAGCGAACCAGTGAACTGGAGCAGGCAAACGCCGAGGTTCAGTTGCTGAACAAACGCCTGAAGGCGGACAATCTGCGGCTGGGCGCCGAACTGGATGTCGCCCGCCGTCTGCAGATGATGGTGCTGCCCAAACAGGCGGAACTGGATGCCATTGATCCGCAACTCGATATTTCCGGTTTCATGCGTCCTGCAGATGAAGTCGGCGGCGATTATTATGATGTGTTGCGTCATCGGGATCTGATCAAAATCGGCATGGGCGATGTAACCGGTCATGGCCTGGAAAGCGGGGTCCTGATGCTCATGGTGCAAAGCATCGCCCGCTCTCTGCTGGAATCGGGCGCCTATGACCCGGTACGCTTCCTGACCCTTCTCAATCAGGTTTTGTATCAGAATATCGAGCGGATAAACACCGACAAGAGTCTCTCCCTGTGCTTTCTGGATTTTCAGGGTGATGTGCTGACATTGTCCGGCCAGCATGAAGAACTGATTGTCGGGCGAAGCGATGGCCGGATTGAGCGATTCAATACCATCGATCTGGGTCTGCCCATTGGTTTGGTACCGGATATCAGCGCATTCGTGGCCACACAACGCGTGGATTTTGCTCCGGGTGATGTGTTGCTGCTCATCACCGACGGTATTACCGAGGCCGAAAACAGTGAGGGTGAGCAGTACGGTATGGAACGCCTCTGCAATTGTCTGCAAAAGCGGCTGTCCCTGGATGCGGCGCTCATTCAGGAGGGTATCGTGGCAGATGTGATTCAGTTTATTGACAATCACGAAATCTTTGACGATATTACCCTGCTTGTTGTCAAGAGAATCAAATAGGATGGAATATCCCATGAAAACCCTGGGTCATTATCATATTCCCGAACACAGCACCCATTATTTTGAGGCATTTTTTGGCAACCAGCCCATGATGCCATTTCAGTGGGCGCATTGCGACATGACGGCCAATGCTGTTGCAGCGTATTTTGAATCGTTTTTTCCGGCTGAGCCTGATGGCGGCCTGGTCGGACGCGATGAGCTGACCTTCAGTGTCAATTATGTCGTCAACGAATTGCTGGAAAATGCCAGCAAATTTGGTTGCGACGGCGCATTGACGTTACGCGCCATGATGACCAGCTCCGATTTGCTTTTATGGGCTTTCAATTCCGCCACCCTGTCCGCACGTCATCACCTGGAAACCGTGATTTCCGGGCTGCTGGAAGGCGATCCGCAGGATCTCCTGCTGGAACGCATCGAACATAATGCCCTGAATCCGGAAAACAATATCTCCGGTCTCGGCTATTTAACCATGATGAACGATTATGGCGTGCGTTTCGGCTGGGCGTTCCGCGATCAGGTTGAGACCATTGCAGCCATTGAAACGCAAGCCTGGTTGCCTGTACAACGAAAGGATTGACAATGATTGAAATCACATCACCCGATTACCGCGTCTGGTATGACCAAACCCGCAACACGATTGCTCTGGAAGGCAGTTTTCGGTTGAATGGCCCCATGTATGATCCGATAAAGAACATGTTGGAAAACATCCTTGCGGAAAAACCGCCTGTTTTAAGGCTGGACTTGACGGATTTGAAGTTTCTGAACAGTTCCGGCATCAATGTACTGGCAAAATTTACCATCCTTGTCCGCAACGAAGGCAATATCGCACTCAGCGTGGCCGGCAGCAAAAAAATTCCCTGGCAGGAAAAATCCCTACCCAACCTGAAAAAACTGTACCCCGATTTGGAACTGGTTATTGTTTGAAACGATGTGCAGCCCGTGATAGACTTTCAGCGCGCCCGAATACTGCCAGTAATGACATGCCCGGGAGATCCTCGGTGTATTCCCGGAGCTACTGTATGACAACCCCCGGGAGTGAAACAGGGATTATACAGCTTTCAATTTCTGTCATCGTTTCTGTACAAAAAACCCCAACACCCCGAATATGATCATCGGCATCATTTCACGTTCAATTGTTAACATTGTCCGAACGGCTCTGGTCTGAGTGGCAAAGGCATCGAGGCATCAGGAAATCGGATCTGCAATGATCGATCGGAGAGACCATGCCCAAACACCTGTCCCGGATAGAAAAATTCCTCATTGTAATTATCGTGATTTGTGCGGGTTATCTGTATACCGGTTTTCTTTATCCCGATCCTTACATTATCAGGACCATCGGCCGCCATTCCCCACTGGCCATGCAGTTGGTGGTGTGGGGGACGCGGATCGGCATTCCGATAGCCGTTCTGATGGTACTTGGTCTGTATATCGGCATGAGGAAAGGCCGCATATCCGGCGTCAACATCGCTGTCATGGCTGTCTCTGCGTGCCTTGCCGTTCTGATTGCCTATCCGGTGGCTTCCTGGTTCTACTATCGCTCATCCAGCATTGGTAAAAACGCGCTCCAGTACCACCCCTATCTGCAGTTGACCCCCTCAGAATTCGTACCGCGACATGATGCCACAGCGGACAATGTCGTGATCATGTGTCTGGGGGGCTCAACCACGGAATTCCGGGACAGCTCGGGAAAAGACTGGCCGGGGAGGGTCGAAGACATGTTGCGGCAGCGTTATTCCAATCCGTCCATATATATCTATAACACGGGTCGCCAATGGTATTCCACCCAGCACATCCTGATCCATTATACAGCCAATTTGAGACGGCATAAACCCGATCTCATCATTGTCATGGAGGCAATCAACGATCTGCTCCACAATGCCGATTTCAGCTATCTGAGCTTCAGACCGTTCCGGCCGGATTATGGTCATTTTTATGGCCCGATGAAACGCATCATGACACAAAAAACCCTTGAGGCGGCACTGATTGCCAAACTGCCCGGTTTATGGCGGCACACACCCCGACAGATTCTGGATCAGACCGACTTTCCGGGACTTGCATCATTCCAGCAAAACATCAATACCCTGATCGATCTGGCAATCCTGGATTCAACAGCTGTCATGATGATGACTCAGCCCAATCTGTACAAGGATGTCATGACGGATCAGGAAATTGAATCGCTGGAGATGCTGCATTATGAGGCCATTGGCGAACGGTATCAATGGAGCCTTAAAAATGCGGGCCGGGGCATGTCGGAATACAACGACCTCATCCGGAAAATTGCCGCGGATCGAAACGCCGCCCTGATTGATCTGGAGAAAGAGATCCCCAAAACACTCGAATATTTTTATGATGATGTGCATTATCGGGATATCGCGTTTGACCGGGTTGCCAGTACAGTTGCCAATGGTATTGAACGGAGCGGGATTATCGAACAAAAAATGGCGAAAAAACCCGGACTATTGAGAAGTGACGCAATTGAACATCAGGTATCTGAAAAATCAGCAAGGGATTTGTAATGATCAGCAATGATGAAAAGGAATTTGTAGCAAAACTGGATGCCCTTTATGAAGAAATGCTCCTGAAAAATTCGAGATACATCGGTTTTCCCAACAGCAGAATCAGTGATTATTCCGATCTGGCGCGGTTTTTAAGGTTTCCCATCAACAACATCGGAGACCCGTTTCATCCGAACGCGGGGATCAACACCTGCCGGATCGAGCAGGAGCTGCTTGATTTTTTCCGGCGGCTGCTGAATCTTGAATCTCCGGATTACTGGGGATATGTCACCAATGGCGGTACAGAAAGCAATATCTGCGGGCTGTATCAGGGACGGGAACGCTATCCCGATGGTGTTCTCTATTACTCGGCAGACTCCCATTATTCCCTGCAAAAGATTGCCCGGTTTCTCAGGATCGACACGGAAACCATTCCCACGCTGCCCAATGGCGAGATGGATTATGCCGCTCTTGCAGCCGCATCCGGAATACATGATGACCGTCCGGCCATTATCAATGCCAATATCGGCACAACCATGACCGGTGCAATCGACCGTGTGGAAAAAATAATCGGAACCCTTCAATCGGTTGGCATAAATGAATATTACATCCATTGCGATGCCGCCCTCTTTGGCTGCATGCTGCCGTTTGTCGCGGATGCACCGGTTTTTGACTTCAGGCTGCCCATCGGCAGTGTGGCCATTTCCGGGCACAAGTTTCTCGGATCGCCCATCCCCTGCGGCATTCTGATAACAAAAAACGCCTTTAAACCAAACTTTGAGGGCGGCGCAAGCTATGTCGGCTCAATCGACTCGACCATATCCGGTTCCCGCAACGGTTTTTCGGTACTCATTCTCTGGAGCACCATAATACGGTATGGCATGGATGGCCTTGCCCGACTGGTCCGGGAATCATTTGATCTGACAACCTATGCACTTTCGGAAATCAACAAAGCCGGCTGGGATGCCTGGATCAATCCCTTTTCGACGATCATCGTCATCAAGAATCCGGGCGAGGCCCTTGTCAGGAAATGGCAGCTCGCCTTTACTCAGGAGATTGCCCATCTGGTCATTCTTCCGGGAGTTACACAAGTCATGATTGACGGATTTGTCTCGGATTTGCGGGAAACCGTCAAAATCGGAAAATTTTAATCTGAAAGCGCGTCCATGAATCTCACCGAACACGATCAGACCCGGATTGCAAATCCCGCAAGACCCATAATCGAAGGGCTGGCAATCGGTTTTTTTTCACTGGTTGCCATGTCTGTCTGTATCTATTTCATCTATGTCAGGGCGCTGAGCGCCCTTCAGGAGGAAATCAAGGAGGGCCTGACACGCAATGTCTCGGCGATTGCCACAACAATTGATGGCGACCTTCATAAACAGTTCCGGTCAAAATCACAGAAAAATGATCCGGAATATATGGATTATCTGAAAAAGCTCGAGGCGATCCGGCAGGCTTCAAAATATGTCAGATATCTCTATACCAATATACTGGTTGATGGAAAGGTCTATTTTATCGCCAATCCAAGCCCTCAAAACGATAATGACGGGGACGGAAAACCGGATGAAGCGCCACAATTGATGGAACCGTATCCGGATGCCGGCGAAGGTCTGCTGACCGCACTCCGGGAGAAAAAAGCCACTGTTGACAGGGAACCCTACACAGACAAGTGGGGGACCTTCTACAGCGCCTATGCCCCTTTTTTTGACAGCGATGGAAACTTCGAAGGGACCATCGGAATGGATCTGGAGCTTGCCGGTTTCAATGAGCGGCTCGAACCGATCAAGGTGTCCACCAAACGCGCCTTTATCGCGGCCCTGGCCCTGGCTGTCCTGTTCGGAACCGCTGTATGGTTTTTCAGACGGCTTTCGGCCCAGTTGCTTGACAGCCGGATAAAAATGACCATCCAGCTCATCGAAGCCAGAAAAACATCACAGGAGGCGATGGCATTGACATGCAGCTATCTCCAAAACATCAGCCGGGTGGTCCGGGAAGGCCTTCGTGACGATCGGAATTCTGAAACGCTGTATGGTTTTATGGCGGATCTCGACAGATACGCGATCCTGAAAACGGCCACGGGCGATGGTGAGCTGAAAAATTTTCAGACAGAAGAATTCATGGGCCAACTGTGCTGTCCGATCGAACCGGTATATGAAAAGAGACACATCGTTTTAAAAACAAATTTTGATCCAAACGTTCCCGCCATGCTGCTGGGTGATCCGGACAAACTGCTGAATATGCTTTCCACGCTCCTTCTTTCGGATATTTTCCTGGTGGACAATGGAAATGCATTCCTCTCCATCAAACTCGGCAAAGAAGAACTTCACCGGGTGGAGCTGCATATCGGACTGATATTCACCTGGACCGGAATGGACATGGCGGATATTGACGAATTGTTTGAACCGTTTTCCTCAAAACCGTACCCACTGGAACTTCAGCGGGAAAAGCTGAAACTGGCAACCATTCGGGAGATGATCAGAACCCTCGATGGGGCTGTTCAGGCGTCTCTTTTGCCGGATGCAACTCTGTCCATCACCTTCAATGCCTGGTTCAGAAAATTCAAAGAGGCAAGAGGATGACCCCGGCGGAAAAAAATCCATCCATTTTCCTGAAAACCGCGCCAATCATATTGGGCACGGCAATGGTTCAGCTTGCCGTCGGTATCAATGCGGTCCTCTTTCCGGTCACACTTCAAAATCTCGGTTACAGCAAAACGCTCATCGGCGTTTGCCTGTCGCTGGACATCGTCGCGGTGGTCATCATCAGCCGGTATCTTTCCGCAATCATTGCACGGGTGGGGATTGGCCGGGCACTGATACTGTCCACCCTGATCAGGGGGCTGTGCCTGTATATCCTGTCATCGAGCAGCCATTACGCGGTCTGGCTCATTTGTGTCTTTTTTTTTGGAATGAACACCAATATCATGCTCATTTCGCTTCAAACCTGGATCAACACGATTCCCCTCAAAAGCAACAAAGGCCTTGTCATCGGCGTTTTCAGCTCGGCGCTCTCTCTGGGAACCGCAACCGGCCCGGTAATCGCCAATCTGACCGGAACGACCGGCAAACTCCCGTTTTTTGTCGATCTGGCTATTGTCGGCCTGACCGCACTCCCCTTCATTCTGATATATCGCTGGATACCGTCAATCGAGGCGCCGCCACGCCCCCGGATTTTCTATGCCATCCGGATGGCCAAAATCTTCATGTTTTCATCATTTGTCGGGGGCATCACCTTTTATGGCCTTCCCGCCTTTCTGACCCTGTATGGCATGATGAACAACCTGTCAATTGAAAGATCGGCATTTCTCATCAGCATGTTCATGCTGGGCTCTATCACCCTGGGCTTTCTGATCGCATCTGTTTCAGACCGGGTGAACCGGCTCTCTGTTATCATTTCCTGCGTGTTCATTGGCCTTTTGGCGGCAATCTACCTGCCACTGGCCATCTACAGCTACCCGCAGGCGCTGGTGCTTCTGTTTATCTGGGGAGGGGTGAGCGGCGGAATCTACGCCACCGGACTGGCAAAAATCGGCGAACTTTTCAGACTTGAAGACCAGGTATCCGCCAATGTCGCCTATTCCCTTATGGACTGCCTGGGAGGAGTTGCCGGCGTGCTTCTGATCGGTGCGGTTATGGATCTGGCAGGCCCGGACGGTCTGGTTTATGTGATACTCATGGCAGCAATTGCCTATTTCATCTATACGTTGAGTTGTTACAAAATTGATTGATGGAGGAATTCTTGGAAGACCAAACTTCAACAAATGACAAATCCGTAGAAACACCTGTACCGTCCAAAGGCGCCAGGCCAATCCAGGAAGCCATTCTTACCGGTATACTCTGCCTGATAGCCCTTGGCGTCAGTATCCATTATATCCATAACCGGGCGCTTCTGGCTTTGCAGGAGGAGATCAAGGCGGGGCTGGCCCGAAATGTTTCTGCCGCAGCCACCACAATTGACGGGGACATTCACCGGAATTTCCTGTCAAAATCCCAAAAAGAAGATCCGGAATATATCGGATTTATCAAAAAAATGGAGGATATCCGGCAGGCTTCGAAAAATGTCAGATATATCTACACCAATATCATGGTGGATGGGAAAATCTTCTTCATCGCCAATCCCAGCCCTCAAAATGATGCCGATGGTGACGGAAAGCCGGATGAGGCCCCGCAGTTGATGGATCCGTACCCCGATGCCGGGGAAGCGCTCATGGAAGCCCTGACCGAAAAAAGGCTGGCGGTTGACAAACTTCCCTATACAGACAAATGGGGAACTTTTTATAGCGCCTATGCGCCGTTTTATGACCACAAGGGAGAATTTGTCGGAACCCTTGGCATGGATCTCGAACTGCTTGATTTTGAAAACCGGACCTGGCCGATCCTGCGGGCCACCATCATCGCCGCAATTGTGGGAAGCCTGCTGTCCCTTGTTTGCGCATTGCAGGTCTGGTTTTTCAGACGAAAACAATTGAAATACGAAATGCAGCTTGCAAACACCAATAAAGAGCTGGCGCATTCAAACGAGATTATCAAAAATGAACTGAATGAGGCGGAAAAATATGTCATTTCCCTTTTTCCGCCTGCCATAACCGCCATCTTTCCCCCCGCATCGAACACTGCGCCTGTGGTTTCGGACTGGATATATCAATCCTGTTCCGAACTGGGAGGGGACAGTTTCGGATATCACTGGATAGACGAAGATCATTTTGCAGCCTACCTCATCGATGTCTGTGGGCACGGCGTGGGCGCAGCGCTGCATTCGGTCACGGTAATCAGTTCGATCCGCAACATGATTCTGCCAAACGTGGATTTCAAAAAACCGGCAGAGGTGGTTTATGCCCTGAACAATGCCTTTACCATGGAAAAATACAATAACACCTACTTTACAATCTGGTATGGTGTTTACAACCAGACAACCGGTATTCTCGAATATTCCAGCGGCGGACATCCGCCGGCTGTGCTGATCGATGGAGACAGCGAAAGCAAGGCGGAGCTGAAATATCTCAGCACCCCGGGTCTGGTCGTCGGCAGCATGCCGGATGCGCCATACCGCTCGAACACCGTCAAAATAAAAGAATACAACAAGCTCTTCATTTTCAGCGATGGCGTTTATGAAATCGAATACGCGGACAAAAAAGGCATGATGACATTGAAGGAATTTGCGGAAGAGATTTCAAAACCCGTTTCCCCGGATGAAAGGAAAGTGGAACAGATGCTTCATTTCGCCCGGAAGGCGCAGAACTCCGAAACCTTTGAAGATGATTTCACACTGATGGAACTGAGTTTTCTGCAGAAAACTCACAGGCAAAAATGATGACGGACCACGCATCGCATGAAACATCCCCTGTACCTTCCACATCACACGCCCTTGCCGAACGGATAAAGGAACTCAATTGTCTGTACGGGATTTCAAACCTGTTCGAAAACCAGGATGTGTCCCTGCCCTGGATCATGCGGCGCGCGGTTGAACTGATTCCAGCCGCCTGGCAATATCCGGAAAATGCCTGTGCCAGAATCCGTATCGACGCGGATGAATACACATCCCGAAATTTCCGGGAAACCCCCTGGTGTCAGGCAAGCACCATTGTATTGAATGGTAACGAAATCGGCGCGGTTGAAGTGTATTATCTCAATTTGCCTCCGGAAAGTGACATGGGACCGTTTCTGGAAGAAGAGGATCGTCTGCTTAAGGCAATCAGCGAGCGATTGAGCAAGGTACTGTGGCTGAAACGGTCCGAGGCGGCGCTGAAAGAGAGCGAAGAACGCTACCGGGTATTGACAGAACAGGTTGCCGAGGGTGTTGCACTGGTACAAAATGACCGATTTTGTTATGTAAATCCTGCATTTTGCAAAATGTTCAACCGGATATCGCCAGCGGATCCGGTCGATAGACGGGTCAACACGCCGCTTGCAGACATGGGAGACGAGATATCCCGTCTGTATGACACCAGCGCAGACAAACCCGGCGATACCCGCATCGAAGAACTTCACTGTCTGTCCCGATCGGAAAAACCTGTCTGGATTCAGGTGTGTCACAGTCCGATTACCTATAAGGGCCAACCCGCACTTCTGTCCACATTCAAGGATGTTACGGAAATCAAGGAACAGCAGATGGCGGCGCAGGACATGGCGGACCGTCTGGACCATGAAAACAGGGTGCTGCGATCGTCATTGAAAGAGCGGTATCGACTGGGAGACATTCTTGGGCATTCCCCGGCCATGCAGGTCATCTACGAGCTGATTTTAAAAGCGGCATCCACCGATGCCAGCGTAACGATATACGGTGAATCCGGATCCGGCAAAGAACTGGTCGCCCATGCCATCCATGAATACAGCGACAGAAAGGGCAACCGGTTTGTGGCGGTCAACTGTGGCGCAATCCAGGAGACGCTGTTTGAACGCGAATTTTTTGGCCACCGGAAAGGGGCCTTTTCGAGCGCCCATGCAGACTCGCCCGGATATCTGGACATGGCTGATGGCGGAACCCTGTTCCTGGATGAAGTCAGTGAGTTAACGGTCAATATGCAGGCAAAATTGTTGCGGGCCATCGAAGGCGGCGGGTATCGTCCGGTTGGCGGCGCAGAAATGATTCCGTCGGATTTTCGCGTGATATCGGCCTCCAATGCCGCGCTGGCAGACCGGGTCGGCTCCGGAGAAATGCGACAGGATTTTTTTTATCGTATTCAGGTCATACAAATCCAAATCCCGCCGTTGCGCAACCGCAAACAGGATATCCCTCTGCTGGTGGAACATTTTTTACGAAAGATGAAACGCGCTTCCGGTATTGTCCGGCTTCCCGGACATGTCATGGACCTGCTCATGGAGTATGATTGGCCCGGCAATGTCCGCGAATTGCGGAATGTCCTTCAACGGTATGTCACACTGGGCGAAGTCGAATTTCTTTCCCCCTCGCCGCTGCCCCGAATATCCCCTGCGCCTGCCGGACTGAATATTCACGATGCGGTTCAGACCCTGGAAAAATCCCTGATTTCAAAGGCGCTTCAGCAGACAGGCGGTAATCGCACACAAGCCGCAGCATTGCTGGGGATCTCCCGAAGAGCACTGTTTCGAAAGTTGCCGACATCATAAGTGCCATCAACGCCCGTTACGGGCGTTATCGCCCACTTCCGCAATATCTCATTAAATCATATCGTTAAGTCCTGTCTGCTTGCCTGATATGGGCGCTTTGTCCCATTTTTCAACGCCGCGCCATCCCTGCCCTTCTATTATTTTATCATATAATATCAGTCTGTTATATTCTTTAACGGCGTTGGCATCTCTATTGCTTAGGTATATGGTCGGTACGATAACCATATTGTTACAGCCGTATATGATGCCCGAGACTGAAACCCGGTTTCAGTATATTGTTCAAAACATAATGATTTCCTTTTTTATATAGGCTTTCGACAAAAGGCACTTCTTATTCAGGCGGCAAAAACTTTCCAATCTATAAATGGAGTCATTTACCGTGGAAGTTGTCAAAAACAGGGTTTCCAAAAAATACTTTATTGTTTTGGAGGATAGTCAGGAAACGGATTTTCTGGTGATTACACCGGATGGAAAAATCAGGCAGCTTGAGAAACATCTGTTCACGCAGGGGGATACGATCGATCCGGGAACATCGGTATGGAAACGTCGTCTAACCCGGGTTCAGATGAGTCAATACCGCGAATATCATGATGAATGACGTTTCCCATAAGTGGCTTCGATCATTTGCAAACATACAGAAAAGGAATAATGACATGACACACGACCCCTTTGATAATCTGAGCGATTGGGGACCGGTTCTTCAACAGTTGCATGAACTGGCCGATAGCGGCAAACTGGCTGAATGTCAGGCCGGTCTGATCCGGATATTGCGATACAAAGGCAACTGGCGGCTTCGTGAGGAGGTGCTGAAACGGATCGGAGAAATTTCAAACCCGTCCAATCCGTTGCTGGATCAGGTTCTGGCCATTGTGGGTGATGACAATATTTATTATGAGGCCAGAATTCTTGCGGGCGACACGCTCATTCAATTGTTGAAAAACCGTAAAGGTTCTCTGGATATGGATCTGCCTGTTAAAATTCGACAGCGCGTTGAAAAACTGAAAAATATGCCGCAACCCCCGTTTTTTGAAAGTGCATTAAACAGGCTCCATTCCCAAATTGCGTCCCCTGAAATGGTGTAAAACTGATTCGATCTGATCCATAGAAAGGAGATACGACATGAATCAACCATATGACATCCATGCAATATGCTGCACATGCAATAACAGGTCAGAATGTCAATCCATGAAAAACGGCATACGTCAGGCAATCCCAATCCTGTATTGTGAAGAGTTTGATGACGTTGTCGATCACCTGTCCATCCGTTCCCGACAAATCAGGACTGTCAAGCCTGTTTCAAAAGAAAGAAATTTTATCGGGATCATTCCGTTGACAGGTGAACTGAAGCGAGTCGTTCGGCTGTGTGCGTGGTTTTAACCGCTCATTACCAGGCAGAACAACACATCGATCAACATGTGATAAACCGTTCAACATGGCGGAAAGCGTACAGACAGGAAGCAAACTTTCCCCACTTAATATGACAAGGAGACAATTATGCGGATCGGAATACCAAAGGAAATTTTATCAGAGGAAAAACGGGTGGCTGCCACACCGGAGACGGTTCAGAAATACATTCAACTGGGATTTGAGGTTGTGGTTCAATCGGGCGCCGGAGAAGGTATTCTGATCCATGATGATGAATATCAACGCGCCGGGGCAAGGATGATTTCAGATGTCGCGCAACTGTTTTCCGAATCAGACATGATTTTGAAAGTGAAACAGCCTGTATTCAATGACACCATTCAAAAACATGAAGTCAACATGCTCCAAAATGACAGCATCCTGATCACCTTCCTTCATCCCGCTGCTCCGGAAAACCATGGTATGGTCGAACGCCTGCGGGACAAAAACATTACGGCCCTGACAATGGACGGCATTCCACGGATATCCCGGGCTCAAAAAATGGATGCCCTGTCCTCCATGAGTACGGTGACCGGTTACAAATCCATATTGATGGCAGCCAATTATATGCAGACATTCATCCCGATGATCGGCACGGCCATCGGCACCATCAAACCCGCCCAGTTCATCATTGTCGGAACAGGCGTTGTCGGGCTTCAGGCCATTGCCACAGCCAAACGCCTGGGCGGTGTTGTCAGGGCCATGGATATCCGTAAAAATGCGTGTATGGAAGCAGAAAGCCTGGGCGCGAAAGTCATTCCCCTGGATATTCCACAGGAGCTTGCGGTCGGGGAAGGCGGGTATGCAAAATCACTGGATAACAGATGGCTGGAAACCGAACGAACCGCGATTCAATCCCATCTGAAAGAAGCGGATGTGGTGGTTCTCAGCGCCCTGGTGCCGGGCGAGATTGCACCCATACTGATTACAGGGGAGATGGTTTCCATCATGAAGCCGGGTGCGGTCATCATGGACATTTCCATCGATCAGGGTGGCAACTGCGCCATTACCGAAGCCGGACAGTTTGTCCGGAAATCCGGCATCGGTATCTGCGGCATCCAGAATATTCCGGGACGGATGGCGGTGCATGCCAGTTGGCTCTATGCCAACAACATGTACCATTACGTTGCCAATCTTTTCAAAAACGGGATCAATACCCCCGATCTGAACGATGACATTGTACAGAGCTCACTGGTAACACATCAGTCCGCAATCCATCATAAAGGCGCCCTGAAAGCCATGGGAAACCGGTAATAATCGTGGTATCACGTAAGCCGCTGTAGGTCAGGCTGGCCGGTTGTTTGGCCTGCCTGACATTGCGGGAATGCCATTTGGCTGAATGTCAGGGAGCCGCAAAAAACCCGCGGCACCCTGACCTACCCGCTGACACCACCGTCGTTAGCCGTAAGCAAGGATGGAACACATGACCAATCTGTTTTTCATGGCAGGCGTTTTTATTGTCTCGTTTATCATCGCCTATTTTCTCATTTCAAAGGTGCCGTCCCGATTGCATACGCCTCTGATGTCCATGACCAACGCCATCTCGGCCGTCACGATACTGGGTGCGCTGGTTCTTTTTTCCATACCGGCAACCGGCGTGGAAAAAGTGCTGGGGGCAATCGCCATTGTCACCGCGATCTTCAATGCGGTTGGCGGATTTGTCATCACGGACCGGATGCTGCGGCTTTTCAAAGAAAAAGGTGTGGAGACGAATCATCAATGAATGAACTCAATCCGATCGTGACAGGCTGTATTGACGTGTCAATTATTCTGGTCCTGATTGTCGGGATATGGCAGTTTCGAACCCCGCGTCAGGCCAGATCCGGCAATCTGACAGCCGCATGTGCGCTGTTATGTGCATCCATCCTGATACTGTACCGGAATGGCATTATCGATGCCGACATCGTAATCATATCGCTGATCGCAGGTGCGGTCATTGGCTATGGGGTTGCCCGGGCTGTCACCATGATTCAGATTCCCGCAATGGTCGCGTTTCAGCATGGTATGGGTGGTATTGCCGCGTTTCTGATATCCCTGGTTGAATTGACACGGGCGACCCATACGCTGGACAGGGTCAGCGAAATCTCCGGCATTCTCGGGTTGACAATCGGTTCATTGACCTTCAGTGGCAGCATGATTGCCGGCGCCAAATTGTCCAATACGATCAGGCAGACCCCCCACATTTTGCCGGCCCACTCCGTTCTGGTCATAACCAATATCGTGGCGCTTGTTGCGGTTGGTTCGTTATCCCTTTATGTGCCCGATGACATGATCTGGTACATCCTGGGATTTCAGATCATTTTGGCGGCCGTCTTCGGCATTCTGTTTTCCATTCGCATCGGCGGCGCCGATATGCCTGTGGTGATTTCATTTCTGAATGCCACGGCGGGTCTGGCTGCTTCCTTTTGCGGCATGGTAACGGAGAACCGGTTGCTGATCGCTTTTGGCGCCACAGTGGCGGCATCCGGATCCATTTTGACCCATGTGATGTGCAACGCCATGAACCGCAGCCTTATCCGGATTTTCTTTCCACCTTTCAAAAAACAGACCGGTTCGTCAAAGCTCACAATCAGTCAGTCGGAGGCTGCTCCGACCCGGATGACCGGCGCGGATGACAGATTGCCCACAGCAGTCGATCTGTTGAAAATCGCCCAAAATATCATTGTGATCCCCGGGTATGGCATGGCCCTCAGCCAGGCACAAATGGATGTTGTGGCCCTTGCCGACAAATTGATTTCCATGGGAAAGGATGTCAGATATGCCATTCACCCGGTTGCCGGACGAATGCCCGGGCATATGAATGTCCTCCTGGCAGAAGCCGGTGTCGAATACGATATGCTGGTGGAAATGGAGGCCATCAATCCCGAATTTTCATCAACCGACCTTGTCCTGGTGGTTGGCGCGTGTGATGTGGTCAATCCGTCGGCCATCCATGTGGATGGAACGCCCATATCGGGCATGCCGATTCTGATGGCGCATGAGGCCAAACATGTGGTGTGCTGCAATTTCGATGACAAACCCGGTTATTCGGGTGTGACCAATTCCCTGTATGAACAACCCAATACCATTCTGCTGACGGGTGACGCCAAAAAGACGGTCTGCGGACTTCTGTCAGGCCTGGATCACGGGCGGCAGGAGACGGCCGATGTGGATGACACCATTGCCGTCAACCTCACCGACGACGCCGTGGCCGCACTGGTTTCGGCCAAAAACGTCATCATCATCCCCGGCTATGGGATGGCCCTGGCAAAAGCCCAGTTCAAAATTGTCGAACTGGCATGCCTTCTCAGGGAAAAGGGGGCGCGTGTCAAATACGCCATTCACCCGGTAGCCGGCAGAATGCCCGGGCATATGAATGTCATACTGGCTGAAGCCGAGGTGGATTATGACGATCTGCTGGAAATGGATGAGGTCAATCCCATATTTTCCGAAACGGATGTGGCCCTCGTTGTTGGCGCCTGCGATGTGGTCAATCCGGCTGCCATACAGCAGGAAGGCACGCCGATTTCCGGCATGCCGATTTTGAACGCACATGAATCGAAACAGATAATCATTTGTAATTATGACAGAAAACCCGGTTATTCCGGTGTCGAAAATCCGCTTTACGATCATGAAAAGACAATTTTTTTGCCGGGCGACGCCAAAGAAACAGCAGACCGGCTGATCGCATCCATCCGATCTTTTTAATCCATTCCGGTGGCTGAAGCCACCGGACATACCACCAAATCCCTTTCGAGTTTATTTTCCGGATAATCGTATTCCCCCCGAAACCGTTATAATCAGAATATTTTTTCCGTTGGTTACCGGGCTTCAGCTTGGGAACCAGACAATTTGAAGTTGAGCATTCTTGGCAATGGAACTTTCTGCTAGAATTTCAAGGTGGTGCTTGACATTTGCTTCTCTACGGATGATATATCAACGCAAAGCGTATTTTGGAAAGAAAGCGTAGGAATGGCCCACGACCTGCTCTACAAGCTCGCCTGCCGCCTGGTCGAAACCTGCGAAGCGGATGAGGCATTCGACTTTGAGAAGGTTCTGCATGAGATCCATGTGGAGCTGGAGGACCTGAACGCCGAGGCCGTGCAACTGGCAGCGACGATCAGGAAGAATTTCGAGGAGCTGGGGATATGAGCATTGCCGAACTGCTCCAGGTTGAAGAAGGCAAAACCTTGGAATTCAAGCAGGATCTATCTTCCCCGCGCAACATGCTCAAAACGCTTGTTGCCTTTGCCAATACCGCCGGCGGCAGGATCGTCATCGGCGTGACAGACAAGAAGCGGGAACCGGTGGGGATCGATAACCCACTGGATGAGGAGGAACGGCTCTGCAACCTGATTGCCGACACCATCAGCCCCCGCCTGGTGCCCAATGTCGAAATGACCACGGTCGATGGCAAAACCTTGCTGGTCATCGAAGTCTTCCTGAGCAATTCCAGGCCCCATTATCTCCGCTCCGAGGGACCGGAAACCGGGGTCTATGTCCGGCTTGGCTCCACCAACCGTCAGGCCGACCGGGACCTGATCGGCGAACTGCGCCGTTCCGTTGAGGGGTTCTCGTTTGATCAACTGCCTATGCCTGAGTTGTCCGTTGACGATCTGAACATCGAAGCGGCGCAAATCAGCTTTGGCGCCATCCGGAAGCTGGATGAGCAGGCCTTGCTGACGTTAAAATTCCTGACCCGTCATCAAAACAAACTTGTTCCGACCAAAGGAGGAATGCTGCTTTTTGGCAGACAGCGCACCCGGCATATTTCCGATGCCTGGATTCAATGCGGCCGTTTTTTCGGCACGGAGAAGATCGACATTTTTGACCATATCGATATCGATGTGCCACTGCCCACAGCCGTTGATGAGGTCATGCTGTTTCTAAAAAAACACGCATATCGCGGCGCAGACCTCTCCGAGGTGCGGCGCAAGGATGTCTGGAGCATTCCGCTGGGAATCTTGCGAGAGGTGATCATCAACGCCCTGGTGCATAGCGACTACTCGCAGCGTGGCGCGCCCATCCGGGTTGTCTTTCTTGACGACCGCATCGAAGTGGAAAGCATGGGCATTCTTCTTCCCGGTCTGACCATTGAAGAGATGAAACAAGGCGCCTCCCGCATTCGCAATCCGGTCATTGCCCGCGTTTTCAAGGAACTCCATCTGATCGAACAGTGGGGAACCGGAGTGCGCCGCATCTTTGAAGAAGCCCGGGAACTGGGCCTGCCGGAACCGAAAATTGAAGAAATCGCCATGCGCCTGCGATTTACCGTTTATCTGGCGGAGCCATTGCAAATGCCAACGCGGGCAATCGAACAAGTTGCGAACAAGTCAGGGGTAGAGTCAGGGGTAGAGTCAGGGGTAGAGTCAGATCTGGCAATTCAGATTTTTGCTGCTCTGAACAGAGACCTGCTTTCCAAGTCCGAGATTGCCAAAGTACTCGGCAAGACCAAACCGACCCGCTATCTCAATGATCTAATGGCCAGGCTGCTGCGCAAAGGATTTGTGGAATACACCATCCCCGACAAACCCAACAGCCGCCTGCAGAAATACCGCCTGACCGAAAAGGGCAAGAGCGTGTTGGAGGGCGGAAAATGAACAGATCCCTTCAGTCGGACAAAGGACCAGATGGTGCAGGCTGCGCGGTCGGGCGTGCAGAATATTGCCGAGGGTTCGCAGGCTTCGGCGACATCGAAAAAAACCGAACTCAAGCTCACCCAGGTGGCGCGGGCCAGCCTGGAGGAGCTGAAGCTCGACTATGAGGATTTTCTGCGGCAGCGGGGGCTGGCGCAATGGGAGCGGGAAAACCCGCTCCGGCAGGATCTGATCGACCCGCGCTGTCAAACCGCCGACGAGGTGGCGGCCTGGGTAGTGGATGTGACAAAGCGAAGTGGACACCGTGGACAATCTGTACGGACTGGACAGAGCCAGGGACCGTCCGCCGAGTCCACAAAGTCCAAATTGTCCAGCAGACCATCGCCGTCTAAACATTCCCGGTTTCATCCAGCACCGCCCGCAGCCTGACCGCCAGATCCGCAGAAGAAAAAGGCTTCTGGATGAAGTTGACATCCGCGTCCAGCACCCCCTGATCGGCGATGATATTTGCGGTATAGCCGGACATGAAGAGGAGTTTGATGTTCGGATACAGAATCAGCAGATTCGTGGCCAGATCCCGGCCGTTCATCTCCGGCATGATGATATCGGTCATGAGCAGATGAATGTCCCCTTCATGGTCTTTGGCCACAGTCATGGCTTCGCCGGATGTGCATGCGGTCAGAACCGTATAGCCTTTTCGTTCCAGCATCATGCGGGTCATTGTCAAAATGGCAGGCTCGTCTTCCACCAGCAGGATGGTTTCGGCGCCTCCGGGAGCGGGTTCTCCGGAAGGGCGGATTTCCGGCGCATCATCGATGGGGGTGTGTCGGGGGAGATAGATGTTGAAGGCGGTTCCCAGATCCGGTTGCCCTGGCAAATTGGTCTTGGAGGCGCTGGATATCATCCATGTAAAACAGGTCTTCAAAGCGAATGTTTTCGTCATCTTTCAGTGGCCGGGTCAGTGCGACCAGTCGCTTTTCGAGCCTGTCATTCACGCGTTTGAATTCGGAATTTTCCTGTTCCAGTTCCCTTATCCGCTGTTCCAGTTCTTCATGAGCCGGAATACGGCCCCTTCAGTCTTCAGCCTTCAGTCTTCCTGCCTTCTTACGCGCCTCATCCAGAACGTTTCTGACCATTTCCGCCAGGTCCCCGGCGGTCACGGGCTTCATCAGAAATCCTTTTATACCGGTCTCTCCGGTGCGCTGCGTGTCTTTTTCATTGCTGAAACCGGTACATATGATAATGGGAATGCCCGGTTTGATCGAAATCAATTCTTTTGCCAACTGATCCCCTGTCATATTCGGCATGCTTCTGTCGGTAATCACCAGATC
>JBFXFK010000010.1:36016-51812 GCA_050179135.1 Desulfatirhabdiaceae bacterium | reverse complement strand
GGGGGCAATTTCCGGGTTCGGGCCGAAGCCCTGACCGGCGATGTTTGGGCGCCTGATCCGGCTTGCTATTTGACTGATGATGAAATCCGGTGACAAACGATTCAACTATAAATTTACCGTGAAAATGGCAATTCAGGGGCAAAGGGGCAGAGGGGCAAAGGGACAAAGTTTAAAAGGTATATGTCATTTTCATATATGGGGGTGAACATCCCGGAATGATTCATGATCGTTTACCATTAAAATAGAAAAACAGAAACATGGCGTCAGGGAGCCGCAAAAAGCCGCGGCACCCTGACCTACCCGCGTCCCGCTGAAATTGCTGGCAGCCGGTAGGTCAGGTTGGCCGGTAGTTTGGCCTGACTGACTGTTGGCCGAACCGCTGCAAGCCGGATTCATTCTTCTGCGGTTCCTTGTTCGATATTCTGCTGTTCGCTGTTTATTTTCATTCATGACTGCAAAGAAAGATAATAACATGATTTTCCCCGAATACAGACCCAGAAGACTGAGACAAACCGAAGGCTTCCGCCGCATGGTCCGGGAGACGGTTCTGGATGTGAACAACTTCATCATGCCGCTGTTTGCCGTGGAAGGAAAAAATATCAAAAATCCGATCCCCTCCATGCCGGATCAGTGCCAGTTGTCCATCGACAATCTGGTAAAAAAATGTCAGGAAATTGCGGGTCTTGGCATCCCCGCCGTCATCCTGTTTGGTGTTCCGGATAAAAAGGATGCGTTGGGAACCGCTGCATATGCCAAAGACGGTATTGTCCAGCGGGCGGTCAGGTCGGTCAAGAACAAATTGCCGGATCTCATGGTCATCACCGATGTCTGTCTGTGCCAATATACGGATCACGGGCACTGCGGCGTGGTGGAAAAAAATATCATCGACAACGACGCCACCCTGGATCTTCTGGCGCGCACCGCGGTATCCCACGCCAAGGCCGGAGCCGACATGGTGGCGCCGTCGGACATGATGGATGGCCGGGTGGCAGAAATTCGGGAGGGTCTGGACGATTCCGGTTTCAGTCACATTCCCATTATGGCCTATTCCGCAAAATACTGCTCGGGATTTTATGGACCTTTTCGGCAGGCGGCGGATTCCGCGCCCAAATTCGGAGACCGCAGAACCTATCAGATGGATCCGGCCAATGCACAGGAAGCATTGCGGGAAGCGACCATGGATATCGGGGAAGGCGCCGACATCATCATGGTCAAACCGGCATTGGCGTATCTGGATGTCATTTGCCGAATTCGTCAGGAGATCGATCTGCCGGTTGCAGCCTATAATGTCAGCGGTGAATACAGCATGATCAAGGCTGCCGAGCAATTGGGCTGGCTGGATGGACCGCGGGTAATGATGGAATCTTTGACCGCCATCAAGCGGGCCGGCGCCGACATGATATTGACCTATTTTGCCATGGACGCGGCAAAGGAAATCCGGAAATCCATATGACCCATCCCCACGCATCAACCGCCCATTCACCCCATTCATCTGGTCCGGGCCAGTCTTCCCTCCGGCTGGTGGCCTGGGAAATCACCCGTAACTGCAACCTGTCCTGTGTTCATTGCCGGGCTGCCGCCACCCGTGGCCCCTATGACGGTGAGCTTGAAACCCCTGCCTGTTACCGGCTGCTGGATCAGATTGCGGATGTCGGGTCCTGTATCGTCATTCTGACCGGCGGCGAGCCATTACTGCGCGCCGATATTCTGGATGTCGCCAAATACGGCGCATCCAGGGGACTGAAAATGGTCATGGCAACCAATGGCACCCTGATCAACGAATCCAGTTCCGGCAAAATGGCAGCGGCGGGTATCCAGCGGATCAGTATCAGTCTGGATGGGGCCACGGCCGAATTTCATGATGCGTTTCGGGGTGTTCACGGTGCGTTTGACGCCGCACTTCGGGGTATCGATCATGCCAAATCTGCCGGAATCGAATTCCAGATCAACACCACCATTACCCAGAGCAATCTGGATCAGATTCCCAAAATTCAGGATCTGGCCGTTTCACTGGGGGCGGTGGCCCATCATATTTTCCTGCTGGTGCCAACCGGGCGCGGCAAATATATTGCGGATCAGGCCATTACCGCCGAGGAATATGAGACCACCCTGAACTGGTTTTATGATCAGCGGGGCAAGACGCCCCTGATGCTGAAAGCCACCTGTGCGCCGCATTATTACCGGATTCTCCGCCAACGGTCCAGGGCAGACGGTATCGCCGTCACGTTTCAGACACATGGACTCGATGCGGTGACACGCGGATGCCTGGGAGGCACCGGATTCTGCTTTATCTCGCATCGCGGCGTTGTTCAACCCTGCGGATTCCTGGATCTCAACTGTGGCGATGTGACCCGGCAGTCTTTTTCAGATGTCTGGAATCAATCCCCGATATTTTTGAACCTGAGAAATTTTGACAAACTGAAGGGTAAATGCGGGATATGTGAATACCGGAAAGTCTGCGGCGGGTGTCGGGCCAGAGCCTACGAGGCCACGGGAGACTATATGGCGGAAGAACCGCTTTGCCTGTATGAGCCCCAAAGATAAGTTTTCAGTTGCGGGTTGCGCAGAAGTGACGTATTGAGATCAGGTATCAAATTGTCTGACCCCTTATCTCTGATCTCTGACTTCTGAACCCTGACCTGAACCCAATACAAGGAGCATCCGTCGTGAAAATAAAATCCCTGATGATACCCGACCCCATAACCGTCACAAAAAAAACCTCCATTGAAGACGCCATCAAGTTGATGAAAAACAGGGGCATCCGACATCTGCCGGTTGTTGGTAAAGACAGGATGCTGATCGGGTTTGTGACGCTTGCGGATCTCAAACAGGGATTGATTCCGGCCATGGTCAGCGATCTCCGGTTGACGGATATCATGATTACCGATCCGGTTACCGTCGGTCCGGATGACGATATCGAGGGTGCGGCCCGACTGATCTATGAACACAAAATCGGTGGAATGCCTGTTGTTACAAACGGGCAGGTGGTCGGCATCATCACCGAATCCGACATACTGCGGGCATTTATCGATATGATGGGAATTCTGAAATCGGGCTCCCGAATCGAGGTGGCCATCGGATGTGAGCCGGAAGCATTAAACCGGGTGGTGCAGATCATTCAGGAAAATGGGGGTGATATCGTTCAAATCGGCATGAACGCCACCCCGTCGTGTGACAAAATCTATTCCTTTCGAATTGGATCGGCAAAAACCAATGGCATCGAGGATGCGCTCAAACAGGCCGGGTTTCAGGTGATTCATGACGCCTGAAAATCGGATGAGATAAACCCGCCGCCCAATACCACCTCGCCCTGGTAAAACACCGCTCCCTGACCGGGTGTGACAGCAGCCTGGGGTTTTTCAAAACAGACACGCACGCTGGTATGGCCGCTTTCCGGAATCAGAAGGGCCGGAGTGGCCTGATGCCGGTAACGCAGCCGGACAGAAATTTCAATCGGGCCTGACGGAATGTGCTCGATCCAGTTGATGTGGGTCACCCGGCATTCCGATACAGCCAGTTCTTCCTTCCATCCCACAATCAGCCGGTTTGCCTGTGCATCCAGACGCACCACATAATAGGGATTGGCAGCCGGAACATTGATACCCCGACGCTGACCAACGGTAAACCGGTGCAGTCCGGAATGCTTTCCCAAAACACGTCCCTGAACATCCACAATCAGGCCCGGCTCGGGCTGAATCTCACCCTGTCTGCTGATAAAGTCCGCATAATTCATGTTTTTGATAAAACAGACATCCTGACTTTCATTTCGGGAAAACGGAATCAGACTGTTTTCCGCGGCAATTTCCCGCACACGTGATTTTGTCAGGGTCCCCAGCGGAAACATGGCGGATTTCAGGTTGTTCTGTGTCATCCGGGACAAAAAATAGGATTGATCTTTTTGAGGGTCCACACCGGTCAGCAGATGATACTGTCCATCCGGATCCATTGCCGTTCGGGCGTAATGACCGGTTGCCAGTTCTTCGGCTCCCAGTTTGGATGCCGCATTCCGTATTACGCCAAATTTGATCAGGGGGTTGCAAACCAGGCAGGGATTGGGCGTTTGACCGGACTGATAGGTTTGGATAAAATAGTCAACTACCAGTCGTCGAAAGGCATCTTTGCAGTCGATATGAATGACATCAATATTCAGTTGGTGTTTCAGATGATCGAGAAGGGTATGCGTCAGATTTGAACCCGGCACGTTTTTGCCGCTGCTGTCATCCGGGTCTGCCTGTTCGAATCCGGTTGTGAAATGAATGCCCACCACGCGGTCGGTTTTCTGCTTCAGCAGAAAACCGGCGACCAGTGAATCCACGCCGCCGCTGAGTGCAACGGCGATACACCGGCTCATTCAAAAAAGAGCGTATTGGTGGGGCGGGCAGACATGACCCGGACCGGGCAAGCGGTAATACACAGTTCGCATACCGAGCATTTGGACTGATCGAAATTGACGCTCATCTCCGGACGTTCGATATACAATGCGCCGGTGGGGCAAACCGCGGTGCAGGCGCCGCAGTGGGTACACCGTTTGGCATCCCGCCGGATATCCTGGGATGCATTCTGAACCTGAACACCCTGCTCTTTCAGGTAGTTGACGCCATCCTTGAAATTTTTGCGGGCGCCGCTCAGCTCCAGCACCATGATACCTTCTCTGCGCGGCAATACCTGGGCGTTAAGAATATTGAATGTCAAATCATAGTCCCGCGCCAGATGGCAGACAATGGGACGCTGAACTTCTGTCTGGGGAAAACGGAGTACAAGAATTTTGGAATACACGGGTCATCCTCCGAAAAATCGCATGCTCATCCATATGATGATATGTTAATGTAAAGGGAATTGCTATTGGTGTCAATATATGAAGTTAGATATAAAGGCTGAAGGCTGAAGACTGAAGGGGGCAGCATACCGGCATTCCGGCCGATGGACACCCCGGCAGGTTCTCACTACTCACGACTCAAATCTCAATACTGGATATGATCCTCACGATCAAGGCATTGTTCACCGCAGTTTTCCCCCTTTATCCGATATTTATTACAAAATTGTATCCGAATTCCATTAAACTATAACAATTGTGTAAAAACCCAAAAACGAATGATATGTCATGTGGTGATATTATATATAAAATCAATATGATAGTATTTATTTGATAAATGGCACATGAATTGCTTTAAAGAATATCAAATATGACTGAATCCCAATAGCGCGTGAGCGCATGTTTCCGGAATGCAATAATTCAGTCCCAACACTGAAACGGTTTTCCATGACAAGGCTCATCCATGTCCGAATGTCCATCTGCCATACTGAAGAAAAAACGCGATCGACTGATTTCTGCGGCGATCCGTGAAAACACAGCAGATTTTCTGAATGCCCACACCGTGATTTTTGATGATTATTTCTGTCAATGCTATGCGTCCAGTCTGGTCGGTCCATTGCTGATGACCAACAAAAATCCCTACGCCATGATTGCACTGGGCGGATATGGCAGAAGGGAGCAGTGTGTTCATTCGGATATCGATCTGATGTTTCTTTTTGAAAAACAGGTTCCGGATGCCGTAGAATCCCTGATTCAGGAGATTGTATATCCGTTGTGGGATATTGGAATTTCCGTGGGTCATGCCACGCGCTCCATCGCAGAATGCCTTGAAATTGCCGCAACCGATATCGAGGTGCTCACCTCGCTTCTGGACAGCAGGCTGATCTGTGGCATGACCCCGCTTTTCACCGCTTTCATGAAGCAGTTGCGGGAGGATGTCATCCTTCCCCGATCCACCGAACTGGTTTCTGTTCTGATCGAGGCCAGCGAGAACCGGCATCGCCGGTATGGGGATTCCGCCTATCTGCTGGAGCCCAATCTCAAGGAAGGGCAGGGCGGGTTGCGGGATTATCACACCATTCGATGGATTGCACAGATTCGTTCGGATATTCGGGAGTTCCGGGATCTGGAATACTATGGATACCTCTCCCATGATGAATTTCATCAGCTCAGTCAGGCATTGTCGTTTATCTGGATTATTCGCAACAATCTGCATTACATGGCCAACCGGAAATGTGATCAACTGCATTTTGAATATCAGCCCAGGCTGGCCAGACGGCTTGAATTTATTCGATCCGATGTTCAGCACCCGGTGGAGCGGATGCTCAGCCGGATTCATGCCGAAATGGAATTTGTCAAACAGCAGCTCCGAATTTTTCTGTATGATTTGTCACATGAAAAAAAATCGGCCCGCCAGATGAAAATGGCTGTCAAAACCCGAACACCCGGAATCGAAGTTCAGCGGGGCGCGGTCAATTTTGTTTCGGGAGAGGCAATTTTTCATAATCCGTTTCTTCTGATGCAGATATTTGAGGAAAGCGCCCGGTCAAACCTGCCTCTGAATGGAGAAGCCAGGCGGCTGATCCGGGAGTTTCAGCATCTGGCGGATGAGGATTTTATTGCCGCGTCACAGGTTGTCCGGTCTTTCGAAAAGGTGCTGATGGCGTCATCTCCCCGTTTCCATGCACTGGATGAAATGCTGGTTGCCGGTTTCCTGCCCATCTTCATTCCGGAATACAAAAAAATCACCAACCGGATTCAATATGACGAGTATCACCTGTATCCGGTTGACAAGCATTCTCTTCGGGTTGTGGCCACCATCAAGAAATTCGGCACCAGTGATGACAGCGTTGCGTGCACCCTGTGTGGTGAACTGTACAAGGATATCTTTCCGATGCGAAAATGGCTGTTATGGGCTGCGCTGCTTCACGATGTGGGCAAGGGGGAACAGAGCGGCTCCCATTCGCATATCGGGGCTGTTATGGCAAGGGATATTCTGGGCCGCTACGGTTACCGCAAACGCGATATCGAAATGGTTGTGTTTCTGATCGAGGAGCATCTGTTGCTCATCAAGACGGCGACCCGGCGGGATATCAACGATGAGGAGACCTCCATCGGGTGTGCCCGGAAAATTCGGGATATATCCCTTTTGAAAATGTTGTATCTCCTGACCGTGGCGGATTCCATATCCACCGGGCCCAAGGCCTGGAACGAATGGACGGCGGCGCTGTTGCGGGATTTTTTTCTCAAGGTACTCAATATTCTGGAGCATGGTGATCTGGCCAGCCAGCAGGTGATCCGGGACATGGAAAAAAAGAAATCCCTCATTCTGCTCTCGGCAAATTCGGAATCCGCCACGAAAGAAATCCAGTCGTTATACGAGATGATGTCTCCCCGATATCTGGTGTATGCATCGGCATCCGATGTGCTGAAACATGTTCACCTATTTCATGAAAAAGCGGACAGAGAATTTGTCTGGCAGATCGAGGGATCAGAGGACACCCATACCCGAACCGTGACCATATGCGCCAGAGACCGGCCTGGTCTGTTCTCAAAAATTGCCGGTGTGTTTACCCTGAACGGCATGGATATTCTGGATGCCCAGATTTTTACCTGGCGAAACAACACCGCACTGGATATCTTCAATGTGACCCCGCCGCCGGACTTGTTGTTTGAGCAGGAACGCTGGGACCGGGCCCATAAGAATTTGACGGATGCACTTTACGGGAATCTGGATTTGTCGGAGGCACTCAGAAACCGGGGGAATACCGGTTTTCCGGAAAGACACCATGAAGATCAGCGACCCCACCGCATCGAAGTGGATAACGCGGCATCCAGTTTTTTTACGATTATCGAGGTGTTTTCCCAGAATTCACCCGGCCTGCTGTATCATATCACAGACGCCATTTTCCGATGCGGGCTGGATATATGGGTGGCCAAAATCGCCACAAAGGTCGATCAGATAGTGGATGTATTTTATGTACGGGATTTTGACGGTCAAAAAATTGATTCTATGGACCAGCTTGCGTCCATCAGGCAGGCCCTGATGGATGTTCTGGGAGGAAACGGAAAACAGGAGGAAGCAGATGAAGAAGATTGAGGCGATCATCAAGCCGTTCAAGCTGGATGATGTTAAGGAAGCCCTGAATGAAATCGGCATTCAGGGGATGACCGTATCTGAAGTCAAGGGTTACGGACGACAGAAAGGGCATAAGGAAATCTATCGGGGTGCCGAATATATTGTTGATTTTATACCAAAAATCAAAATAGAGGTCATCGTGGAATCCGGAATGGTGGACAAGGTCATTGAAAAGATCAGAAGCGCCGCCAATACCGGAAAACTGGGCGATGGAAAAATATTTGTGATGCCCGTTGAACAGGCCATTCGGGTTCGAACCGGGGAAAGGGGAAAGGACGCGATATAAAAAAGCGTTGTGGGTTTGAGGTTACTGATGTCGGTCAATAATTGTGGAAAAACAGAATTCAGAAGCCAGAATTCAGAATAAATAAGGAAAATATCATTTTTATAAACAGCAACAATTCCCTTTGAAAGGAAAATTAGATGAAACCAGTTGAAGTATTGGCCATGGCAAAAGAAAAAGGCGCAAAGGTAGTGGATTTGCGGTTTATCGATTTCCCCGGAGTCTGGCAGCATTTTACCGTACCCATCGGTGAACTGGATGAATCCAGTTTTGAGGATGGATACGGATTTGACGGTTCCAGTATTCGGGGATGGCAGCCGATCAATGCCAGCGACATGTTGATCATGCCCGATCCAACAACCGCCAAAATGGACCCGTTTTATAAAGATCCCACGCTGGTTCTGATTGCCAATATCGTTGACCCGGTGACATTGGAGCCTTACAGCCGTGATCCGCGGTTTATCGCCCGAAAGGCGGAAAATTATCTCAAAACCACGGGCATCGGTGACACGGCTTTCATCGGCCCGGAGGCCGAGTTTTTCATTTTTGATGATATTCGGTTTGAATCGGCACAGAACCGGGCCTTTTATGAAATTGATTCCATTGAAGGCACCTGGAATACGGGTCGGGATGAGGGACCAAACCTGGGTTACAAACCCAGACTCAAGGAAGGATATTTTCCGGTTCCGCCAATGGACAAGTTTCAGGACCTGCGAACCGAGATGCTGTTGACCCTCGAAAGTCTGGGAATCCGGATTGAGGCCCAGCACCATGAGGTGGCGCAGGCGGGTCAGGCTGAAATTGACATGCGCTTCAAACCATTGGTGGAAATGGCCGATCAGTTGGTATGGTTCAAGTATGTATTGAAAAATGTGGCGTATCGCAATGGCCATACGGTCACATTCATGCCCAAACCGCTTTATGGCGACAATGGCACCGGCATGCACACCCATATCAGTATCTGGAAAGATGGTCAGCCGCTTTTTGCCGGTGATCAGTATGCCGGTGTTTCTCAAATGGCGCTCTGGGCAATCGGCGGCATTCTGAAACACTGCAAGGCCCTTTGTGCATTCACCAACCCGACCACCAACAGCTACAAGCGGCTCGTACCGGGCTATGAGGCGCCGGTCAATCTGGCCTATTCCAGCCGGAACCGCAGCGCCGCGATTCGAATTCCCATGTACAGTTCATCACCAAAAGCCAAACGGATTGAATTTCGGACTCCGGACCCCTCGTGCAACGGGTATCTGGCTTTTTCCGCCATTCTGATGGCGGTGCTGGACGGTATCGAGCATAAAATGGATCCGGGTGATCCGCTGGACAAGAATATTTATGATCTGCCGCCCGAAGAACTGGCCGAAGTGCCGTCTGCTCCGGGATCGCTGGAAGAGGCTCTGGATGCCCTGAAAGACGACCATGCATTTTTGATGAAGGGAGATGTATTTACCCAGGATGTCATTGATACCTGGATCGAGTACAAGAAAAAGAATGAAGTGGATCCGGTGAAACTGCGACCCCATCCACATGAATTTACGCTGTATTATGATATATAAGCGGATGGCGGGTTTATAGGCCCAAAGTAGAAAGATCGGGGGAGTGCATCAAACTGCAATCCCCCGACAAAACAGGGTGACTTCCTTTATCTTTCATCCTTTCCTACTTTTTGGGACGGGTTCCCAATCTCCTGCTTGGGAACCCGTTTTAGAAGCTCCTGCGTCAGTGTAAACAAAAGAATGAAGGAATTTGTATGTCAGAACAACCCACTTGAACCTGGCTATGTTCGTGTCTTCCAATAACCTGGTTTTCTTTTCAAATGCATCACAGCAACAATTTCAATCCTCTCATCACCAATCCGATAAATTATTCCAAAAGGAAAACGTGGTAAACGACAAATCCTTATTTCATCAGCTATTTTGGGGTACAGTAATGGATTGATACGTATTTTTAAAATAGCAGCATCCAACGCTTTCAGAAAACGTTTTCCCAGTCCGGGTTGCCTATCGCTATAGAAAGATATGGAATCATCGATCTCTTCAAGAGCTTGCGGATGGAACTCATATGGTTTCATATTTCTGTCGCAGCTTCATTAAAGATTCTTCCCCATCCAACAATTCAACTTTTCCAGTATCAATTTCTTCACATCTTCTCTGGAGTTCATCAACCCATTCTTTTGAGACAAAGACCTCGTCCTCCAAATCCATACTCTCCAATAAAATTTCTGCCAAATATGCTCTATCGGAAAGTGAAAAACTGAGCGCTTTTTTGGCAATATTTTCAACTTCTGAATTCATGATTACCTCCTGATTCACCCTTCAGTCTTCACCCTTCAGCCTTCCCTACGTTTTTGCCTGATTGACACAATAAAATGCCAGAATAAAGAGGATGCTTCCGATACCGGCCAGGAGCAGAAAGGAAAACAGGGACGGCACATCCCCGAATGCCGACGCCCGAATTGCCCGGGCCGCATGGGTCAGCGGCAGAAACTGAAGAATAGTCTGTGCCCATTCCGGCATGCGGTCCAGTGGAAAAAAGGTTCCACCCAGAAACGCCATTGGCGTGATAAAAAAATTGGTCAGCAGTGCCTGATCCGCATGGGATTTTACCAGCATGGCCAGACATACGGCAAGAGAAGCGAAAACAAACGCATTCAAAATGACAGCCAGCCAGAAAAACAGATTGTATGACAGAACAACGCCAAACATCCATGCAATAAAGATGATCACACAGGAAGAAATCAGAGCCCGGGTGACGCCGGCCATGACTTCGCCGGTCACATAGGAAATGTTCCGGATGGGCGCCGCCTGAAATTCCTCAAAAATGCGCCAGTAAAACCGGGCGATGTTGATCTCGCTGGCAATGGCAAACGACTGGATCATGCTGCTCATGGCAATCAGCCCCGGAATCAGGAATTCCGTATAGGGCCTGTCGCCAATCTGGACATCTTTTCCCATTCCAAAACCAAATGCGATCAGATACAGCAGCGGGCTTACAGACATGGATGCGATCTGCTTGAAGAGCTTTTTTCTCAGAATCAGCATTTCCCGCTGATAAATGGCCAGGATACATTTCATGGAAGAACCTTTTTTCCGGTGGTGGCGATGAAGACATCCTCCAGATTGATCCGTCGAATGGAAAAACTGCCCTGTTGCGATTCAATGTATTGTTTGGCGGCTTCCCGTGTTTCAAAATACCGGGTTTCCATATCCTCGCCAACCAGCCGGTCCAGAGCCCATGTGCCCAGTTTGGCCATCAGATTTTGCGGCGTATCAATGGCTGCAATCCGTCCGCCATCCAGGAAAGCCACCCGATTTGCCAGAAATTCGGCTTCTTCGATATAGTGGGTTGTCAGAAAGATGGTGGCGCCATTTTGCTGAATGCGTTTGATCAGGGCCCATATCCGGCGCCGGATGGCCGGATCCAGCCCGACCGTGGGTTCATCCAGAAAAAGAATTCTGGGGGAATGCATCAGTGCCCGGGCAATCATGACCCGGCGCTTCAATCCACCGGAAAGATGCTTGACCAGACTGTTTTTACGATCACTGATCTCGTTATAGTCCAGCAATTCGTCAATCCGGGAAATCCGGTCCTTTCGGGACATGTCAAACAGTTTGCCATGAATGTCCAGGTTTTCAGCGACGGTCAGTTCATGATCCAGGTTGATGGTCTGGGGAACCAGCCCGCATTGGCGTTTGGCCTGAAGCGTGTCCTTTTCGATATGAAATCCGTTTAGAAACGCATTTCCGGAAGAGGGTCTGGAAAGGCCGGTCAGGATGTTGATTGTGGTGGTTTTACCCGAGCCGTTGGGACCCAGGTAGGCAAACAGTTCTCCGGAAAAGACATGCAGGTTGACACCTTTCAGGGCTTCAGTGGCTTTGAAGTGTTTGGTCAGATTTTCAATCCGGATCATGCCGTGCCGGCCTTTCATTCAGTATTGTGAGCCTGTTTGAAGATTCTGGATCAGGCCCGATAACAAGGCGAAAAGTGCATCAAAAGCGGAGCATACACGGAGTATGTGAGCATTTTGAGGTGCTTTTCAACGCAGTTGGCGGGCCTCAGACGGGATCTTCAAACAGGCTCTGAGACATCAGTGGAGCGCGAGAATCCCCGATCAGATGATACACTGGTTCAGTTTATCAAGGATTTCTTCCGGGACCACATTCCATCCGATAAAGGCCAGACGCGTTTTTGCCTCTCCATCCCAATCCGACCACTCCCCTTTTCCACCCACAAAATTGATCAGTTCGATCCGATCGGGGAACTGGACGGCGCCTTTCATCCGAAATACTTCCAGCGGCAGTGTGTCAACAAAGCGATTGAAGCATGTTTCATCCATTATTCCGGAGTGTTCAAAAGAAAATGTCACAAATTTTCCGGATGATACGGATACCCCGGGTGACGCATTCGAACTGGCGACATCATATTCCCCGTTGGCATTCATGACCAGTTCCTGAAAGAGATGAATGGGTTTCAGCATGATGCCTCCGGATACTGGCCGTGAATTGAAAATTTCCGGATCAATGTTGCAGCGAACCGTGGGGATGACCTGGCAGTGCGGCATCATGTCATGCAGATCCTTTAAATAGATTGGAATTTTTGCTTTATCCAGCAGATCGACCTTGTTCAGAAGAATGAGATTGGCGATTTCAAGCTGGTTGTAAAACAATCTCCCAAAGTTTTCACGGGCCTCCCAGTAATCGGCATCCAGAACGGTCACAATTTTTTCAAGTTTCAGGCCTTCCGCCAGTGGGGCTTCGTGCAAAAGCGGGACAATGGATGTTGGATCCGCCACTCCGGAGGACTCGATGAATATGCGTTTGGGATGATATCGCTCCAGAATGCCGGTTAAAGACTGCCTGAAGTCATTGCTCAAGGTGCAGCAGATACATCCGCTGTTGAGCTCGACGACATCCGATCCGGAATTCTTGAGAAGATCGCCATCGATACCCACATCCCCGAATTCGTTCACCAGCACAATGGTATCGGACAGATCGGTTTCCCAGGAAAGAATGCGCTTCAGCAGGGTGGTTTTACCGGCTCCCAAAAATCCGGAAAGAAGGAATATGGCAGCTTTTTGACTGGTTTTTTGCAACAGCGGCTCGTTCATGAATTTTTCTCCTTCAAGGACGTATGAACCATCATGCAGGCGGGCTGATCTGGTTTTTTAACAGACAGCAGGCAATTCTGTTTTCGGGAAGACCATTTGGCAGATAGTGGATGTTATCCGGCTGAATCAGGCGGTTCATGACGCAGCCTTCTGGAATGGATAATTGAAACAGACTGGCTTCGGTGATGCCCGGGACCGGTTTCAGACGGTTGTTTTCGATGACCAGGCTGTGAATGGGGTAATCCTCGCACAACGGACACCGGTAAACCCGGCCATTTGGAAAGATGAAATAGTTTTCAGCGACATTTCCCGCACATTCAAAGCGTTCGCGGGGTTCCAGATACACCTTGGGATAGATGGCGGTCATTCCCAGACGGGCCGCATGGCGCGCCGTCTTGGGTATGATACCCAGCCAGTCTTCGGATCGAACCTGATGGCATACACCGGAGGCCGATGCGGATCCGGCCGAACGTCCCCGCAGTCCGATCACCTGAATGAAAAAGCGGTCAACGCCCAAACCGTGAAGCAGATCTGGCATTTTGTCGATTTCATGAATGTTCGAATCGCTGACCGTATAGATGACACTGGCGCCAAACCCTTTTTTTACCGATTCCCGAATTCCTGCCAGAATGACGGAATATGATCCGATCCCTCGCAGCCGGTCATTGGTCTCCTGTGTGGCGCCATCCAGACTGAAGCTGAATGCATTGACATCGTCCGGTGTCACCCGGTTTAAAATGTCATGGAAGAGATATCCGTTGGTGTCAACGGTGATGGATTTGTATCCGGTTTTTTTGGCGTGGTGGATCGCATCGGACAGTTCGGGATGCAGCGTGGGTTCGCCGCCCAGAAAAATGATGTTGGCATTTTTGCCGGAGCTGCTGAAAATATCCATCCATGCCGTTATGGTCGAGATATCCAGCGTATTCCGGCCATGCTGATCCGGATTGATGTAACAGTGTCGGCATTGCAGGTTGCATGCGGTCAGGATGTGAAAAAAGACATTGACGCTGTTTTTTGAAAATTCGACAGTATGCATTTGGGGTGCTGTCATTCCAGACAATATTTGGATATCGTCCCGTCAAAGTTGACCGGATAGCATCCATCAAAACAGGCCTTGCAGAAATGATCTTCCGGATCGGGAACGCCTGTGGAGGACAGGAGCCCGGAAAGCGTCAGATAGTGCAGGGTATCCAGGCCCAGAAAATCCCGCAGTTGGTTCACATCCATTCGGGATGCGATCAGTTCGCCTTTGGTTGAAAAATCGATCCCGTAATGGCAGGGAAACCGGTGGGCCGGTCCACTGACGCGCAGATGCACGCGTTTGACCCCCAGCTCCCGAAGCGCCTTGACACGGGTGCGGACCGTGGTGCCACGAATGATGGAATCCTCGATAATGATGACGTCTTTTCCGGTCAACAGTTCCTTGACCGGATTCAGTTTGACCCGTACACCAAAGTCCCGCATGCTCTGTGTGGGCTGAATAAAGGTTCGGCCCACATAATGGTTCCGGATCATGCCCATTTCGAACGGAATTCCGGATGCCTCGGAATAACCCAAAGCCGCATAGGTTCCGGAATCGGGAAACGGCATGACCATATCCGCATCCACCGGGGCTTCACTGGCCAGTTGTCTGCCGTGGGCCTTGCGGGTCAGATACACATTTTTGCCATAAATCGTGCTGTCCGGCCTGGCAAAATAAATGAATTCAAAAATGCAGAAGGATCGCTTGGAAGCCGGAGGGATACGGAGGCTTTTGACGCCGTTTTGACTGATGATGACAATTTCTCCCGGATCCAGCTCCCGGATGAATTCCGCCTCCACCAGGTCAAGTGCACAGGTTTCCGAAGCCAACACATAACTGCCATTGAGTTTCCCCAGACATAATGGTCTGAATCCATTGGGATCCTTGATGCCGATCACCTCACCCCGACTGGTCATGACAATCAGGGAAAACGCTCCTTTCAGCCGGGATGTTGCGGCGATCAGGGCCTGTTCAAATCCCAGAACCAGGTTTTTGACAAAAAGATGCAGAAATACCTCACTGTCCATGGTCGTCTGGAAAATCGATCCGGCTTCTTCCAGTTCGGCCTTGAGTCCATGCGCATTGACCAGATTGCCGTTATGCGCCACGGCATAGGACCGCTGCCGATGATGCACCACAAAGGGTTGTGCATTGGTCAGAATCGAACTGCCGGTTGTGGAATAACGGACATGTCCGATGGCGCTGTCTCCATGCAGATGCTCAAAATGAGACATGTCAAAGACATCGGAGACCAGACCCATACCTTTGTGTGAAACGATGGTATTATTTTGAACCACAGCGATTCCGGCGCTTTCCTGGCCCCGGTGCTGAAGCGCATAAAGGCCAAAATAATTCAGCCGCGCGGATTCGGGATGACCGCAAATACCAAACAGGCCGCAGGCTTCCCGGGGTTTGTCTTCGATATTGTCTGG